>NZ_LSIF01000072.1 GCF_001556105.1 Pseudoxanthomonas mexicana | reverse complement strand
CTGCCTTTTGCTGCTTCGCTTGTCTTGGCTTCGGTTGCATCGTGTGTGCTCCGCGCGGTTCTCGGCCAGGTTCGCGGCTTGTGGACGGGCGGCGCTGTCGGCTTCGGTTTCAAACACAGCAGGCCTCATGTTGTTCCGGGCTTGCGTTGAGTGATTTCCGGCCCCCAGTCATCCCGCAGCCGTTGCAGGCAACCTGCTTCGGGCTTACCTTGGTGCATAACAATTCGTCCAAGCCGAACCCGCTTCGCGGGTCGGCTTAACTCAGGCGTTAGGTTGCACAGCATGTTCTTCGGCAAACCCACTAGAGCAAAGAACGCGGCTTTCGCTGTAGTTAGCTTCTTCATAAGCGGAGCCGCGCTCTACTCGTGGGCAACGTTCAAAGGCATCCCGCAACGCTCAGAGTTGCAGGCGGTATCTGGCCCGGTCTCCTGGGTCCGAGATGGCAAGTACGGCATTAAGTTCGGGCTTGATGGTGTTCCCCAATCCTTTGATTACGCGTCAAAGGGCAATGCGATGGGTCTCGTGTATGACACTCTGTCGCGCCCAGATCGTCCCGTTGTAACTGTCCTTTACGACCCAAGCAGCCCGGGCGGCCCAATCTACTCAGGTGACACGTACTATGGTGTCTTTGAGCTATCAATCGCAGGCAAGCCGTTTCGGAGCCACGATCAGATTGCCGCAGCTTGGCGGTCGGACGAGAATGTGGTCGTATGGCTCGCCGGCTTCCTTGCTTTAGGCGGGGCTTATCTGTCATGGGCGGCTCTCCGTAACCGGGGTGCAACCTAACAGTTCATTCAAGCCGAACCCGCTTCGCGGGTCGGCTTAACTCAGGCGTTAGGCCGCAGGAGGCATCGTGTTCGGTTTGCACAAGAAGCGCTCATGGAAATCAGATGTTTTGCCAGAACTGACAGGACAAGAAAGTTCGCTGATCCTACGGCTCACCAATGTGCCCTGCTTGCGTGATGAGATAACTGGCGATCGGAAGTATTCCTCCCCAAACTTCGGTCATGACTTCCTGATGGCGCTCCATGATGCTATAGGTGGTTCGAAACATGCATATTCGCGCTTATTTGCAGGTTCAACGATCACTACATTGGTGCGCCTCCCGCAACAGTCGGCCATTGGAGTCGAGATGAGTGGCAAGCCCAACGACAACGTGAGGGTCTTTGAGTCTGACATTGCTGACGCTCTGATCAGCGCGTTCAGAATGGCAGGATTGAGGCCGAATTGATGCGGCCTAACAATTCATTCAAGCCGAACCCGCTTCGCGGGTCGGCTTAACTCAGGCGTTA
>NZ_LSIF01000071.1 GCF_001556105.1 Pseudoxanthomonas mexicana | reverse complement strand
GCATGGTGGCGAACACGCCGTGGAAGTCACCTTCCATCCGTGCGGTCAGGTCGCCCTTCGAAAGCGATTGCAGCACGCCCGAGACGGCTTCCACGCTGCCGGCGATCGCGGCCAGCAGGCCGTTGACCTGCTGCGACAGCATCAGCAGGAAGCCCTGTTTGCCGGTCTCGGTGATGCGTCCGCCCAGGTCGCCCTGCGCCGCGGCCTGCACGATACGGGTGACCTCCTGTTCGACCATCACCTCGTGGGTGCGATCCGCCCACTCGACCACATAGCCGGCGCGCTGGCCGTCGCCATCGGTCACCGGGTTGATGATCAGCTGCATGATGCGGCCACCGACGCTGATCTGCGCGCGATGCGTGCCCTGCAACTGCGCCAGCATGCGCGACTGGTGCTCGGGCTTCTTGTGGAAGATGTCGATGCTGCTGCCTACGACGGTGCGCACGTCGAACGCGGACAGGTCGCGGCGCAGGTCCTGCTCGGCGTCCGCGAGCATCTTCATCAGCGGCCCGTTGGCATACACGATGGTGCGGTCGGCGTCGGCGATCATGACGTTGGTGGTGACGTTCTCCAGCGCGGTGCGGATGCGCAGGCTTTCCTTCGCTACCACCGCATCGCGTTCGATGCGTTCGCGCAGGTTGCCCTGCATGCTGCGCATGGCTTTCATCAGCGTGCCGATCTCGTCGTCGCCACTGGCGTCGATCCCGCTGTCCAGCTTGCCGCGGGCGATGTCGTCGGCGACGCGCACGGCCCCGGCCAGCGGCCGGGCGACCTGGCGGCGCAGCAGCCAGAACACCGCGCCGCAGAGCAGGGCGGCGCCCAGCGCGCCCACCGCCACCACCGTCCACAGCACGTCGCGGGCCTCCTTCATCAGGACGGCGCGCGGAACCACCACGCCGAGCGCGAAGCGCTCCTGCGCGTCACCGATCTGCAGCGGCACGTAGGCTTCCATCACCGCGTCGCCGGCGGCATTGGTGGCCTCGCGGAACACGGGCTCGCCGGCGGCGACCCGCTTGATCACGTCGGCGGCCTGGTCACCGGCGTACGGCTTGCCGACCGAGGCCGCATCCTGGTCGGCGATCACCACGCCGGCCGGTGTCAGCAGGCGCACGAAGCCCGCGCCCATCGGCGTGAGTTTGGCGATGCGCTGCTGCAGCGACTGCAGGGCGAAGTCGACGGTCATGACACCGACATACTTGCCGTCTTCCAGCACGGGCGTGGACAGGGTCGTCATCAGCACGTCCTTGCCGGCGATCTTGTAGACGTAGGGCTCGGCGACCACCTGGCGCTTGAGTTCGCGTGGGCGCAGGTACCAGTCGCCGGCACCGGGCACCTCGTAGTCGCGCAGGGCCTCTTCCAGCGGCACGCCGTCGCTCCATGCCCAGTAGCTCATGAAGCGGCCGGTGTCGTCGTGGCCGGGCGCCGACACGTAGTCCGCATCCTTGCCGTCGAACGCATCGGGTTCCCACAGCGTACCCACGCCGATCCATTGCGGATGGGCTTCCAACTGGCGCTTGAAGATGGCGCTGGCGGCCGCGCGGCTGATGCCGTCGCCGCTGCGTTGGGCGAGCAGGGCATGCGCCAGTGCCGCATTGGTGTCGAAGGCGGCGGTCAGTTCGCCGGAGATGCGCTGCGCTTCCAGGTTCGCCAAGCCCTCCATCGTGGTCTGCGCACCGGCGAGCAGCGACTGGCTGCTGCGCAGGTAGCTGGCCGCCGCGGCCACGCCGAAGGCGAGCAGGGCGACGACGGCGGTGCCGACCATCACGCGCGTGGCGATGCTGCGGGAGGAGAAGCGGGTGGACGTGGATGACATGGCGGCCTCGTGCGGATGGGACGGTACGGCTGCCCCGGTGCACGGGCTGGCCGAGGGCGGCCACGCCTGTGTGTCAGGAGCGTTACACGGGGTATCGGCGGCAGCGCGGCGAGGTTGAGCGGAGGACCTTCAGAACCGACGGATGGCGCCGGAAAGGCCGACGTCGGTCACGCCGCGCCACGCTCGCGGGCGCTGCGCTGGCGTTCCAGGCGGAAGATGTAGCGCTGGATCAGCGCATCGCCGCCGCGCGGCAACTCGGTGAACTGGCAGCCGGCACGCCAGCTTTCGCTGCCGTTCTGGTTGAGCTGCCGGTGCAGGCTCTTGACCATCAGGCGTACGCACAGCGGTCCGCTGTCCGGCAGGTGCAGCAGGCTGCCGGGGAATTCCTTGTAGGGACGCAGCGTCGGTTCTTCGGCCTGCACGGCCAGGGCGATGCCGCCGCCGCTGACGTCCATCACCCGGTAGGTGCGGTACGTGGTCTCGCCGTCGGGCTGGCGTTCGGCGATGGCGCATTCCATCGGCTGGGTCACCGGTACCTGCAGCCGGTAGAACTCCCGGCGCTGCAGGCGCAGGATGCCGTCCGGCAGCGAAGCACGGAACGCGATCTGGCCGTCCTTCTGCACGCGCTGCAGGTCGTACAGCTTGAATTGCACGTGGATGCGTTCGAGCCGCGACACGCAGATGACGTGACTGGCCTCTTCGATGCTGCGGTTGATGGCCTCCGAACCACTGCCATCGATCAGCACGCTGTCCTCGTCGTCCAGCACCTCGATGATCGAGGTCGGGAACGTGTGGTTGCGCGGCAGGGCACAGCCACTGACCAGCGCCCGCTTGTCGATCAGCGACTGCAGGATCTGGCGGATCGCATGCTCGCCGTGCACCAGGTACTTTTCTTCGTCGTCGTACCTGACGGGATCGGCCGGAGTGGCGTCGCTGGGCTCGGTCATGCGGGCGGAAACGGCAGGGCTGGGAAGGCGTCACAGACCGTATCGGCTCGCATCACACTATCTTTAGCCGCCTACCACCGGGCGGGGCGGGCCAGTGCGGCGCCGTCGGCGGCGGGTGTTACGCCGTTTGGGTATCGAGCGCGGCGAGCACGTGCAGGCCGACATTGAGTCGCTTGGCGTGGCGCTTGGCCGCCGCGGCCTGCGATGCGACCTCTTCCGCCGTGGAGAAGCGACCGGGCTCGACGTGGGTAGCGCCGATGGTCAGCGTGGTCAGCGGGAACGTGGCGTACCGGCCCGCCCGGTCCTCGCCTTCGAGCACGCCACGCGCCACATCGGCGTCGTCGAACAGCGCACGACTGGCGGCGTTGAACTCGCCGACCATCTCGCGGCAGCGGCGATCCCAGTCGTCGCTCTGGAACAGCACGACGAAATCGTCGCCGCCGACATGGCCGACGAAGTCCCAGCGCGGGTCCGCATGCTTGGTCAGCGTGCTGGCGACCAGCCGGATCATGCGGTCGCCACGGAAATAGCCGTACTGGTCGTTGTAGGGCTTGAAATGGTTGAGGTCGCAATACGCGGCCATGAACGACTGGCGTGCCTCGATCAGCCGGGCGATGTGCTCCGCGATCGGGATATTGCCGGGCAGCAGCGTCAGCGGATTGGCGTAGCGCGCCGCCTCGATGCGCAACTCGGTGACCCGCCGCACCAGCGCCTCGCCGGTGCCCACGCCCGCGTAGCGGCCGTCGCGCGTGATGATGAAACCATCGGACAGGTAGCGCTGGTCTTCGCCCAGCAGGATTTCCGACATCGCATCGATGCTCTGCGACACGTCGGCCATGATCGGCGATTCATGCATCAGCTTGATGCAGGGCTTCCGGCCGAGCAGTTCGCGTGCGAACGGCACGGCCATGCGTTCATTGAACACGCGCCGGTTGATCAGACCCTGCGGCCGCCCCTCGTGGTCGACGACGGGCAAGGCCGGTAGTTGCGGATGCTGGCGGAACAGCTGTTCGGCGTCGAAGTTGCATGCCTGGTCGCTGATCGAGGGCGCCTCGATCAACAGATGCGCCGCGGTGACCCGGGGGAAGGCGGAGCGTCGTCCGTTGAGCGGCCATACCGGCAATTTCTCCCGTATTGCCTGGCGCACTTCTTCCGCTGCGGTCTCGGTGACGGCGGCGTTCGGCCGGCCGAGCAGGTAGCCCTGCGCGAAGCGGATGCCGAGATCCTGGATGATCGCCAGGTCCTGCATGCGCTCGACACCCTCCGCGATCAGGTCGGTCCCCAGGCTGTCGGCGACCTGCACGAGCGCCCGCACGATGCTGAGCCGCCCGGGACTCTGCGCGATCTGGTGCACCAGGTAGCGGTCGATCTTGACGTACTCCGGCCCGAGTTCGTGCCACAGCTCGAAGTTGGAATGGCCGTTGCCGAAATCATCCAGCGCGATGCGGATGCCGGCCGCGCGCAGGTAACCCAGCGCGTCCGCCAGCCGATCGACATCCTCGACGATGTCGCGCTCGGTGATCTCGATGACGAAGCGGCTCAGGTCGCGGCCGGTGGCGTGCAGGCTTTCGATGACCTGCTGCGGACGCAGTGCACCCTGCAGGATGGCGTGCGCGCTGAGGTTGATCAGCAGGCGCCCGCCGCGATCGAAGTCGAAGGCCTGCACCAGGGTGCGCGCGGCATGGGTTTCAAGTTCTCCCAGCCGCCCGGCGGTGCGCGCGCGGTCGAGCAGGCGCAACGGAGGAACGTCGGCGTGGGCGTGGCGCATCAGGCCTTCGTGTGCGACCACCTGACGGTCATCCAGGCGCACGATCGGCTGGAACAGCGCACGCAGGCCGCCGGGGCGCAGGGCGCCATCGAGCAGGGCATCAAGGGAATCTGGCAATGGCGAGACGAGCATGGGCGCGGCACGGTAGCGCGCTTGCATGACAGGTTCGCGTCAGCGCTGCCGCGCGCCGGCCTGGCGCAGTACGCACGATGCCTGGCGTTTTCCGGGGAGAACTCGCCCACGGGAATGCGGTCGATCAGCTACGGGGCGGTGGTCGCGTCCATTGCCCTGCAGGCACCGGAACAGCTTGCGCGCACATGGCCCGGTCATCCGGGCCATGTGCGTGGTGCCGAGGCGGACCGGTCAGAACTCCTGCCAGTCGCCGTCGACGAGGGCGGGCTCCGGCTTGCGGGCCACTGGCTTGCGCGCGATCGTCTTGGCAGCGGCCGGCGTGGGCGAAGACGCCTTGGGTGCGGCGGCGATCGCCTTGCGCACCG
>NZ_LSIF01000070.1 GCF_001556105.1 Pseudoxanthomonas mexicana | reverse complement strand
CGGGGCGTTGGCGGCCGGTGCCGGGGTGGTGGGGTCGAGCAGCGGATGCAGCGGCGCGGCGGGCGCGGCCGGGCGCATCGCATCCAGCGTGCGCTGCACCAGCGCTTCGTCGTAGTTGCTCGCGGCAACGATCTCGACGCCGTCCTCGGTGACCCGGTTGGACAGGATCACCGCATCCGGGCCGTGCTCCTGCCGCACCATCGCGAAGGCGGTGCGCATGTCGGGGGCAACGAAGCGTTTGATTTTCATGGCGTGCTATCCGGTTCGATGTCGCGTCGGGTTCTGCTGCTCCGGCCTCAGCTGATCGTGCCGACCAGCTTCAACCGCTTGTCCTCGGGAACCTCGCTGTAGGCCAGTACCGACAGCGAGGGGACGCTGTGGCGGACCAGGCGGGCGAGGGCGGCGCGGACCGGTCCCGGTACCAGCACCACCGCAGGCTCGCTGCGGGCTTCCTGCTTGGTCACCACGTCGGCGAGGCTCTGGTGCAGGCGTTCCGCCAGTCCCGGTTCCAGCGCCGCGCCGGTTCCCTGGGTGCTGTCCTGCAAGACGCGTTCCAGATTCGGCGCCAAGGTATAGACGGGCAGTTCCGGCGCCATCCCGGAGATCTCCTGCACGATGAAACGGCCCAGCGAGGTGCGCACGGCGGCGGTGAGCGCGGCCGGGTCGGTGTTCTGCGGGGCGAACTCGACCAGCGCCTCGGCGATGCGGCGCAGCTGGCGGATCGGCACGCGCTCGATCAGCAGGTTCTGCAGCACGCGCACCACGGTGGCCAGCGGCAGCGCCTTCGGGGTGAGGTCCTCGACCAGCTTCGGCGCACTGCGGCCCAGCTGCGCCAGCAACTGCTGCACTTCCTCGTGACCCAGCAGTTCCGGTGCGTGCTCGCGCACCAGGTGCGAGAGGTGGGTGGCCATCACCGTGGCCGGATCGACCACGGTATAGCCCAGCGATTCGGCGGTGGCCTTCTGGTGCGCCTGGATCCACACCGCATCCAGGCCGAACGCCGGGTCCTTGCCGGGGATGCCGTCGATGGTGCCGAACGCGCCGCCCGGGTCCAGCGCGAGTTCGCGGTCGGGATGGATCTCGGCCGACGCCACCGGCACGCCATGCACCAGCAGGCGGTAGCCGTTGGACGGCAGCTCCAGGTTGTCGCGGATATGCACCGGCGGCACCAGGAAGCCCAGGTCCTGGGTCAACTTGCGGCGCACGGCCTTGATGCGCGACATCAGCTCGCCGCCCTGGTTCTTGTCGACCAGCGGAATCAGCCGGTAGCCGACCTCAAGGCCCAGCGGATCGACCGGGCGCAGCTCGTCCCAGGTCAGTTCGGCATTGCGGTCGGGCGCGCCCGGGCCGGGCAGGGCCGGCACATCGCCGGTGGCCTCGGGGCCTTCCTGGGTGCGTTTCCACATCTTCCAGGCCAGGTAGCCGATGCCGGCCGCCAGCGTCAAAAAGGCGACGTTGGGCATGCCGGGCACCAGCCCGACCAGGCCCAGCACGCCGGCGGCCACCGCCAGCGCCTTGTGCTGGCCGAAGGCCTGGCCCATGACGGCCGTGCCCATGTCTTCCGAGCGCGACGCGCGGGTGACCAGCATCGCCACCGCCGACGACACCAGCAGGGCGGGCAGCTGGGCGACCAGGCCATCGCCGATGGACAGCAGCGTGTAGGTCGAGGCGGCTTCGGCGGCCGGCATGCCGTGCTGGAGCATGCCCACGGCGAACCCGCCGATGAGGTTGATGAAGAGGATCAGGATGCCGGCGATGGCGTCGCCGCGGATGAATTTGTTGGCACCGTCCATCGAGCCGTAGAAGTCGGCTTCGGCGCGGACTTCCTCGCGGCGGGCCTTGGCTTCCTCGCGGGTCAGCACGCCGGCGTTGAGGTCGGCGTCGATGGCCATCTGCTTGCCGGGCATGGCGTCCAGGATGAAGCGCGCCGACACTTCGGCGATGCGGCCGGCACCCTTGGTGATGACCACGAAGTTGATGATGGTCAGGATGGCGAACACCACGATGCCGACGGCGTAGTTGCCGCCCACCACGAACTCGCCGAAGGCCGCGATGACCTTGCCGGCGGCTTCATGGCCGTTCTGGCCGTGCAACAGGATGACGCGGGTGGAGGCCACGTTCAGCGCCAGGCGCAGCATCGTGGTCATCAGCAGGATGATCGGGAAGATGGTGAAGTCGAGCGGCCGCTTCACGTAGATCACCGCCAGCAGCACCACCAGCGAAATGGCGATGTTGAAGCTGAAAAGGGCGTCCAGTACCGGCGGCGCCAGCGGCACCACGATCATGGCCAGCAGCGCCAGCACGACCAGCGGCGCGCCCAGGCCGTTCTTCAGCATGTCCATCCAGCGCATGCTGCCGGCGGGTTGCGCGCTCATGCCTTGCCTCCATGTTCATCCACGTCGACGGACGGCAGGTCCGGCAACGGGGCTTCGCCCACGCGCCAGGCACGCAACTGGTACACGTAGGACAGGATCTGGGCGACGGCGGCGTACAGTCTCACGGGGATCTCCCGGCCAAGCTGACCTTCGCGATACAAGGCGCGTGCCAAAGGCGGGGCGGAGACGATGGCGATGCGGTGGGCGTCGGCCACTTCACGGATGCGCATGGCCAGTTCGTCCACGCCCTTGGCGACCACGGTGGGGGCGCCCATCTGCCCGGCCTGGTACTTCAGCGCCACGGCGTAGTGGGTCGGATTGACCACGATCACGTCGGCCTTGGGCACGTCCTCCATCATCCGGCGCTGCGACATCTGCTGCTGCATCTGGCGGATGCGGCCCTTCACTTCCGGGCTGCCCTCGCTTTCCTTCATCTCCTTGCGCAGCTCTTCGCGGGTCATCTTCAGCTTCCGCAGCCAGTTCCACTTCTGGTACGGCGCATCGATGGCCGCCAGCAGGACCAGCCCGCCCGTCGTCGCCAGCAGCAGGGTGCTGGTGAACTTCAGGCCGCTGCGCACCGCCTGTTCCAGCGGCATGGTCAGCAGCTCGCGCAGCGGGTTCAGGCCCAGCGTCAGGCAGATCGCGGCGGCGCCACCGATCAGCGCCACGCGCAGCAGCGACCTCAGCAGCTCGGCCATGCCTTCCGCGCCATACAGGCGCTTGAGACCGGCTGCCGGGCTGAGCCGCTTGAAGTCGGGCATCAGTGATTTCTGCGAAAACCGCAGGCCACTCATCGCCACCGGCGCCGCCAGGCCGGCCAGCACGCAGATGGCCGCGACCGGGGCGATCGCGACCAGCAGCTTCAGCATCATCAGGCCGACATGGCCGAACAACTGGTCCGGCTGGCGCATCAGCGCCGGGTCCGGCGTCAGTGCGATCTTCATCCAGCCCAGCGTGTCACGCGCCAGGCCCGGGCCCATCGCGATGATCGTCAGCACGCCCGTGCCGAACACCGCCGCCGTCGCCAGCTCGCGCGACTGCGGGACGTTGCCCTGCTCACGGGCTTCGCGGAGTCGTTTCTCGGTGGGTAATTCAGTGCGTTCGCCGCTTTCGTCCTGCTCAGACATGGCGTGTTTCCGACGGGGTCGGTCCAGGTCGTGCAAGTCCCGTTCCACTCCGTGACGGAGTGGCAACGTGGCATCGTCCACCTCCCCGGTCGGCGGTTGACCCGCCGGCGGCGTCCGGGGCTGCTCGCCCGTGCCGTAGCGCCATCGCGTGCGACGCAGGAGGACGCCGACCGCGTGTGGCGGCCGGGTCCGGTCAGAACAGGTCGTCCGCGATGACGTAGCTGTCGCGGCCGCCCGACTTGGCACGGTAAAGCGCGGCGTCGGCGCGCGAGAACCAGTCGTGCCAGGTCTTCTCCTGCTCGCGCAGCAGCGCGGCGCCGAGCGAGATGGTGATGCGGCCGCCCGGCCCGCGCAGTGAGCCGCGGACCGACTTGCGGATGCGTTCGGTGGCCGATTCCAGCGCCTCGCGGCTGTCCAGTTCCAGCAGCGCCACGAACTCCTCGCCGCCGAAACGGAATACCTGGTCGTTGCGGCGCATCTCGAAACGCAGGATGGAGGCCAGGTCGGCGATGGCGGCATCGCCGGCCGCGTGGCCGTACTGGTCGTTGACGTCCTTGAAGTGGTCGAGGTCCAGCACCACCAGGCCGAAGCAGCATTCGTCGCGCTGGAAGCGCTCGACAGCGTCCGCCAGCGCGCGTTCCATGCTGCGGCGGTTGGGCACGCCGGTCAGCGTATCGATCGATGCCAGCCGTTCGAGCTGCACGCGGTCGTCCTGCGTACGTGCGGCGAAGATCAGCGAGAACACCGTGATCAGCACGCCGCTCATCACCACCGACGCCGCGTGCACGCCATCGTGGAAGAAGCCGGGGAACAACGGGATGCCCGCGATCAGCACCAGGTTGCAGACCACCGCCAGCCAGCGATTCGCGATGAAGAAGTTGGTGAGCAGGACCAGATAGGTCCATGACAGCGCGGTGTGGCCGAGCCGCATGCAGACGACGAACGCGGCGCATGAATTGAGCGCGGCCAGGACATTGCCGGCGCGCCGACTGTCCCCGGTGCGCCACGCATAGACGACCGGCGCCGCGACGAGCAGCACGACGGCCATGTCGAACGCCGCCATCCACCATTCGCCGTGAAATCCTCGGTAGACACCGAACGACGCAATGGTCACCGCCGTGATGGAACCCAGCAGGACGATGATGTCCAGGCGGAAGTCGCGGCGTTTCGGCTTCATCGAGAGGGCCGGGTGCGGGCGCTGATGGTCGGAGGGTGGCGTGCTCAAAGGGATCGGGTAAGCGGACGGAACAGCGCCGCGCGGGCTCGCGCAGTGTAGGCCGTTGCACGGAGCGGGGAGTGATGGAGATCACGCTTGCCGGGCATCGCGCGCGCGCGGTAATGCGCGTTCTGCGCGATCGCGCCCTGTGTTCGCCATCGACGCTCAGCATCCGTGCGCGCCTCAAGAAAACGTCGTCGCATGAAGGCATTGAAGATCGCGATCTTCGCAGCATCGCGCGTGCGTTGCGCACGCCGTCTCGATGCGGTGCGCCGGTAGGCTCGCGATCCCCGGCAGGGATGGGGCAAGGGACATGGCCGCGACCGGGCCGTGCCCTGTCGGCGAAAAAAAAGCCTCCCGAAGGAGGCCGCTCGTGTGCGGCTACGTGTGCGCCCGGTGGGCGCTGCCTCAGGCCGACAAGGCTTCCAGTGTCTTGAACACCTGGGGTACCGCCATCGCCGGGGTGCCGCCGTTGACCGACACGGCGCGCAATCCGTGCTGGTAGCTCTGCCAGATCATTTCGTCGGCATGCTGGATATCCAGGCCGCGGAACTCGCCGGCGCCCATGCCACGGTTGAGTTCCAGTCGCACCGGCTCGCGCATGCGGCGCAATGCGGTGTTCATTTCGGCTTCGACCGTGGGCGACCAGCGGGCCGACACGCTCCACAACGCGGGGAAGGCGATGAAGTTGGCGGCATCCTCGCGCGCCATCCAGAAGTAGAAGTCGAGGATGCGCTGCGCATGCGTCGATCCCTGCGGCCGTTCCACCATCGGCGCCCTGCGCCCGGTGTAGTCGCGGATCAGCAGCGTGGCGATGGTAATCCCCCCGCAGATTAGCAGACCTCAGAAGTGGAATTTTCTCGTACGCTTT
>NZ_LSIF01000007.1 GCF_001556105.1 Pseudoxanthomonas mexicana | reverse complement strand
TGGCAAACAACAGGCAATAAAAAGCCCCGCCGATCTCCCCCTGGTCTGCGGGGCTTTTTATTGCCTGTTGTTTGCCAGGTCGCGTGCGCTACCGTGCGCGCAGTCCTATGCCGCGGGGGTGACGCATGAGCGCGACGTTTGCCGAGATGTTCCAACTCGCCATGCCGTGGTGGGCGTTCGTACTGCGGGCCTGCGTGGTGTATTTCATCCTGCTGGCGATGATCCGCATGACCGGCAAGCGGGCGATGGGCCAGTTCACGCCGTTCGACATGCTGTTGGTCGTACTGCTCGGCAACGCGGTGCAGAACGCATTGCTTGGCCAGGACACCTCCGTTGGCGGTGGCCTGCTGCTCGCGGCCACGCTGATCGGTTTGAACTGGATCGTCGGCTTCCTGTCGGCGCGATCGCCGAAGGTGGAGCGCTGGGTGGAGGGCTCGCCGGTATTACTGGCGCGGGACGGGCAGGTCTATCGCGACGTGTTGCGGCGTGAGCTGATCAGTCGTGAGGACTTCGACAAGGCCATGCGCGACGCCGGTTGCCTGGACCTGGACGACATCCGCCTGGCGGTGCTGGAGAACAACGGACATATCACCGTGGTGGCGCGACAACCGTCCTAGTCGCGCCCGTCGTTGAACTCAGGCCGGCTCGGCCAGCCAGTCGCGTGGCCGTAGGTAGTCGAGTAGTCGCTGTTCGTCGCTGCCGGCCTCGGGCGCGTAGCCATACTCCCAGCGCACCCGTGGCGGCAGGCTCATCAGGATGGACTCGGCGCGCCCCCCGCTCTGCAGTCCGAACAACGTGCCGCGGTCGTACACCAGGTTGAACTCGACATAGCGGCCGCGGCGATACAACTGGAATTCCCGCTCGCGTTCGCCGTAGTGCGCATCCTTTCGGCGCGTGACGATGGGCAGGTAGGCGTCGAGGAAGCCGTTGCCCACGGCGCGGAGATACGCGAAGTCGCGGTCGAAGTCATCGCTCAGGTCGTCGAAGAACAGGCCGCCAATACCGCGCGTCTCGTTGCGATGCTTGAGGAAGAAGTACTCATCGCACCACTGCTTGTGCGCTTCATAGCGGGCCTGTCCACCGAAGGGTTCGCAGAGGTCGCGTGCGGTCTGGTGCCAGTGGCGGACGTCTTCGTCGACCGGATAGAACGGCGTCAGGTCGAAACCGCCGCCGAACCACCACGCGACGGTTTCGCCATCGCGCTCGGCGCGAAAATGGCGCACGTTGGCGTGTGTGGTCGGCAGGCGGGGATTGCGTGGGTGGAATACCAACGACACCCCCACGGCGCGCCAGGACGCGCCGGCAAGTTCCGGCCGATGGGCGGACGCGGAGGGTGGCAGCTTGTCGCCCGACACGTCGGAGAACCCGATGCCCGCCTGTTCGAAGACCGCACCGTCGCGCAGTACGCGAGTGCGACCGCCACCACGGATGGGCGAGGCATCGCCCGCTGGGCGCGCCCATGCATCCTCGCGGAAGCGTGCGCTACCGTCGGCGGTTTCGATGGCGGCGCAGATGCGGTCCTGCAGGTCGATGAGGTAGTCGCGGACGGGCGTGATGTCGTTCATGGTGTTCATTCTACCGGGCAGCACGAGGCGACACGCCATCAAGGGGGTCAATCGCGCTCGGCATCCGCTTCGTCGCTCAACTGTCGGATCGCGCGGGCCATGCCGAGCGCCTCCCAGTTGGCGGTTTCCTTTACATCGCAGGCGACGTGCGTGGGCCGGCGCGCGCAGATGGCGTCCAGTGATGCCGCAACGTCATCGTCGTTGGCGTTGACGTACAGTTGCAGCAGGTTCTCGCAGCCCGCACGAACGCCTGCCTCGCACACTTTCAGGTAATGGGGCTTGGCGGACACCCAGTCGCCGCTCAATGCATGCTGGTGGCCGAGGGCGTTGCACCCCTGCAGCTTGCCCGCATCGCAGCAGGTCTGTGCGCCGCCGGGCTGCAGGATCGCCGGGCAATCCGCTTGCAGCGGGACTTCCTCATACGTCATCGGTGCACTGCACGTCGCCGCTGCACCCTGACGTTCGTAAAGGGAGAATTCGTTCCAGCTGTCGATACCCAGCAGCCGATTCGTATCCAGTATCCGGAACACGAAATCGCCGCCCTTGTCGTGGCGTATCCGGACCAGGCCATCCTGAAGGCGTGCTCGCAAGCGGCTGCCGACCGTGCCCTCCACCAGGCCTCGGTCCCCGAAGCCGAGCTCGGACAACAAACCGGTGGCGGCCACGAATCGGCCACATGGCAAGCTGCTCGCTGGCGCGGCTCGCTCGTCCCGTGCATCCAATGCCAGCAGCGCTTCGGCATGGACGCAGGCGTCGGCGTCCTCTCCCTGAGCGCATGCGAGTTCCAGTGCGCTGCGTGCCTGCAGGTAGCGGCCGGCATTCCACAATACGCTGGCCGCGCTGTTGCAGACGGTGGCCGATCCGGTGTCGGCACACATCGAGGCGGCCTGGTCGAGCTGCAGTGGCGGCAGCGTCGGTTGGTCGGCGGACATGCCGGCCACCGCGTCCAGCATGCCGCTGGCGATTGACTGGCCCATCAGCTGTTCGACCTTGGCCAGGCACTCCTGCTTGGAAAATGCCGGGCTGCGCTCGTCGCATGCGGCGGGCATCTCGGGTGAGGGGTCTTGCGGGCGGGGCGTCTTGGCTTGACGCCGGTAGAGATCGATCAGCTTGTCGCAGGCGAAAGGCAGCGCTTCTACCGTGCACCAGCGGCCCAGCGTGGCTTCGTCGGCATCGTAGACGCGTTCCGCACAGGCGGTGAGATCGGCGCGGCACGTGTGCCCGGGCGTGGGAGGAACCACCGCGGCGCACTCCGTCTGCTGGACCAATGCATAGTGGTTGAATCCGGCTTCGTCGCTCAGGCGGGCGTCCGGATGCACCGTGAAGCGGGAGACGTACCCCGCATCCAGGTCGACCATGTACAGGGCATCGCCGGCGCGACGGTACTGATAGTGGCGAGGTGCAACGGTGGAACTGCGTTCGCTGGCGTGGGTTGCGCTCTCGATGATCAAGCGGGCATCGGGCTTGTCGCGATCCTGATAGAGGCCGCATGCCACGTCTGCGGCGCGGGCCCAGGCAGAGGTCAGAAGGAGCGACGCAAAGACGGCGAACGCCGGGAGTTTTCGTGACATGAAGATGCATCGCCTCGTGCAGGGAGATGCATTATCCGCGGTGCTCTACGCGCGAACCTCAACTCACGCGAATATCGAACTCTGCACGCACGTCGGGTCGGCAAAGTTGCCAGACCACCAGTCCGTGCAGTACGGCGAACACGAGCGCCGTCACCCACATCGCGGCCAGTGACATGACGCGCAGCGCGGCGAGTTCACTTCGCATCTGCTCCATTCCGGGTTGCGGCGGCAACGCCTGCGCCCAGGAGAACGCGCCATCGACTGCCGCGATGCCGGCGAAGTTGGCCGCTGCGCCCATGACCATGAAAACCACGAAGCCCCACCATCCCCACGCACGACGGCGCAGCAGGCCGACCGACACCGCCAGGAACGCAGCGGAGACCAGCAGGAAGCCGACGGCGATCGTCGTGAGGTGCGTGAGTACCCACAGCACGGGGGCAGGCGCTGATTGTGTCGCCAGGAAGCCGAGTACCGTGTCGAGATCGACCTGCCCGAGCAGCAGCAGCGCCGCGATGACCTGCATCGCGGCGTACAGCGTGGCGACGATGCCGATCGCGATCGACACTTTCGCCGTGACGGTGACGAACGCCGAACCCGCGCTGGCCGGAACCGAGGCCATCGGCTATTTCAGATTCTGCTCGAACAGCTTGAGCACGCGCTTGTATTCGTCCAGCCACGAGTCCGACCGCGTGAAGCCGTGCCGTTCCAGCGGATAGGCCGCCAGTTCCCAGTCGTCCTTGCGCAGTTCGATCAGCTTCTGCGTCAGCACCACCGAGTCCTTGAAGAACACGTTGTCGTCGATCATGCCGTGCGCGATCAGCAGGTGGTCCTGCAGGCCGGCGGCGTACTCGATGGGCGACGACGCACGGTACGCCTCCGGGTCCAGCTCGGGCGTGTTGAGGATGTTGCTGGTGTACTCGTGGTTGTACTGCGTCCAGTCCACCACCGGACGCAGCGCGGCACCGGCCTTGAATTTGCCGGGCTCGCGGAACAGCGCCATGAACGTCATGAAGCCGCCATAGCTGCCGCCGTAGATGCCGGCGCGGTCGCGGTCTCCCTGCTTCTGCTCGACCAGCCAGTCCAGCCCGTCCAGGTAATCCTCGAGTTCCGGATGGCCCATGTTGCGGTAGATCGCGGTGCGCCAGTCGCGGCCGTAACCCTCGCTGGCGCGGTAGTCCAGGTCCAGCACGACGTAGCCGCGCTCCACCAGTAGCTGGTGGAACATCTGCTCGCGGAAGTAGTTCGGATAGCGCGCGGTGACGTTCTGCAGGTAGCCCGCGCCGTGCACGAACATCACGATGGGATAGCGCCTGCCGGGATCCATCGTCTTCGGGCCGTAGTACTTGCCCCAGACGACGCCGGCACCATGCTTCGACGGCACCTGCACGTACTGCGGCTCGATCCACTCCCGTGCCTTGAAGGCGGCCGTGCGGGTATCGGTCAGCGGCTTTGCGCTTCCGCCTTCGATGCCCAGCACCGACAGCTGCGCCGGCGTGTAGCTGCGCGAGTGGCGTACCAGCAACTGACGACCATCGGGCGATGTGCTGAAGTTCTCCACACCGTCCAGTGCGGTGACCTCGCGCAGCGCGTTGCTCGCAAGATCGAGCTTGCAGACTTCGTAGTCGCCCGGCCACGCGCGATTGCAGAGGAACAGGAAACCGTTGCCGTCCGGCGCGATCTCCGGCTCGGAGACTTCCCACTTGCCGCTCGTGCGTGCTCGGAACTTCTCCGTGCCGGTGGCGGTGTAGAGATGCGAGTAACCGGACTCCTCGGACAGCAGCCACAGCGTGCGGCTGTCGGGCAGCCAGCCGAATTCGTTGAAGGCCCAGTTGATCCAGGCATCGTCCGTCAGCCGATGGCGCGGCTGCAGGCGGGCGCCCGGCAGATCGACCGTGGCGATCCAGCGATCCTTGTTGTCCACCGCGTGGACCTGCACGGCGACCTGGGTGCCGTCGTTCGTCCAGGCCACGGCATCGCCCTCGCGGCCACCTTCCACCCGCACGTCGCGGTTGCCCTTCAGCGGTTCCTGGCCGGCTTTCTTGCGCAGCGCGGCCAGCGGGTCCTTGTCGATGCCGGGCAGGGAATCGAACGCGAGCGGCTTCACGCTGCCGTCGGCCAGGTCCACGCGCCACAGCGCATGCGGCACCGGCGCATTGCGGCCCACGCGGGTGCGCACGTTCTGGAATTCCTCGTAGCCGGATTCGGTCACGTACATCGGCATCTTGCCGCCTTGCCCGGCATCGGCGCCCTTCTTGCGCGTCACCACCAGCAGCCAGCGGCCATTCGGCGACAGCGAGCTGGATTCGATCTCCACCTCGGCGCCCAGGTAGATGGGTGCCGCTGCGCGGGTGCTGTCGGCCTTGCGCCAGGTGTCGGCCTGCTTCTGCGCCTCCTCGCGCTGGGCGCGGTCGTCGGCGAGCGTGCGGATCGTGCGCAGCTGCTGCTCGCGCAGGGCATCGGCTTTGGGCGGAGCCAGCGGATCGCGCTCGGCCTTGAGCTCGGCGACCGTGGACGTGCCGCTGCCGGCGGTCCAGCGATACCACGTGGCCCCTGCGCGCCAGATCACCGCGCCGTCCTGGGCGAAGCGGGCCTGCTGTTCGGCCTCGTTGGTGCGTGTGACCTGGGTCAGCGAGCCGTTGCGCAGGTCGCGCACGAACAGGTCGCCGTTGCGCGACAGCAGCATGCGCTGCCGGGTCGCGTCGTAGATCGGGTTCGCGGCATCCAGCGCGGCCCGCTGGTCGTCGCCGACGCGGCGCGCGACGGCGCCATCCAGCGATTGTTCGAAGGTGTCGCGCACGACGCTGTTGTCGCGCTTGAGCTCGTACTGCACCTGCTTGCCGTCCCAGGCCCACCACGCGCGCTCGACCGGTGGCCCGATCCAGTCCGGTTCGGCCATCGCCTGTTCGATCGTCAACGGCGTGGACGTCTGGGCATGTGCCGAGGGGGCAAGGGCGAGCGGCAGCAGCAAGGCGAGCAGGGCGGGGCGCATCGGACATCCGTTATTGCGAGGTGAAGGGGCCAAGATTACCAGCCCCCTCCGCGCGAGCCGGCGGCCGATGGTCATGCCCTGGCGTGAACCCGGTGCGGGTTTCGCGCATACGGCATTTCCCGCACAATCCCCGCTTGTCCACTCGCGGGGCGCGATACGCGCGGATGCAAGCCTACGTCTACAAGAGCCAGCGCAAGGCCGACACGTTCGTCTACCTGGCGAAGCGCGATGACTTCACCCTCGTTCCCGAACCGCTGCGCACCCAGTTGGGCGACCTGTCGTTCGTGCTGGAAGTGGCGCTGACCCCTGACCGCACGCTGGCGCGCGAAGACGCCACCGTCGTCCGCGAGAACCTGAGCGCGCGTGGCTTCCACGTCCAGTTCCCGCCACCACTCGATCCACGCGTCCGTACCGATGCCTGAGTCGCGCCTGCAGCCCCGTCCCGTTGCCGTCGTTGCCTTGCTGGCAGGCCTGCTGCTGGCCGGCGTCGGTGGATGGGTGGGGGGCGTGGTTGCGGCGATCGCGACCTGCCTGGCGCAACCGGTGATCGCGCTGGGCGTGTCATGGCTGCGCGGCACGCGCGTGCTGGCGCCCGACCGTGCGTGGCGGGAAGACTTCCCCGCGTTGCTGTTGGCCTGGGCGGTCGCCTTCGCCGCCAGTGCGGCATTGCTGGCCTGGCCGCTGGCGTCGCTCCACGACAGCGGCAGCCTGCCGGCGGCGCTCGGCGTCAGCGCCGTGATCGGCGCGGTGATCGTGGGGCTGTGGCGGACGTGGCCGCTGTGGCACGGGCTGGAACGCGATGGCGGTGCGTTGTCCGCGCACTGGCGTGGCCTGGTGGAGCGCGACTTCCATGCGTGGCGGGGCCTCGCAGTCGCCGCGTTGCTGTCGCTCGCGGTCGGCGGCGGCCTGTGCCTGGCGTGGACCTGGCTGGTGCCGGAGGCGGCACGTGCCGGTGTCGCGGCGGCCTACGCGCTGCTGCTGCCGGTGCTGCACTGGGGCGTCCAGCGATTGGACGGTGCAGGCGTGCTGCCGGTGGTCGAGATGCCGGATAACGACGACGAGGCGTTCGCCGCCCCCACCGGCGAGGCTCCGGCGCAGGTCCTGGATCTGGAGCAGGCGCTGTTCGATGCCGCGCGCAGTGGTCGCGTCGACCGCGCGCTGGAGTTCATCGAAGCGGGCGCGGACCTGCATGCACTGCCGGCCGAGGGCGCGCGCGACCAGCGCAGCCTCGGCGCGCTGGCGGCGGTACTGCCCGACCTGCGCCTGCTGCGTACGCTGATCGCGCACGGCGTCGACCTCAATCATGCGCATGCGGGCGTCACTCCATTGCTCGCGGCGACGCGCGACAGCTGGCACGGTCGGCCGGATGCCGTCACCACGCTGCTTGCCAACGGTGCCGATCCCCGCATCGCCGATGCCGACGGCAACACGCCGCTGCACCATGCCGCCCGCAGTTCCGATCCGGGCGTGGTGGCGCTGTTGCGCGATGCCGCTGCGGAACTGGATGCGCTGAACCACGATGGCCTCACGCCGTTGGGCGTGGCCTGCGTGGCCGGCAACTGGCGGCTGGCGAAGTTCCTGCTGGAACGCGGTGCCCGACCCGATCCACACGGCGGGCAGCCGGTGCTGCTCGCCGCCGCATCCACGGAAGAAGACGATCCCGCCGGCGTCCAGTTGCTGCTCAAGCACAAGGCCAAGGTCGATGCACGCGATGCGCAGCGCCGCAGCGCCCTGCATGAGGCCGCGTACGCCGGCCATGCCGAGATCGCCACGACGCTGCTCGCCGCCGGGGCAGACGTGCATGCGCGCGACGGACAACAGCGCACGCCCTGGCTGGAAGCGGCGCGGGGCGCGCACATGACCGTGCTGGAAAAACTGGCCGCTGCAGGTGCCGACCGCCATGCAGTGGACGTCGATCGCCGCACCGCGCTGGCGCTGGCCTGCACGGCCGAACACGCGTCTCCCGCCCTCGTGCGCCGCCTGCTGGAGTGGGGCGTGGATGCCGCACTGGCCGACACGCAGGACCGGCGGGCGGTCGACGTCGCCGCCGAAGCGGGGCGCTGGGCGCTGGTGTCGGCGCTGGATCCTGGCTACGCGTTGCCCACGGCAGTGGCGACGGCCGACGACGAGACGCCGCCGGACCGCGCGCCCTCCGCCTTGCTGCGCGAGGGATTGGCGAGCGGCCAGTTCGATGGACTTGAAGCGCTGGCGCGATTGAGTTCGCGCGAAGAGCTCGGCGCGCTGCTGCACGACACCGAAATGCAGCGCCCCGTGCGCCTGGCCTGGCTGTTGCGTCATGGCGCGGGCCCGGAGAGCCGCGATGCGCGCGGCGATACCGTGCTGTTCTCGCTGCTGTCGCAAGGCCCGTCGGGCATGCCCGCGCTGGCGACCTTGCTGTCGCACGGCGTGTCCCCGGCGGGCGCCGGCGGCCTGGCGCGCTTCATGGCGGCCTGCGCGGCGGACGACCAGGCCGCGCGGGCGCTGGAGTCCTGCGCGCTGGACCTGCTGGAACGCGGCGCTGATCCGTTTGCGCCGTCATCGCAGGGCGATCCTGCGCTGTCGCTGGCCGTGCGCCTGGGCTGGCAGCGGCTGCTCGACCGGCTGCTCGATATCGGTGTCGACCGCGAGGCGCGCGACAGCCATGGCATGACCGCCCTGCACCTGGCGGCGGTGCTGGGTCGCGAAACCGCGCTGAAGCAGCTCATCGCCAAGGGCGCATCGCCCGACGCGCGCGCGGCGGATGGGCAGACGCCGCTCGGGGTCGCGTTGGCCTGTGGTCGCCGCGACCTCGCCGACTGGCTCGACTGGCGCATCTGGTCGTTGCCGCGGCGTGCACTGCGCCCGGCCGACCTGCCTGCCGCGGCGGTGGCGGGTGACCGCGATGCCGTGCGTCGCCTGCTGGATCTGGGATTCGATGTCGATTCGCCCGATGCGCAGGGATGCACGGCCTTGTTGCGTGCGGCCGGTGGCGGGTTCGCGTCCACCGTGGAACTGCTGCTTGCACGCGGTGCCGACCCGCAGCGGGCCGCCAACACCGGCGCCACGCCATTGTCGGCCGCGGTGAGCATGCGCCAGATGGAGATCGTCGGCGCGTTGCTCGCCGCCGGTGCCGATATCGAACACCGCCTGCCGGGTGGCGTGACCGTGCTGATGCTGGCCGCCGCACTCGGCCTGCCGGAAATCGCCGCACGCCTGATCACCGCGGGCGCCAACGTGCAGGCCGGCGATGCGCAGGGGTTGACGCCGCTGCACTGCGCCGCGCTCTACGGCTTCACCGCCCGCGAAAAGCCTCGACTGGTGGCGTTGCTGGACACGCTGCTGCTGTCCGGAGCCGAATCCGAGCAGGTCGCCGCAGGTGCCGTGACGCCGCTGTTGCTGCTGCTCGGCTCGCGCGCCGAACCCGGCACCGCCTGCGACGAAGAAGTGGTGCTCGCCGGCCTGGAACGCCTGCTCGACGAGGGCGTGTCGCTGGACGTGCAGGATCCGCGTGGCTTCGGTCCGCTGCACCTGGGGTCGCTGCATGGCTTGTTGCGCGTGGTCAGCCGCCTGCTGCGGGCCGGTGCCGATCCCGAACTGCGCGACACGCTGAATCGCACGCCGCGCGAAATCGCGGTGATGCGGGGCTTCATCGACGTGGCGGCCGAATTCGTCCCCGCCACGCCGGGTGCGGGCGCATCGATGGCGCGGTTCCTGCGCGATCGCGGCTGACCGCGCGACCTTATCTCGCCGGCGGCGCGTCCTCGCCGGTCGCATCGGCTTCGAACAGTTTCTCCAGGTCGCTGACCGCATCGCGCGCGGTCTGGATCACCGCGCCGTCGTCGTCGTAGACCAGGTACTGCGCGCGTAGCAACTTCTCGTCGTGCTGGCGAAAGCGTCGCGTGTGTTCGGCCGCGGTTTCCGGTGGCAGGCCCAGTTCCACCAGGACCTGCTGCGCCATCTCCAGGCTCGATCCCAACGTCTCGCGGTAGGCCTCCGCGCTCAGGTCCATCAGCCGCCATGCATGCTGGCGGTTGCGCGCGCGCGCCAGCACGCGCGCATCGGGATACATGCGGCGGATCAGTCGCGTCGCCTTGATGTTGGTGTCGGGATCGTCCACGGCGATCACGAACACCTTCACGTGCTGCGCGCCGGCCGAACGCAGCAGGTCGGGCCGCGTCGGGTCGCCGTAGTACAGCCGGATGTTGCCGAACCGCCGCAGGGTGTCCACGGTTTCCGGACTGTGCTCGAGCGCGACGAACGGAATGCGTTGCGCCGTCAGCAGGCGCGCGACGATCTGGCCGAAGCGCCCCATGCCGGCGATCAGCACCTGCGGCTGCTCGTCGGGAATCTCATCGAAGCCGCGTGAGGTGGGACGCGATCGCGTCGTCGCGACCGGTAGCAGGCGATGCAGGCCAAGCAGCAGCAACGGGGTCAACGCCATCGACACGCCGACGATGGCGGTCAGCTGGTTGCGCAGTTCGGCGTCCATCAGCTTCACGCGGGCGGCTTCGCTGAAGACGACGAAGGCGAATTCGCCCCCCAGCCACAACGTGCCGGCCAGCATCAGCGCACCACGCGGCTCCATCCGCCCGGGCCAGCGGCCGATGCCGAACAGCAGCCCGAATTTCACCGTCAGCAGGATCACCACACCGGCCGTAATCAGTTCCGGCTGCTTGACCACCGCATCCAGGTCGATGTCCATGCCGACGGCGATGAAGAACAGGCCCAGCAGCAGACCCTTGAACGGATCGATCTGCGATTCCAGTTCGTGGCGGAATTCCGAATCCGACAACAGTACGCCGGCCAGGAATGCGCCCAGGCCGGCACTGAGGCCGGCCAGTTGCATGAACCAGGCGATGCCCAGCACCACCAGCAGTGCCGTGGCGGTGAACACCTCCGGCATGCGCGTGCGCGCGACCACGCGGAACAGGTGCCGCAACACCAGCCGGCCACCGAGGATCACGATCGCGATGGCGCCGACCGCGTGGAACACCATCGTCCACGTCAGCGTCTCGTTCTTCGCGCCGCCGAGCAGCGGAATGGCGGCCAGCAGCGGAATCGCCACCAGGTCCTGGAACAGCAGGATCGCGAAACCGAGCCGGCCGTGTTCGCTGGTCAGTTCCTTGTGCTCGGCGAGCAACTGCAGGCTGACCGCGGTGGACGACAGTGCCAGTCCCAGGCCGATCACCAGGGCGGTCTTCCAGTGATGCTCGAATGCCAGTGCGATCCCGCCCAGTACCAGCGCACTCAGCAGCACCTGCAGTCCGCCGGCGCCGAACACCGGCTTGCGCATCACCCGCAGCCGCGACGGCGACAGCTCCAGCCCGATGACGAACAGCATCATCACCACGCCGATCTCGGCCGCATTGAGGATGCGGTCAGCATCCCGCACCAGCGCCAGCCCGTCCGGCCCCAGCACCACGCCGGCCACCAGGTAGGCCAGCACCGCCCCCAACCCGAAGCGCTTGAACACCGGGACCGCGATGACCGCGGCCAGCAGGAACACCAGCGCCAACTCCAGACCACTACCGTGCATGCTTCACCTCGCGGGGATAGTATGCGGCGGTCGGGCTCGGACCGGGCCTGCTTCCAGGGATGAGGGGCGCGCTATGGGGCGGAGGTTCGGGGTGGTCATGCTGCTGGCGACGTGCATGCTCGCGTGGACCCAGGGCGCATGTGCGCAAGGGGTCGGTGCCATGCGCAAGCAGATCGAGGTCAGCATGGCGGTGACGGGCGAGATCATGGTCAGCGAGCACGGCCGCGTCATCGAGCACACGCTGGACAAGGTGGACGAACTGCCGCCGGGCGTCGTCGCGTTCCTGCAGCAGCAGATTCCGGCATGGGAGTTCAAACCCCTGCAGCACGAGGGCGCTTCGGTGCGTGCGCGCAACAAGATGCGGGTGTTGCTGGTGGCCAAGAAGCAGGAGGACGAAGGCTACGAGATGCGGGTGCAGGCGGCGTCCTTCAGTGCCTTCAGCACGGCGGAAGGCAGCTCGTCCGACAACGGCAGGATGATGCCGCCGCGCTATCCGGTCGCAATGGCGAAAGCAGGCGCCTCCGGCAGCGTCTACCTGATCCTGAAGGTCGGGCGCGATGGCCGCGTCGAAGACGCGATCGCCGAGCAGGTGAACCTGCGCATCCTTGCCACGGCGCCCGAGATGGAGCGCATGCGGCGGTCATTCGCGACCTCCGCGCTGCAGGCTGCGCGCGACTGGTCGTTCACGCCGCCGAGTCAGGTCGAATCCGGCGCTGCCGACTACTGGACGATGCGCGTGCCGGTGGACTACATGATGGGCGGCATGGGAATCAAGTACGGTCGTTGGGTCGCGTACGTCCCCGGGCCGCGGACCACGGCGGACTGGGTCGACGCGGAGTTGACGAAGAGTTCGCCGGAAGCGCTGGAAAGCGGCATGGTAGGCATCCTGGACAGGCAGGCCCTGCGGCTTCTGACGCCGCTGGCCGGAGAAAGCTGAAGGGCCGGGGCGCCGGCGGTTGCGACGGTCGGCGCCGACAGTTTCATTTTTCGTGGGCAGAACAAGGATGCTTGAGATGGACAAGGTGATGCGCAGGACGGCGGCTTGGGTTCTCTGGTCGGCGATGGCGGGTCTTTCTTTTGCCGCGTGGGCGGGCGTCAAGGAGGTTCGCCAGCAGATCGAAGGCAGCATGCTGGTGACAGGCTATACCTACATCGAGCCGGACGGCAGCGTCGGTCGCCTGGAGCTGGATCAACCCGAGAAGCTGCCGCCTGCCGTGAAGACGCTCGTCGAGCGCGCTGGCACCGAGTGGCAGTTCGAACCGGTGATGGTGGATGGCGTCGCCCGCAGGGCCAAGGCGAGGATGAGCCTGCGCGTGGTCGCGAAAAAGGTGTCCGAAGACAGCTACCAGATCGCACTGCGCGGCGCCTACTTCGGCGAGGAGGCGATGACGCCGGATGAGCGCATCGCGTTGGAAGACGAATCGACCATTCGTCCCAACCATCTGAAGCCGCCACTCTATCCGGCGCCCGCTGCACAGATGGGCGCGCGCGGAACCGTCTACGTCGTGTTGAGGATCGGGCGCGACGGCAAGGTGGAGGATGCTATCGCGGAGCAGATCAACCTGCAGATCGTGGGTCGCGAGAAGCAGATGGACTACATGCGCAACGTGCTGTCCAAATCTGCCCTGACTGCGGCGAAGGACTGGAGCTTCAAGCCGCCGACGCAGGGTCCGATGGCCGCCGAGCCTTACTGGGTGGTGCGCGTGCCCGTGGACTACTCCATGCACGGCGACAAGGTGCCGGGCTATGGAGAGTGGGATGCCTACGTGCCCGGTCCGCGTCAGGAGGTGCCGTGGCGAACGGGAGAGCTGGCGCCAGGCGAAACCCCCGACGCGATGATCGCCGGCGGCTTCTATCCCGTCGGTCGAGGGTTGCGGTTGCGTACGCCACTGCAGTCGGGTTGACGCGACCGCACGCAACAGAACGCAACACTCGCACGCGATCGCGGCCACGCCGGCAACCGCAGGCGATGCGATCCAATGTTGGTGACCTTCGACCCGCGCTAGTCCCGGGTCGAGGCGGCGGGATCGCAGCGCGACATCGCCGGTTCCCCGCGCGCGAACGGGGTGCGCAGGCTTGCAGCGCTTTCACTCGCTTGTCACGCCTCCCGATTCTGTTCATACTTTCCGCCGAAGCCAGCATTCGGCCGTCTCTCCCGGTCCCGCCAGCGATTCACCGCCTGACAGGACCCGCACATGAGACTGGCGCCCCTCTTCGCCGGCATTTTTGCCTGCGCATTCGCCGCAACCGCTTCGGCCCACACGCCTTACCTCGCGCCGAGTACGTTCGCGCCACGCGCGGGTGACACGGTGGCGCTCGATGCCGCGTTCGCCGAAACCTTCTTCATCCCCGAAACCGCGTTCGACAACAGCCGGTTCACCGTGACGGGCCCGGACGGCAAGGACGTCGCGCTGGATACCGTGCAATTGCTGAAGGTGCGCACGGTCGCCGAGCACACGCTGCCGAAGGGTGCGGCCGGCACCTACCGCTTCAGCACCGGGCCGCGCCTCGGCGCGATGTTCCGCACCTGGGAAATCAACGGCAAGCAGGAAAGCTCGCGCGATTCGGCGGCGAAGATCCCGGCCGGCGCGAAGGTGATCTCCAACTTCCAGTCGCTGACGCTCGCGGAAACCTTCGTCACCGTCGGCGAACCCGGCGGCGCGGCGCTGAAGGCGCGTGGCAAGGGCATCGAACTGGTGCCGACCACCCATCCCAATGATCTGTTCGTCGGCGAGACCTTCGATTTCACCGCGCAGTACGACGGCAAGCCGCTGGCGGACCAGAAGATCGAGCTCACCGAAGCCGTGTGGACCTCGGACCGCAAGCCGCAGGTGGTGACGGTACTGACCGATGCGCAGGGCAAGGCCAGCGTGAAGCTGGAGCGCGCCGGTACCTGGCTCGCACTGACGCGCCACCGCACCAAGGCGCCGGCCGGCGCACCCGTGGACGAGTACAGCAACAGCTACACGCTGACGTTCCGCGTGCTCGAACAGTAATTCCCCCACTTCCCCGGAGATGTCCATGAAACCTGGCCTGCTTGCCGGCGCGTGCGTGTGCGCGCTGCTGTCCGCTCCCGCCTTCGCCCAGCAATCGCCCGCCCCGCGTCCGCTGGTCGGCGGCCATGGCAACAACATCGAAGCGTTCATCGCGCAGCACGACGCCAATGCCGAAGGCACGCTGACGTGGGCCGAGTTCGATGCGTTCCGCCGCACGCGCTTCGACGCGACCGATGCGAACGGCGACGGCACCGTCGACGTGGAGGAATACGTGCAGGAGTTCGAGGACCGCATGCGCGAGGAAATGGAGCAGGGCCGTGGCGAACAGGTCGAGCAGACCAGGCGCCGCTTCACCACGCTGGACACGGACAAGGATGGCCACGTGTCGCGCGCGGAGTTCGACGCCTCCGGCGAGCGCGTGTGGACCGAAGGACAGAAAGCACTGGCAGGCAGCAAGGACGCCAAGGACGATGGCACGAAGACCGCGGCCGCCGCCGAGCGCTTCGACCGGCGTCCCAATCGCCTCGCCCTCCCCAGCAGCCACACGGCCGAGGGCTTCCTGGCGCTGTACGACGGCAACGGCGATGGCAAGGTGGAACGGGGCGAGTTCGACCAGGCGCGCACGACGCAGTTCACGCGGACGGATGGCAACGGCGACGGTCGCCTGACCCAGGACGAATACCTGGCCGAATACGAGGATCGCCTCGATCGCCACATCGCCACGCAGACCGGCGGTTCGGACAAGCAGACGCGCGTCCGCTTCGGTGCGCTGGATACCGACAAGGACGGCAAGATGACGTTCGCCGAGTACCAGGTGTCGGGCAAGCGCACGTTCGATGCGGCCGACCGCAACCGCGATGGCGTGGTGGACGCCGCCGACGCCAAGCTGCCGCCGCCCGCGCGTACAGAGCGGCCTGCCGCGAACTGAGCAGGGAGATCGCGTGGGGATGCGACCGTCGAGCATGATCCGGGGGATCGGCCTGTGGCTGGCGTTGGCCAGCCCCGGGCTGGCTGCCGCGCCCGTGCAGGTGCAGCGCGAAGGTGTGCTGGGCACGTCGCTCGAGATGCAGGTCGATGGCGACGAGATGCGCGCATCGCGCGCCGTCGATGCTGCACTGGGTGAAATCGCCCGCCTCGAACAGCAGCTCAGTACGTGGCGCGAGGACAGTGCCCTGTCGCGCTACAACGATGGCCATCTCGCGGCCGAACGCCTGCCCGAGGCGGTGTCCGACGTGCTCGCGCGGTGTGAACACTGGCGAGCCGAAACGAACGGCGCCTTCAGTTGCCGCCTCGGCGCACTGATCGCGCAATGGCGTCAGGCGGATGCGGACGACCAGGTGCCCGAGCGCATGGTGTTGCGCCGTCAGGCACGCGCGCTGGCGGCCATCGATGCCGCGCCGAAAGGCATGCTCGATCCGGCCATCGGCTTGCGCTTCGACGTGGACGGCATCGCCAAGGGCTACATCCTGGACCGGGCCCTCGCACGCGCGCGGCGTGCCGCGCCCAGGGCCTCCGGCATCCGCATCGACATCGGTGGCGATGCCGTCTACTGGGGGCATCCGGAACGCGGCGACGCATGGCGCGTCGACGTGGCCGACCCGAAGCGGCCGGTCGACAACCAGCCCGGCATCGCGCAGGTGCGGCTGGCCTCGCAAGCCATCGCCGCCAGTGGTCACCACAGCCGTGGCTACACCATCGGACGGCGCCAGCTGAGCCATATCCTCGATCCGCAGGACGGCTGGCCCCTGAGCTACGCGCCCGCCGCCACCGTCATCGCCAACGATGCCGCTACCGCCGATGCGCTGGCGACGGCGCTGACGGTGATGCCGATCCGCGATGGCATCGCCCTGGTCGACCGCATCGAAGGCGCGGCGGCCCTGGTGGTGTCGGATGCCGGCATCCCCTTCGCGTCGGCACGCTGGCCGTCCGCACTGGACGCTGGCGCGGTGTCCGCGCCGCCGGTTCCGGTCCTGATCGACTACGAGATCCCGGCCAACGCCGTGGATCGCTACCGGAAGCCCTATCTCGCGGTCTGGATCGAGCATGAGGATGGGCGCGCAGTGCGGCAGCTGCACGTGCTCGGCGACCGCTCGCGCTGGTTGAGCGAACTGCCGCGCTGGTGGCGGCACTACGGCCGCAACGATCCCGCGGGCGCGCTGGGCATCGCGCGTCCGACACGTGCGCCCGGGCAGTACACGCTGGCATGGGACGGTCGCGACGACCGTGGGCGGGCGATGCCCGCCGGGCGCTACGTACTGCGCGTGGAGGCCGCACGCGAACACGGCGGCCACGAAGACATCGCGCTGCCGTTCCCGCTGGGCGGCGCCACCTCGCCCCTGCGGCAACAGGGCCAGACCGAGATCGGTCGCCTGGTCCTGCGCTACGACAAGACGTAGCCGCCATTCTTTTCCGGCGCGATCCCGCGCCATCCCAGCGACGTATTTCCGCCATTGCGGCCGCAGCCAGGACTGGAGCGCTCCCATCGAAGCGCATGTTCTTTCCTGACTGTGGAGTTGCACCATGAAGTTCTCCCCCCACCTGCTGGCGCTGGCCATCGCGTCCGCCCTTACCCTGCCCGTGCACGCGGAAACCGCCGCCGATCCCAACGGCGCGCAGACCCTGGATACGATCGAAGTAAAAGCACAGCGTGAGCGGCAGCAGTCCGCCAACCAGAATGTCACCAGCCTGAGCAGCAAGGACCTGCAGCAGCAGGGCGCGCAGAGCATGGAAGATGCGATCCGCTACGTGCCGGGCGTGGAGATGGTCGACCTGGGCCGTGCCGGTTTCAACGGCTTCAACATCCGCGGCCTCGAGGCCGACCGCGTGTCCATCACGCTGGATGGCCTGAGCTTCCCGCAGAGCATGGACCCGGGCACCTACCAGCCGTACGAGTTCTTCCGTTCCGGGCGTGGCAGCGTCGACATGGAAGCGGTGAAGAACATGGAGGTCATCAAGGGCGCCGATGCGATCACCGCCGGCAGCGGCGCGCTCAGTGGCGCGGTGATGTTCACCACCAAGGATCCGTCCGACTTCCTCAAGCCCACCGGCAACGACACGGCGGGAGCGATCAAGTACGCCTACACCGGCAGCAACGACGAAAACGCCGGCACGCTGACGTTCGCCAACCGCACGGGCAGGGTCGAGTCGCTGCTGGTCTATACCAAGCGCGAAGGCCACGAGACCGAATCCTGGTACGACACCACGATCAACCGGATGGGCCCGGGCCGCCGCACGCCGGATCCCATCGATCGCGAAAGCGACAACCTGCTGGCCAAGGTGAATTTCCTGATCAGCGGCACGCAGACGTTCGGCCTGATCTACGAGCGCGCGCGCAGCACTGGCAACGTCGACAACTGGACCCGCAGCGATGGCGTCGGCTCGTACTACGAGCGCTCCGCGGTGGACCGCAGCGATCGCGACCGCTACGGGCTGAAGTACACCTGGAAGGCCGACGTGGCGGCGTTCGACACGCTCGAAGCCACGGTCGACCGGCAGGAGAACTACATCCAGGGCCAGACCAACGTGCTAGTCGCCAGCGGCACGTCGGGCGGCACCCGATGCTCGGCGGCGGCGCTCTGTTCGCGTCAGGAATTCCGCTGGGATACGCAGGATCGCGACCGCATCGCGATCGATCTGGACAAGGTGTTCGAGACCGGCGGCCTGCGTCATGCGCTGGTCTACGGTGCGGCCTGGCAGCAGGCGGACATCGACTGGAACTCGGTCGACTCGCGCTGGAACAACGCGGGCCAGCTGGTCAGTCGCGACACCGACCCGTCGCTGTGGCCGAACACCGAGGAAACCTCGTGGACGGTCTACGCGCGGGACAAGGTACGGTTGCTGGACGATCGCCTGACGCTGACTGGCGGCTTGCGTTACGACAGCTACAAGTACACGCCGAAGGTGCGTCCGAGTTCCAGCGGCGATTCCGGCTACACCGATGGTGGCGGCAGCGTCGGCGTGTCCGAATTCCGTTCGCCGACCTGGAACCTGGGCGCCGATTTCCGCATCACCGACACCCAGTCGCTGTGGGCGCAGGTCGGCCGTGGTTTCCGTGCACCCAGCGTCAACGACATGTACGGTACCTCGTCGACCACGCAGGTCACCCGCGTGTCCGATGGCGCCATCGTCACGGTGCCGGATGGCAAGAGCAATCCGGATCTTGGTGCGGAGCGCAGCTTCAACGTCGAGCTGGGCTGGCGCTACAGCAGCGACCGCCTGCGCCTGGGCGTGTCGGCCTTCAACGACACCTACAGCGACTTCATCGACAGCGCGGAGTTCGTCGGCGATCCGACCGTGCAGTACCGCACCACCGTGGGCGGCCAGACCGTCGTCACCAACGGCTACATCTACACGATGCCGATCAACCGTGGCGAGGTGAAGGTCAAGGGCATCGAAGCGGAGGGCATGTGGCTGCTCGCCGACGATTGGATGGCGCGGTTTGCCTACGCGTACAACGAGGGCGAAGACAATGACGGCGCGCCGCTGGCCAGCATCATCCCGGCCAAGCTGGTGGCGGGACTGAACTATGTCGCCCCGTCGCGCCGCTGGAACCTCACCGCCAACGTCACCCACCAGGAAGACAAGGATCCCTCCGACTACGGCCGGAGCATCACCAACGGCAGTTACGGCGCGGAGGTCGTGCCGGTGTACGCCTACAAGGCGCGGACCTACACGCTGCTGGACCTGTTCGGCAGCTACGACATCACCAGGAACCTGCACCTGACCGCCGGCGTCTACAACGTGTTCGACAAGGAGTACTACCTGTGGAACCGCGTGCGCACCGCCGGCGCCGGCAATGCGGTGTTCTCGGGTTCCACCAGCGCCGCCGGCATCGGGCGCTGGTCGCAACCGGGGCGCAATGTCCGCGTGGCGCTGAGCTGGTCGTTCTGAGCCCGTGAAGGGCGGGGGCGGCTCGGCCGCGCCGCCCGCCCGTAGGCGTCCGCTGATGACGCGCCCTTCGCCAACTTAAAAGCCCTGCTGTCATCCTTGAGTCTCAAGGCTCCAGCAGGGCTTTCGTTTTCCGATCCGGCGATGCCGGACTTTCCGATGCTTAGCGCTTCATCGAGCTGAAGAACTCGTCGTTGGACTTGGTGTTCTTCATCTTGTCCAGCAGGAACTCCATCGCCGCGATCTCGTCCATCGGGTGCAGCAGCTTGCGCAGGATCCAGATCTTCTGCAGCAGCTCCGGTTCGATCAGCAAGTCCTCGCGGCGCGTGCCGGAGCGGTTGATGTCGATGGCCGGGTAGACGCGCTTCTCGGTGATGCGACGGTTCAGATGCACTTCGCTGTTGCCGGTGCCCTTGAACTCTTCGTAGATCACCTCGTCCATCTTGCTGCCGGTCTCGACCAGCGCGGTGGCGATGATGGTCAGCGAACCGCCTTCCTCGACATTGCGCGCGGCACCGAAGAAACGCTTCGGGCGGTGCAGCGCGTTGGCGTCGACGCCGCCGGTCAGCACCTTGCCGGAGCTGGGCACGACGTTGTTGTAGGCGCGGGCCAGGCGGGTGATCGAGTCCAGCATGATCACCACGTCCTTCTTGTGCTCGACCAGGCGCTTGGCACGCTCGATCACCATTTCGGCGACCTGCACGTGGCGCGCGGCGGGCTCGTCGAACGTCGAGCTGACCACTTCGCCGCGCACGGTGCGCTGCATCTCGGTCACTTCTTCCGGACGCTCGTCCACCAGCAGCACGATCAGGTGCACGTCGGGGTGGTTGGTCGTGATGGCGGTGGCGATCTGCTGCATCATGATCGTCTTGCCGGCCTTGGGCGGCGACACGATCAGCGCGCGCTGGCCCTTGCCCTGCGGCGCCATCAGATCGAGGATGCGGCCGGCGATGTCTTCCGACGAGCCGTTGCCACGCTCCAGGGTGAAGCGGCGACGCGGGAACAGCGGCGTCAGGTTCTCGAACAGCACCTTGTTCTTCGACGCTTCCAGCGGCTCGCCATTGATGGTGTCGATGGTCGACAGCGCGAAGTAGCGCTCGCCGTCCTTCGGCCAGCGGATGCGGCCGGCCAGGTGGTCGCCGGTGCGTAGGTTGAAGCGGCGGATCTGGCTGGGACTGATGTAGACGTCGTCCGGGCCGGCCAGGTAGCTGGCCTCGGCGGCGCGCAGGAAGCCGAAGCCGTCCGGCAGGATTTCCAGCACACCGTCGGCGGCGACGCCTTCGCCATGGCGGGTCAGCACCTTCAGGACCGCGAAGATGACGTCCTGCTTGCGCGCGCGGGCGACGCCTTCCTGGATGTTCAGCTGCTCGGCGATGTCCAGCAGCTTCGGTGCCGGCATGCGCTTGAGGTCGCCCAGCGAATACTGGGGGAAGCCCTCCGGCACGTTCGCCTGCTGGCGCGGCATGAAGTTGTCCTGGCCGCCGCCGTTGCCGTCCTGCGGCATGCCGTCGTTGCCCTGCCGCTCGCGGTTGCGCTCACGGCGGTTGCGGAAGCGGTCGCGGCGGTTGTTGTTGTTGCCGTTGTTGAAGCGGTTGCCGTCGCGCTGGTCACTTCCCTCGTGCTGGCCGCCGCCACCTTCCGCCTGTGGGGCGGGGGCGCCGCCGTCATGGGAGGGTGCGGGTGCAGCAGGCGCTGCGGGTGCCGGAGCGTGTTCAGCCGCGACGGGTGGCAGCGGAAGCTGCGGCGCCGGGTCGTGCGCGCGTTCGGTGGGCGCGGCGGTATCGGCGGACGGGGCTTTCGGGGCACGGGCTTTGAGCACGCGCTTCTCGGCGGGGGCGCCGGTTTCGTTGATGCTGTCGGACAAGTTGCGAATCCTCGCTAGTGGCGAGCGCCGGCGTTGCGGCGGCGGGGTGAAGTGAAGAAGAGTGGGTGTTCAGATGGGTGCGGCGCATCCCCTGCGCCGGAATTCGGGTCCGACACTAACACCGGCCCGGGGTGGCGGCAAGCCGGGCCACGGCGGCGGGTTCGAGCGGATTCAGCCGGCAAGCCCCACGTCCATGGGACTCGCGGACCGGTTCAGGCAGCCTGGGAGCCCAGCGCCTTGTCGATCATCTGGGTCAGCTGGCCCTTGCCGACGGCGCCGATCTGGGTAGCCTGGATCTGGCCATCCTTGAAGAGCAGCAGCATCGGGATCGAGCGCACGTGGTACTTGATGGCGGTGGCGCGGTTCTCGTCCACGTTCACCTTGGCGACCTTCAGCTTGCCGCCGTAGGTCTCGGCCAGCTCGTCGAGGACCGGGGAAATCATCTTGCACGGACCGCACCATTCGGCCCAGAAGTCCACCAGCACCGGCTCGCCGGACTGCAGCACGGCAGCATCGAAATCGGCATCGCCGACGTGGGTCACTTTGTCGCTCACGGGGATCTCCTGCGGGGTCCGCGGGCTGGCGCGGACGGGGTAGGGCCGGGACGGCCACCACGATTGGGGTAAACTGGGGCGTTCCGCGACCTTTTCAAGGCTTCCCAGAGGGTCGCGCAACCCGGCACAGGGGGCGCAGTGTGCGACGCCGCTACGGCCGATGCAAGCACACGCACCGCATTCATACGAGACGCGCGCGGAACACAGCGACGCAAAGAAGAAGGCATGAGCGACAAACCGTTAACCGACATCACGTTCTCCTCGTTCGACCTGCATCCGGCGTTGCTCGCCGGCCTGGAAGGCGCAGGTTTCTCCCGTTGCACGCCGATCCAGGCGATGACGCTGCCGGTCGCCTTGAAGGGCGGCGATGTCGCCGGCCAGGCGCAGACCGGCACCGGCAAGACGCTGGCCTTCCTGGTCGCGGTGATGAATCGCCTGTTGACCCGCCCGGCGCTGGCCGAGCGCAAGCCGGAAGATCCGCGCGCGCTGATCCTGGCGCCGACCCGCGAGCTGGCCATCCAGATCCACAAGGATGCGGTGAAGTTCGGCGCCGACCTCGGCCTGCGCTTCGCGCTGGTCTACGGTGGCGTGGATTACGACAAGCAGCGTGAACTGCTGCAGCAGGGCGTCGACGTCATCATCGCCACGCCGGGCCGCCTGATCGACTACGTCAAGCAGCACAAGGTGGTCAGCCTGCACGCGTGCGAGATGTGCGTGCTGGACGAAGCCGACCGCATGTTCGACCTCGGCTTCATCAAGGACATCCGTTTCCTGCTGCGGCGCATGCCCGAGCGCACCACGCGGCAGACGCTGCTGTTCTCGGCCACGCTGTCGCACCGCGTGCTGGAACTGGCGTACGAGCACATGAACGAGCCGGAGAAGCTCGTCGTCGAGACCGAGTTCATCACCGCGGCGAAGGTGCGGCAGAAGCTGTACTACCCGGCCGACGAAGAGAAGATCCCGCTGCTGATCGGCCTGCTGTCGCGCAGCGAAGGCGCGCGCACGATGGTGTTCGTCAACACCAAGGCGTTCGTCGAACGCGTGGCGCGTGCGCTGGAACGCGCGGGCTACCGCGTCGGCGTGCTGTCAGGCGACGTGCCGCAGAAGAAGCGCGAGTCGCTGCTGAAGCGCTTCCAGGCCGGCCAACTGGAGCTGCTGGTGGCCACCGACGTGGCCGCGCGCGGCCTGCACATCGACGGTGTGTCGCACGTGTTCAACTACGACCTGCCGTTCGATGCCGAAGACTACGTGCACCGCATCGGTCGTACTGCGCGCCTCGGCGCCGAGGGCGACGCGATCAGCTTCGCCTGCGAGCGCTATGCGATGTCGCTGCCCGATATCGAGGCCTACATCGAGCAGAAGATCCCATCCGAGCCGGTCACGGCCGAACTGCTGACCGCACTGCCGCGTCCGGAACGTCCGAAGCCGGCCGCCGGCGAGGGCGACGAGGAAGAAGAGAGCGTCAGCCAGATCTTCCGCGAGGCGCGCGAGCAGAAGGCGGCCGACGAAGAGCGTCGTGGCGGTGGCCGCAAGCCGGGTGGATCCAGCGGTGCCGGTCGTCGCGACGGAGGCCGCCGCGACGGAGGCCGCCGCGAGGGTGGTCGGCGCGAAGGTCCGCGCTCGGCCGATGGCAAACCGCGTCCGCCGCGCGCGCCGCGTCCGGAAGGCGAAGCGGCGAAGCCGCTGGCGCCGCGGCCGGCGACCGAAGAAGTCCGCGCCGATGCGGTCGCGTTGCCGGAAGGCGAGCGCAAGCCGCGCAAGCGCCGTCGTCGTCGCCATGGCCGCCCGCTCGAGGGTGCCGAGGGCGCCGTGGCGAATCCCGCGCCGGTCGTCGCGAAGCCGGCGGCTGCACCGAAGTCGGCCGACGACAATGCGGGCTTCCTGACCAAGCTGGGCCGCAAGATCCGCTCGCTGGTGTCCGGCGGCTGAGCCCCGTCATCGTGCGTAGCGAAGAGAAGCCGGGCATGTCCCGGCTTTTTCTTTGCGCGGCGCCATCGCCAGCGTCGCGACCGCTCCGGCATAATCGACGGACATGAGCGTCCTTCGATTCGAAAACGTCAGCAAGCAGTACCCCGGCGGCCATGCGGCGCTGGAGGACGTCAGCTTCGAGGTGGCCGAGGGCGAGATGCTGTTCGTCACCGGGCATTCCGGTGCCGGCAAGAGCACGCTGCTGAAACTGATCCACCTGAGCGAGCGGCCCAGCCGCGGCGCGGTGCTGTTTGCCGGCAAGAACCTGTTGAAGGTCCGCGGAGGCCGCATTCCGCTGCATCGCCGCGAGGTCGGCGCGGTCTACCAGGACCATCGCCTGCTGACCGACCGCACGGTGATGGAGAACGTCTCGCTGCCGCTGATCCTGCGCGGCGATCGCCGTGGCGACATCGGCAAGCGCGTGCGCGAAGTGCTGGCGCGCCTGGGACTGGGCCATCGCGAGAACGCGCTGCCCACGCAACTGTCTGCCGGTGAGCAGCAGCGTGTCGGCATCGCGCGCGCCATCGTCGCCGAACCGCGCCTGCTGGTGGCGGACGAGCCGACCGGCAACCTCGATCCGACGCTGGCGGCGGAAATCATGTCGCTGTTCGCGTCCATGCCGGAGCGCGGCACCAGCGTGCTGGTGGTCAGCCATGACCTGTCGCTGCTGAAGCGGATGAAGAAGCGCGTGCTGATCCTCGACCACGGCAAGCTGGCCGACGACATCTCTCCCGCGGACCTGGCCGAATGAGCGACGCGAAGAACAGCCGCGCGCAGGCGCGCTCCGGCTTCGGCATCTGGCTGGACCAGCATCTCTACAGCTTCGTCTCCAGCCTGGGTCGCACCGTGCGCCGCCCGTGGGCGACGCTGCTGACGATCGGGGTGATGGCGGTGGCCTTCGTGCTGCCGCTGGGCCTGTGGCTGGCGCTGCAGAATGTCGGCCACTTCGCCGGCGACGTGCAGCAGTCGCGCGAGATCGACCTGTTCCTGACGCCGGACACGCCCGTCGCGCGGGCGCAGGCGCTGGCGGAGGCGCTGCGCGGTCGCGACGATGTCGCACGCGTCGAGTTGCGTACGCCTGCACAGGGCCTGGCGGAATTCCGCGAACGCAGCGGGCTGGGTGCTTCGCTGGACATGATCGACGGCAACCCGCTGCCGAGCCTGCTGGTGGTGGTGCCCGAGGGCGACGAGGCACGGCTGGTCGCCGCGCTGGGGGCGCTCCCGGAAACCGACCTGCTGCAGCATGATGCGGCCTGGCGCGAACGGCTGGCCGGATGGATGGGTTTCGGCAAGCGGCTGGTCTGGGTGCTCGCGGCGCTGTTCGGCCTCGGCGCGCTGCTGGTGGTCGGCAATACCGTCCGCCTGGACATCCAGTCGCGGCGCGAGGAGATCGGCGTACTGCAGTTGCTGGGAGCGAGCGATGGCTTCATCCGTCGCCCCTTCATCTACCTGGGTGCGTGGTACGGGCTGGCCGCCGGTGCGTCGGCCCTTGGCCTGCTGACGCTGGCGGCGTTGGCCTTGCGCGATCCATTGGCTGCCTTGGCGAAGAGCTACGGCAGCCCGTTCGCCCTGGTCGGACTGGATGCCGTCGGCGCCACCGCGGTGGTCGTGGCGGCTACCGTCATCGGTTGGCTGGGCGCATGGCTGGTGACCGGCCACTTCTTGCGTCAGACTCGTCCGACTGCAACCTGACGCACGCACCTTCATGGCCCAAGAGCTCCGGCACCTGATCAGCGACGCGCCCCGCGTAATGGTGGTGGACGGGTCGAAGCTGGTCCGCAAGCTGATTGCCGATGTGCTGCAGCGTGAACTGCCAGGCGTCCAGGTGATCGGTTGCGCCAGCATCGCCGAAGCACGCGAGGCGCTGGCGGGCGGCGAAGTGCATCTGGTCACCACGGCGCTGGCGTTGCCGGATGGCGACGGCATGGAAATCGCGCGCAGCGTGCGTGAGACGGCGGGGCAGGCGTACGTGCCGGTCATCGTCGTGTCGGGCGACGCGCAGCAGCACCTGGAAGAGCGGCGCTTCACCGAGTTCGTCACCGACTATTTCGACAAGGCGCTGGGCCACGAGGCGCTGGCGACCTTCATCCGCGGCTACGTGCAGCCCGAACCGGTGGTCGGCGCCACCATTCTCTACATCGAGGACAGCCGCGTCGTCGCCGAGACCACGCGACGCATGCTGGAGCGTCAATCGCTCAACGTCGTGCACGTGATGAAGGCGGAAGATGCCTTCGCGCTGCTCACCGCCGAATCGCTGGGCCTGTCCACGCACAAGTTCGACCTGGTGCTGACCGACGTGATCCTGAAGGGCGAGCTGAGCGGTCGTGACATCGTGCAGCGCATCCGCGTGGACTTCGCCTACGGCAAGCGGCGCCTGCCGATCCTGGTGATGACCGGCGACAGCAACCGCGACAACCAGGCCGAACTGTTGCAGGCCGGCGCCAACGACCTGGTGCTCAAGCCGATCGCGGAACGCCTGCTGGTGACCAAGGTGCTGTTCCAGCTACGGCTGGCGCGCATGGACGAAACCCGCGCGCTGGTATGACCCGCGTGCGATCCGCATGACCGACGACGACCGCATCAAGCTCGACCCTTCGTGGAAGGCGCACATCGGCGACTGGCTGCAACGGCCCGACATGCGCGAGTTGTCGGCGTTCCTGCGCCAGCGCAAGGCCGCCGGGGCGCGTATCTATCCGCCCGGGCCGCAGATCTTCGCCGCCTTCGATGCCACACCGTTCGACGACGTGAAGGTGGTGATCCTCGGACAGGATCCGTACCACGGTCCCGGCCAGGCGCATGGGCTCTGCTTCTCGGTGTTGCCGGGCGTGCCGGTGCCGCCGTCGCTGTTGAACATCTACAAGGAAATCAACGCGGACCTGGGCATCGCGCCGCCCAACCACGGTTGCCTGTTGCCGTGGGCGCGCCAAGGGGTGCTGCTGCTCAATGCCGTGCTGACCGTCGAAGACGGTCGCGCGGGCGCGCACCAGGGCAAGGGCTGGGAAGGCTTCACCGACCATGCCATCGAAACGCTGGCGCGCGAGCGCGAAGACCTCGTCTTCCTGCTGTGGGGGAGCTACGCCCAGGCCAAGGGCAAGGTCATCGACACGCGGCGCCATCGCGTGCTGCGTGCGCCGCACCCGTCGCCGCTGTCCGCGCATCGCGGCTTCCTCGGCTGCGGGCATTTCTCCGCGACCAACCAGTACCTCGCGCAGCGCGGGCAGGCGCCGATCGACTGGCAGTTGCCGCCACGGGACCAGCTGGCGCTGTGAAGCGCGCAGTGTGCTGTGTCTTGTTGTGGGAGCGACGTCAGTCGCGATGATCTACCGGCAAGGCCTCATCGCGACTTGCGTCGCTCCCACGCCACGCGAAGCCACGCCCAGGACTCAGCGCGTGCGCCTGCGCTTCTGAGGCGGCGATACCGGCGGGGGCGGCGTGACCGGAATGTTCCTGATCTCGCCCTGCAGCTCTTCCAGCATCGGCACCATCTTCTGCTGCACGGCGGTCATGATGTTCTGCATCAGCGCCGGGCTCTTGTCGAGCATGCGCTTGCCCGCGGGGCTTTCGTAGAACTTGGTGATCGCACGCACGTCGTCGCGCGTGTAGGTCTTCTTGTAGACGTCCAGGTACACCGGCCGCATCTCGTCCCACGACAGCGCCTTGCGCACGATCTCCTGGGTCTTGGCCTGGATGCGGGCCACTTCGGCCTTCTGTTCGTCGGTCATTTCCCTGCCGGCGAAGTGTTTGTCGAACTCCTGCTGCTGCACCGCTTCCATCTGCGGCACGACGCCCGCCAGCAGGCTCTCGGCGCGCGAGGCCGTGAGCAGGCGGTCGATGTCCGCATCGGTGGGTTCAGCGGCTGATGCCGGTCCGGCGAACGCCAGGGTGAGGAGCACCAGCAGGCAGGCAGGCAGGCGGAAGGCATTCAGCGGCGGACGGGTCATGCGGTGCGTGCGGCGTCGAGCGGGGCCACAGGGTGCCTGCCAGGGAGTAAATCTGGTGTTAATCGTCGGCCAATCACCCCAGCTGCACTGCGAACAGACACGCATCCTGACTACAATCGCAGGCATGGGGAGTACCGCACTCGACATCACGCCGACACTGGCGATTCCTGACGACGAACTGGTCGAGCGTTTCGTGCGCGCGAGTGGTGCCGGCGGGCAGAACGTCAACAAGGTGGCGACGGCAGTGGAGCTGCGCTTCGACGTGGCCGGTTCGCCGTCGCTGCCGGATGCCTTGCGCGAGCGTCTGCTGGCCAGGCGCGACCGTCGGCTGACCGACGAGGGCGTGCTGGTGATCGACGCGCAGCGCTTCCGCACGCAGGACCGCAACCGGCAGGATGCGCGCGAGCGATTGGCGGCGATCATCGCCGCCGCGCTGGCGGTGCCGAAGAAGCGCGTGGCCACCAAGCCCTCGCGCGCCGCCAAGGCGCGCCGCCTGGACGCCAAGCGCGAGCGCAGCGACGTCAAGCGTGGCCGTTCGCAGAAAAGCCATTGGGAGTAACTGTTTGAGCGACGACATCATTCCGCGCATTCCACCCAACATGCCGCAGGTGCCGCCGAACCGGTTCACCCGCTGGATGGGGCGCACGTTCCTGCGCACCTTCGGCTGGAAGGTGACCGGCACGCTGCCGGACCTCCCGAAGCTGGTGATGATCGTGGCGCCGCACTCGTCCAACTGGGATGGCATCTGGGGCATGGCGGCGAAGATCGCGATGGGCTTCCAGGTGCGCGTGCTCGGCAAGGCGCAGCTGTTCTGGTGGCCGTTGTCGCCGCTGCTGCGCAAGCTGGGCGTGGTGCCGGTGGACCGCAGCTCGCCGCAAGGCACGGTGGAGCAGGCGGTGCGCATGCTGCGGCAGTCCGAGAAGATGTGGTTCGCGCTGACCCCGGAAGGCACGCGCAAGCGCGTGGACAAGTGGAAGGGCGGCTTCCTGAAGATCGCCCACCAGGCCCAGGTCCCCATCCTGATGGCGTACTTCAACTATCCGGACAAGACGGTCGGCATTGGCGATGTGTACTACCCGACCGGCGACATGGAAATTGACATGGCCGCGATCCGCGAGTGGTACCGGCCGTGGCAGGGGAAGAATCGCGGGACGGTATGAGCCGGAGCGGTGCGAACAAGGAAAACCCGCCGTGAGGCGGGTTTTCTGTTTGCGATGCGCTCCCGGACTACAGCTTTGCGCCACCCAGTTTCCAGGTGACCTGCAGGTAATAACTGCGGCCCATGGAGTCAAACCAGGAGGTGTCGTAGTACGGGTAGTTGGACCACGTCGCGTCGCGCGGCGGCATCTTGTCCAGCACATTGTTGACGGTCAGCGACACGCGCAGATGGTCGGTGATGTCGTAGCGCGTGCCGGCATTGAAGCGCCAGGTCGCGCCGGTCCAGGCATTGTTGGCGTAGTTGGCGACCTTGCCAAGATAGTTGCCGAACAAGCTGGCGCCCCACGCATTGCGATCCCAGCTCACGCCCATGTTGCCTTTGTGGCGGGGCAGGGTGGTGGCGCTGAAGCCGACGTCCAGCATGTCTTCTTCCGGATCGCCCGGATAACGCTGGCGCGTGTGCTTGTTGGCCCAGGTGTAGCTGCCGTTGAAGCGGAAGTCGCCTGCACTGGCGGTCTGCAGCCGGTAGTTGGCGGTGACGTCCACGCCCGACGTCTCCTCGTTGGCGATGTTGATCGGGCTGAAGCGCACGCTGGTGATGTAGCCGTCCGCGTCGCGGATGACGCGGGCCAGCGCGTCCACGCAGGTCGGCGAGCCGATGTCGACGCTTTGCCCGCCATCGGTGACGCCGAGACGGCAGTCCGCCTCGGTGATGCGCAGCAGCTCGCGGTCCTGCGTCTGGACCTGGTTCATCACACGGATACTGTAATAGTCCATGGCCAGGTCGAAGTTGGCGGTCGGCGACCAGACGAAGCCTACCGACGCGGACTTGCTGGTCTCGACGTCCAGGTTCATGTTGCCGTTGTAGACATCGAACGTGGCGCCGTCCCAACTGCCATCGTCGTAGCACTCGGCATCGGTGAACCCGGGTTCGTCGGTCCGGCACTGGTAATAGTCGGTCGCGTAGCGGGTACGGTAGTAGTCGTCGCCGGCAAACAGGTAGTGCATGTCCGGTGCACGGAAGCCGGTGCCGTAGGAGCCGCGCACCAGCAACGTGTCGACCGGCCGCCACTCCAGTCCCGCGCTGTAGGTGAACTTGCCCGGGTTCTTGTTGCCGTAGCTGTAGCGGTCGTAGCGTCCCGCCAGGCTGGCTTCCAGCGTGGACGCCACCGGCAGGCGCAACTCGGCTGCGGCGCTCCAGCGGTTGCGGTCGCCGCTGCCGTTGCCGTACCGCGGCCCGTAGTACGCATCTTCGGTCAGCGCCAGCGGATCCGGATTGATGCGATAGGACTGACGACCGTATTCGAGAGTTGCGGCGAAACCGGCGTCGCCGGCCGGCATCGAGAACAGGCTGGAGTTGTCCGCGGTGAAGCTGACGTTGTCGTTCTTCGCCACCGGACTCCACGTGGACATGGCGGCGATCGAATCGAACTCGGCCGTTGTCAGTGGCCTGAACAGGCGCGATGGATCCGCATTGTAGATTGCGTAACCATCATCGTCGTAGCCCTGCAGCGGGCCGAGGAAGAGCGCATTGGCCGCCGCCGCGCGGATGCGCGGCATCTTGACGTCGGCCTTGTATTCGGAATGGTTGTAGGCCGCCTCCCAGTTCCATGCATCGCCGAACGTGCCCTCGAAGCCGGTGGTCACCGCCAGCGTCTTCTGGGTGGTGGTATTCATGCGGTTGCGCAGGCCGCCGGTTTCTTCAGGCGTGAACTGGCGGGACCAGATTTCGTACCGTTCCGTGTTGGCGTTATAGAAGACCTTGTTGCGATAGTTGTTGGTTGAAGCCGGATCGTGGAATTCCCAGCCCATGTGGTCGCTGGCGGCGAGGTTGCCGTTGGTGCCGGTCAGCAGCTTGACGGTCTGGCGCCCGGCCTGCACGTCGGCGAACCAGGACAGGTTGTCGTTGATGCGGAATCCGAATGCGCCGTAGGCCGTGATGCCCTTGCGCTCGTTCTGGATCGTGCGATACGCGATGGCGCGGTCGCTGCCGCAGTACGGGCCGTACTCGGGATCCTCGGCCAGCACCGTGGTCCCTTCGTTCAGGCCGGCCATGCCGGCGCAGTTGTCGGTGGGCGCGACGTTGAGATCGTTGTCCCAGTCGTAGAGCTGGGCAGTCATGCGGGGGAGGCGGCGTTCCGCTGTCGGCGCGTCGAAGGTCGAATCCTGGTTGCGGCGATCGAACCCCCACAGCGGACGCTTGTCGATCACTTCCACGCCGACGATGCCGTTGAAGTTGCCACGTTCGAAGCCGGTGGTCAGCGTCAGCTTGTGGGATTCGCCGCCGCCCCGCTCGGTATCGCCGTAGCGGTAGTCGATGATGGTGCCGTCGATGGACTTCTTGAGGATGAAGTTGATGACGCCGGCCATGGCGTCGGACCCGTAGACGGCGGAAGCGCTGCCGGTCAGCACTTCCATGCGGTCAATCATGCCCAGCGGGATGTTGCCGATGTCGGTGAAGTTGCTGCGGCCGTTCAGCGGCAGCGGGAAATCGGCGACACGGCGACCGTTGATGAGGACAAGGGTGTGATTGGGGCCGAGGCCGCGCAGGTCGACCGCCTGCGCACCCGGCGTGGACTGAGCGTTGGTGGTGTTCTGCTGGCCATAAACGCTGCCGCTGTTCTGGCTGAGCGAGCGCAGGACGTCGGCGACGGAGGTCAGGCCAGCGGCCTGGATCTGTTCCGCCGTCACCACGGTGATCGGTGCCGGGCCTTCGATCTCGGCGCGCTTGATGCGCGAACCGGTGACCTGCAGCGTTTCCAGCTGGGTCACGGGTTCTTCGGCCTGTGCGACACCGCCGCCGGGAGGCGTCTCCTGTGGCGCGGGACGGGGCGGCGCCGGCGTGCGCCGGGGCGTGGCATCGGCCTGCACGATCAGCACGGCACCGGACGCGTCGCGTTTGGCCTGGAAGCCGCTGCCCTGCAGCAGCCGGTCCAGCGCCTGGTCGGTGGTGGCGGCGCCCTGCACCCCGCTGGTGCGTCGCCCTTTCAGCTGGTCGGAGCGATAGACCATCTGCGTGCCGGACTGCTTGGCCAGCGTATTGAGCGCCGCGGTCAGGTCGCCCGCAGGCAGGTCGATGCGGCCGGGGGCCGCCTGGGCCTGCGCGGCGAGTGCCACGCTACAGGCCGTACTCAACAACAGGACGCGCATTGGGTACCGCATGGACTCTCTCCCCGGGGTGCTCGGTATGGCACCTATTGGCTATCAGGACGAACGAACCGCGCAAATCCCCCCATGACCTTTGTCGCGAGGGAACCGGTCTAGCGGGTGTGCAGCACGATGCGGTCCTCGTGCCGTTCCGCGCGCACCGGAAACCCCTGTTCCAGCAGGCGCGCGAACCCTTCGGCATTGGACCAGCGGAAGTTGCCGCCCACGCGCAGCGTGGCCACGGTGGCGTCGGCCAGTTCCAGCTTGCGGGTGTTGAAGCGGTTGAATTCGCTCGCGGCCTCCGCCAGCGAGGTGTCGTCGAAGGTCAGGAAGCCGTCGCGCCACTCCAGGTAGCGCTCCGCGTCCGCCACGGGCACCGAGCGCACCAGCACGCCGTTGCGGCCGGCGGTGGCCACGCTGCCGGCCGGCAACAGCGACACCGGCTGTGCACGGCCATCGGCACCGGCCTGGCTTTCCAGCCGCACCTTGCCCTCGGTCACCACGACACGCACGGCCCCGGGGTCTCGGCGGACGGAAAAGCGCGTGCCGACGGCCGCGACGCGGCGTCCCCCGGTTTCCACCACAAAGGGGCGGCGTGTGTCATGGGCCACGTCGAAGAACGCTTCGCCCTGCAGCAGCGCGATGTTGCGTTCGCCGCGGCTGATGCGGACATCCAGCCGGCTGTCGCTGCTCAGTGTGGCGGTGGAGCCATCGGGCAGTGTCACTGTCTGGATCTGGCCGACGGTGCTGGCGTACTGCGCCTGCTCGCGTCCGCTGATCTGCCAGCCGCCCCACGCGGCAGACCCTGCCGCCACCAGCGTCAGTGCGGCGGCGACGTTGCGCCAACCCGGGATGCGGGCGCCATGCCCGGCGCCATGCCGCGGTGCAAAGGTGATGCCACGCAGGTCCGGGCGCGCATCCGCAGTGCTGTCGGCAGACAAGCGGCGCGGTGGCAGCGTACCCGCTGGCAAGCCTGCGGCCAGGGCCTGCAGGCGGCCGGTTTCGGCCCAGGCGGATTGCAGGCGCAGGAAGGCCACCTTGTGGCGGGGCGATTCGCCCAGCCAGCCGTCCAGTGTCGTCTGCTCGCGCGCCGTCCAGCCGTCCGCATCGCGGCGGACCAGCCAGTCGGCAGCCTGCTGCTCAATCTGTCTGCTGTCGGTCATGTCCGTCGTCCTCGTCCATGACGCTCCGGGCCTTCCTTCGCCCGTCCGCCGCACGCACGGCGTCGCCGCCGTACAGATGGTCGGCGATCAGGCGCATCCCTTTAGCCAAATGCTTTTCCACGGTCTTCTCGCTGATGCCCAGTTGCCGGGCGACGTCCTTCTGCGGCAGTTCCTCCACCCGCCGCAGCCAGACCACTTCGCGGCAACGGTCGGGGAGCCTGTCCAGGGCCTCGACCACGCGCTTCAGCGCCTGCCGGGTCCCGGTCCACCGTTCGGGCGACACCTCGTCGATCAGGTAGACGTTCGAGGACTCGAAATCACCCACCGGCTCGATCGACACCACCCGGCTGCGGCGCAGTCGGTCGGTCATCAGGTGGCGGGCGCTGGCGAACAGGAACGCTTTCGGTGCATCCGGCCGTACTCGCGAGGCGGCTTCATAGACGCGGGCGTAGACTTCCTGGCGCAGGTCGTGCCATTCGTCGCGATGCGGCCACGCGCGCTGCAGGAACAACGCGAGGGCGCGTTCGTGGACGAGGACCTCGCGGACGAACCAGTCGTCGAATTCGGTGGGCATGGCCGCACTCTAGCCCAAGGATGCACGATCACGCATGGGGGAAGACGGCCGCCGCTTCGTCTCCACATCGCATCGGTGCGTGGCATCCTGCCGCGACCTTCGACCTTGGGAGTACGGCATGGTGTCTGTCTTCGGCATGTTGCAGCGCGGCGCGATCTGCGTGGTGGCGCTCGCCCTGTCCTTGCCGGCGCTCGCCGCAGAACCTGCGCATTATGTGCTCGGCGACATCAGCGCGAAGACGCCGGGCCAGGTGCAGCCGGGCCTGTTGCTGATGGGCGGCGGCGACCGCAACTTCGATGCGATGCACTGGTTCATGAAGAAGGCGGGCAACGGCCACATCGTCGTGTTGCGCGCGTCGCAGGCCGGCGAGATCGGTGAAGAATTCTTCAACGAGGTCGGTGGCATCGTGTCGGTCGAGACGTATGTCTTCAGTGATCGCGAAAGCGCGAGCGATCCCGCCGTGCTGCGCAGCCTGAAGCGCGCCGACGGCATTTTCCTGGCCGGCGGCGACCAGTCGCGCTACGTGCGCTACTGGCGCGGCACGCCGGTCGGCGCGGCGCTCGACGCGCATGTCGCCGCAGGCAAGCCGCTCGGCGGCACCAGCGCCGGCCTGGCGATGCAGGGCGAGTATCTGTACGGCGCGATGGACGGCGGCAGCCAGATCAGCCCGCGCGCGCTCGCCGATCCGCTCGGCGCCGACAACACCATCGAGACGGGCTTCCTGCAGCTGGCGTTGCTGAAGGGCGTGCTGACGGATACGCACTTCAGCGAACGCAACCGCCTGGGTCGCCTGATCGCCTTCGTCGCCAAGGCCGAGTCGATGGCCGGGCGGCCGATCCTGGGTCTGGGTGTGGACGAGGATGCCGCCGTCGCGGTGGAAGGCGATGGCAGCGCGCGCGTGTACGCCACCGCGCCGGGCGCTGGTGCCACCATAGTGAAGGGCGGCTTCGCGCAGAAGCAGGTCGAAGACGAAGCGATGAACCTCGATCGCGTCGACACCGTCATCGCCGGCGTCGACTCGGTGCTGCACCTGCCGAGCGGCCGCGTCGACAAGCCGGCCGCCGAACGCCACTACGCCGTGCGCAATGGCGTGCTGGTGGCGATGGACTCGCCGCTGCTGGTGATCCACGGTGGTGCGGGTGTCGAGCGCGCGGGCATGACGCCGGCCGACGAAGAGGCCGCACGCCAGGCGCTGGAAGCGGCGCTGCGCGCGGGCCATGCGCAGCTGAAGGCTGGCAAGCCGGCACTCGATGCGGTGACCGCCGCCATCACCGTGCTGGAAGACGCGCCACCGTTCAACGCCGGTCGCGGTGCCGTGTTCACCCACGACGGCAAGAACGAACTCGACTCGTCGATCATGGACGGCGCCACCGGCAAGGCCGGTGCGGTCGCCGGCGTACACCGGGTCAAGAACCCGATCACGCTGGCGCGCGCGGTGATGGAGAAGTCGCGTCACGTGATGATGGTGGGTGCAGGCGCGGAAGCCTTCGCGAAGGAGCAGGGCGTGACGCTGGTCAATCCGTCTTACTTCCGCACCGAGAAGCGCTGGCAGCAACTGCAGAACGCGCTGAAGGAAGAGAAGCAGGCGCAGGCGAGCAACACGCCGCTGGAGCTGCCGGGCAAGGCCTACTTCGGCACGGTCGGCGCGCTGGCGCTCGACGCGAAGGGCCAGCTGGCGGCGGGCACGTCGACCGGCGGCATGACCAACAAGCGCTACGGCCGCGTGGGCGATTCGCCGATCATCGGCGCCGGCACGTGGGCCGACGATCGTTGCGCGTTCTCCGGCACCGGCTGGGGCGAGTACTACATCCGCGCCGCCGCCGCGCACGAGGTCTGCGCGCGCGTGCGCCTGGCCGGGCACAGCATCGCGCGTGCGTCCGAGGGCGTGATCAACCGCGACATCCCCAAGGCCGGCGGCGACGGCGGCGCCATCGCGCTGGGTGCTGACGGCAGCATGGCGTTCCCGTTCAATACCGAGGGCATGTACCGCGGCTGGATCGGCGCCGACGGCGTGCCGCACTTGGCGATCTACAAGGAAGACCCGCTGCCCGCGCGCTGAGGTGCGGTAGCGGCTATGCTCGGCCCACCAATCAGGGAGGGTCGGGCATGAAGGGGATGCTGTGGATCGGTCTGCTGGCGTTCGCGTCCGCAGCGTCGGCAGGGGGTACAAAGAACGAAGCGGTCAGGTTCTACGCCAACGCGCGCGTGGTCCTGGACGATCAGGGCGTGCCGCAGCAGGTCGTGCCCAATGAGCGGCTGCCGAAGATCGTGCGCGACCAGGTCGAGCAACGCCTGCTGCAGTGGCGCTTCGAGCCCGCACGTGTCGATGGCCAGAACAAGGCAGGGGTCACCTACGTCTTTCTGGATGCCTGTGCGGTTCCGCAAGTGGATGGGGGCATGCGCATGGCGCTGGATTACCGTTCCAATGGCCCGGCGCTCGCTGGGGCTGCGCTGGTTCCGCATGCGCCACGCTATCCGGTCGATGCCGCTAGATCTAACCGGGAGGGAAGTTTCCGGGTGATGGTCAACGTGGGCACGGACGGTCAGGCGACCGTCGGCGCCATCGAAACCCGCTCCGGATCACTCAAGTCCTTCGAGAAGGCGCTCCGGGACTGGGTGGCGAGCCTGCGCTACGTCCCGGAGGAAGTGGACGGCCGACCGGTCGCGACGCAACTGGCCATGCCCGTGGACTTCTCCCTGGGCGGCAGTACCTCACGGCGCCTCGACAGAGAACGCAGGGCGGAGATGCTCGACTCGGCGGAGTGCCGCGCCGTCACGGGTCAGGATGCCGATCCCGAACGCCCGGTCGTGCTGGACTCTCCGTTCAAGCCGATCACCACCGGCTGATCTGGCGGGATCGTTGCCGTGCCGATGCCGGGTGGAACTCCCGGGCCGCCGCGTACACCATGCCATGGCAGCAGCGAGGGCGATGTGCAAACGGCTGCAATGTGACCCATGTCGCAAATGTGACGACTGTAAGTTAGGATACGCGTCACACTTGCGGTCGATCCCTCCTTGCCTGGAAGGCGTCTTGGGTCGGCTTGCCACAGGGGGCAAGCGGTAAGGGTCCGTTGTCGGATGGACCTGGGGAGCGCCTCTTCCACAGAAGCGTCAGGGGATCCGTTCGTCGATGTCGTACCGCGCTATTGCTGCCCTGCGCCCGCGAGGCGCACGTTCCGCACGTCTGTCGTCTTCCTTCGCCCCGAACACCGCCGCTTCGCCGAGCGGCTGGCGTCGTCGCGTCTCACAGGCCAGCCTGTTGATCGCTGGCCTGCTGGCCGCCGGGTCTGCACTGGCACTGATCACGACGGCCTGGACGACCAACGGCACCGCGTCGGCCAATGCCACCGTCAATGGCATCACCGTGACCTTCACCGGCACGGCGGATGAGGCCTACTCGAACGGCACCTTCAACACCACCAACCGGTGGAGCGATCCTTATGGCGCCACGGTGAGCGGCGGCACGTCGCTGACCATGGTGTTCGACAGCGGCAGCGCGCGGAACTACGTGGTCACCTTCAGCAAGCCGGTCGACAATCCGGTGCTGCACGTCGATCGCATCGGCGGCTTCTACGACAACAACCGGCCGAACAGCACGCGGTGGGAGCTGTCATCGTTCAACGCGCAGAGCAGTGCGGTGACGCTGGAGCGCCTGAACGGCAACGCTCAGTTCGTCGTCGAGCCAGGACAGGATCGCTTCTATCGGTCCGTCACCGGCACGTTCAGCGGCAGCGGCAGCTCCGAGTGCGCCACGACCAACAACGGCACCGGCTGCGGCTCGGTGCGGTTCAACGGCACCGGCATCACCAGCCTGACCTTCCGGGTCGACATGATCGGCTCGCGCGGCGACGGTGACGAACTGGAACTGCGCTGGAGCTTCCCGGGTTCCAGCCTCATCGTGCGCAAGCAGTCCGTGGGCGGTACCGGCACGTTCCCGTTCACCACCAGCGGCGCGCTGACGCCGTCCTTCAGCCTGACGACCACGGCGCAGAACACGCCCGTGTCGTCCGCGACCTATCCGATCACCAACCACGCCGCCGCGATCACGCTGAGCGAATCCACGCCGCCGGCCGGCTACGTGATGACCGCCGGCAGCTGTACGGACCAGAGCGGTGCCACGGTGCCGGCAACCGTCAATACGGCGACGCGCCAGGTCGCCATCGCCGCCGCCAGCTACGGCACCAGCCAGACCATCACCTGCACGTTCACCAACAGCGCGACGGCGACGCTGGCGCTGGCCAAGACGTGGGTCAACGCGGCCGTCAACGACACCGCGGCGCTGTCGGCGACCGGCGGCGCGAACAACGCGGCGTTGTCGTCCACCGCCAATACGGCATCCGAAACCGATACCGGCGTCGCCGTGCAGGTCGTGCCGGGCAACGTCATCACCCTGGCCGAGACGCTGGGTGCGGGCAACGCGCGGACCTACACCGCCAGCGCGTGGTCGTGCAGTGGCGGCAGCCTCAGCGGCAACACATTGACGCTGACCGGTGCGCATGCGGGCCAGGCCATTGTCTGCACGATCACCAACAGCGCACGGGTGACCGATCTGTCGGTGATGAAGTCGACCGCCGCAGGTGCCGCGGTCAGCGGGCAGGTGAGGAACTTCAGCGTGGTCGTGTCGAATGCCGGTCCTGCAGCCGCCGATGGTGCGGTGGTCAGCGACACGCCGGCTGCCGGCCTGACCTGTCCGGCGTCCGGCAACCCGATCACCTGCGCGGCCAGCGGCGGTGCGGCATGTCCCGGTGCTGCGGCGCTGCCCAGCCTCGTCAGTGGTGGCGTGGCGGTGCCCATGCTCCCGTCGGGCGGTACGGTGACCTTCACCGTTCCCTGCCAGGTGACCGCGACCGGCTTCTGAGGCCAGCGGCAGCGCGCTTCCCAAGCGCGCCACGAGTCTCCATGATGCGGCTCCGTTCTTCGCCGCCTTGATGCAATGAGCCGTACTGCCTGGCTGTGGGCGGTGGTGATCCTGACCACCGTCGCCCTGGCCGCGACCTTCCTGGTCACGCCGCGTTTCCCGGTTCCCGTCCCCGGTGCAGGGACGCCGATCACGCCGTTCGGCTGGTCGGGACAGCTGTCGCTGGCAGCCGGCGATGGCGTGCGAGGTACGCGGGACGGTGCCGGCATGCAGGCGCGCTTCGATGATCCGTGGGGCATCGTCGTGATGGAAAACGGCACCCGCTACCTCGCCGATGCGGGCGACGCCAATCGCATCCGCCGCATCACACGCGACGGCATGGTCTCCACGCTTGCCGGTGGCCGCGAAGGGTTTGTCGACGGCACCGGATCGGCGGCGGCGTTCCATACCCCGTCCGCGCTGGCGCGCGACGCGCAGGGCGATCTCTATGTCGCCGACACCGGCAACCATGCGATCCGCAAGGTGACGCCGGAAGGCGTGGTGACCACGATCGCCGGCACGGGGGAAGCCGGCTTCCGCGATGGTCCGGCGGCGCAGGCGCAGTTCAACGGACCCATCGGTATCGCGGTCGATGGAAGCGGGCGCGTCTACGTGGCGGACACCTACAACGACCGCATCCGCATGATCAGCCGTGACGGCCAGGTCACCACCTTGGCTGGTGGCGATGCGCCGGGCTTCTTCGATGGCACGGGCAGCGAGGCGCGCTTCGATACCCCCACCGGTGTCGCGGTGGACGCTATCGGCGTGGTGTGGGTGGCCGACCTGCGCAATGACGCCATTCGCCGCATCGGACCGCAAGGCGGTGTCACGACGTTGCCGATGCAGCCGGACTTGCCGACCCAGGCGGGGTTGCGGCGCCCGTTGTCCCTGGCGCTGACGCATGACGGCAATTTCTATGTCGGGGAGCTGTCCACCGGGCGGGTGATGCAGGTGATGCGGGACGGCCGCTGGCACGCACTCGCGGGCGACGTGTCGGGACAGCGCCTGTCGCGCACCGCCGGGCTGGCCATCGACGCGGCCGGCAGCGTGCACTTCACCGATGCCGGCAGCCATCGCGTGCATCGCATCGCACCGCAGGCGACGGGCGTGGCACCGGCGCCCGCGGTGGTCGGTCCGTCGCAGGACGATCCGCTGCCGCAGACCGCGGGCCGCTGGCCGCTGCAGCCGCAGGACGGCTGGCACGAAGTCGTCGGCACGCTCGGCGAAGTGCGTGGCGACTACCAGGGCGAGAGCCGGCACCACTTGCATGGCGGCCTGGATATCCGGGGCGATGTCGGCGCAAAGGTGTTCGCCATCGCCGACGGCAAGGTCAGTAGTCCGTCCGCCGCGTGGAACTTCGATGGTCTCAGCGAAGGACTTGGCGTCGGGTCGCTGGACTACATCCACATGCGTGTCGGCCGCACGCCGAGCGGCGACCTGCTCGATCCGTCGCGCTTCCAGCTGCTGCATGACCTGAGTGGCGATCCCAGCCGCATCCGGGTGCGCCGCGGCACCCGCTTCGCGGCGGGCGATGCACTGGGCACGATCAACCGCATGGCGCACGTGCATCTGTCGATCGGGCCCTCCGGATACGAGCGCAACGCCATCGCGCTCGGCTTCACCGGCTTTACCGATACGTATCCACCGCGCATCGACGACGTGGCGCTGTTCGATACGCTGGACCAGCCCATCGACCAGCGCCAGGACGGCCGCGTGCTGGTGCCGCGCGACCTGCAGGGCGTGCGCATCGTGGTGGATGCCTGGGACCAGGTGGACCGCAACCTGCCGCGTCGCCGGCTTGGCCTGTACGCGCTGGGCTACCAGCTGCTGCACGACGATGGCACGCCGGTCGCCGGGTTCGGGATGCCGCGGATGACACTCGATTTCCTCCGGCTGCCGTCCGACGATGCGGTGCAGGTCGCTTATGCACCGGGCAGCGGCATCACCGTGCACGGCAGTGCCGTGACCCGCTTCAAGTACAGCGTCACCAACACCGTGCGCGACGGCCAGTGGGCCGAAGGCACGTGGCAGGCGGGCGCGCTGCCGCCCGGCGACTACACCCTGCGGATCACCGCACGCGATTACAGCGGCAACGAGGCGCAGGGCCGTCGCGACCTGAAACTGCGCCTGCAGTAAGGCAGACCCCGGCGGCCCTTGTTGCGTCGGGTCATGTCGATCCGCGCTCCGCTGGTTCGTCGTTGTCCTGAAAGCGGCCGGAGCATCCCGGTCCGCATACGGGAGATTGCAATGCGTGTCATGGTCATCGTGAAGGCCAGTACCGATTCGGAAGCGGGACGGCCGCCGGGCACCGAACAGCTGGCGGAGATGGGCAAGTTCAACGAGACGCTGGTCAAGGCCGGCATCATGCTGGCCGGTGAAGGCCTGCATCCCACGTCGCGTGGTGCGTGCGTGCGGTTCGACGGCAAGCAGCGCACCGTCATCGACGGTCCCTTCGGCGAGACGAAGGAGCTGATCGCCGGCTTCTGGCTGTGGCAGGATCGCAACCTCGACGAAGCGATCGAATGGATCAAGCGTGCGCCGTTCGATGGCGGCGAAGAGATCGCGCTGCGTCCGGTGTTCGAAGCCGATGACTTCGGCGACGAACTGACGCCCGAGTTGCGCGAGCAGGAAGCGCGCCACGCCGCGCAGATCCAGTCGCAGACCCAACGGTGAGGCCCACGCCATGGCCCCCCAGTTCTTCGTCAACCTGCCCGTGCGCGACCTGCCGGCGTCCACCGCCTTCTTCAACGCGCTGGGCTACGCCACCAACCCCAACTTCAGCAACGACGACGCGAGCTGCATCGTCGTCAGCGACACGATTTACGTGATGCTACTGGTGGAACCGTTCTTCCAGGGCTTCACGCGCAAGGCGATATGCGATGCGCGCACGCATACGGAAGCGATCCTCTGGAAGCGAAGGACTACGGCTTCATGTACCAGCGCAGCTTCCAGGATCTCGATGGCCACCAATGGGAAATCGTGCACATGGACGAGGGTGCGATGCCGTCGGAGTGAGGTGCCATCGCGCAGAGGGCGGGCTTCGGCCTGCCATCACGAACACATGGCAGGCAGCCAAGACCCTACGCCGCCTGACTGGACTCACTTCATGCGCGCAGGAACCCGTGCGTGTAGACCTGCGGGCGAAGTTTCCTGCTTAGTTCGTCGTATGCGTCCTTAAAGGACTCGAACGCCGTGGTTTCGCCCTCGGCGTGAGCTTGGAGCGCTCGCCGGATCTGGTACCAGCCCGCATCCGGGCGATTGAGCTTGAACTCATCCCGGATCTTCTTTTCGAACTTCGTGGCATGGAACGTCTTCCACAGCAAGCGACCCTCGTCCATGACCCGCTGCGCCTCGATCGACAGCGCCCTCGACGACAGGTGCCGGGACATGAAGTCGGATTCGAATCGGCCCGGGGCGCCCACGTCCACCTCGGTGAAGGGAATGAAATGGTTCACCAACGACCATGATCGTCCATCCCATTCGAGTCCATCGGCACCCGCCGTCAGGTTCGACCCGTTGAAAAGCATCCACACCAGGCAATCGGAAACAAAGGCTTCCGGCAAGTCGCCCTCGGGCTGCAGGAACTGGTCGCGATCATTGAGCCATGTGGGCTTGATAAGGCGACGCACGGCAAAAATGACTGAGGACCTCGAGAGATTGTCGTCGGTAACGAAATATGCGCCGGCATTGCCGTAGCCGGAAGAAAGCAGTGCCGTCCCTTTTGCTGCGTGTTGCAGATCGTTTCCGAAAACGATCATGCTCCCTATCGCTCCGTCTGCCCACTTGGTGCCCCGGACATCCTTGGTGCTGGTAGTGGGCGTGATCGCATTCTTCAAGGGGAGCGCATCTTCCTTGTTCGAACGTGGTCGAATGATCCACTCCGAAAGAGGCGCTCGGACTTCCTCGCGGTAGAACGTCTTTTTGCCGAAGACGTTTCCTTCCCTGTCGAGTGCAATGGTGTCGATGCTGGGTGCGGGCTGGCGGCGCGAGGTGTCCCAGACAAGGAATCCGATCGGGAAATCCCCCTTCAGGCTATCGAAGGCTTTGCTATGGACAACGAATCCACCCATGTATCTGGCCGTCCACTGGGCCCTGAACTGTTCAAAGTTCGGCGCGTTGACGTATTTCAGTGTGCTGAACATCGCAATGGTCGCACCGGGCACTTCACGTCGAATTCGCATCAGGAACTGCACGAACAATTCGCGCAACGCGTATCCCATGCCCTCCATGCTGGCGCCGACACGGGTAGTGGCGATGTTTTTCTTTGATTCCGCATTTTCTGCGCCAGCAGACGTGGTGTTGTCCACGTTCATCGCTTCGCCATAGGGCGGATTCATCAGGACCAGTATCCTCTTCGCTCCCTTCTTTCCCGCGTTCGCGTCATCGATCGCCTGGCGAAGTGCGGGCGGCACCTTGTTGGTAAGCGAGTAGTCGATACGTCCGGCTTCGTTCACGTCGTCGTTCAGGTAGTCGTACTGGAACTTGGTGGCGGCCACGCAGGTGCGGCTGGCTTTCATCACGTCGATGTCAGCTTGGTCGAGCGTACTCATGAAGATGTTGCGGTGGTTGGAATGCTTCACCTCCAGATTGCCGACGCCGCAACACATGTCCCACACGATGTAGTTCTGCTGCCAGTTCTTCCCCAGGGTTTCCGCAAGCAGGTCGTACGCCTTGTCCACGATATGTAGTGGCGTGTAATACGCCCCTTTGAAGCGCTGCTCGTCCAGCGGCAGCAGGCTGTCGCGTCGCTCCAGCAGATAGGCGCGATGCGCCTCCTCCGGAGGGCGGTGATAGATGGCCCAGAAATTGCGATAACCCTTGTCGCTCGCTAACTCGAACGTCTTGCCGCCCAGCAGGAACACCGGCCGCCCGTCCTCGTGCAGCAGGCGCGCAGGCAGGTCCGCCATCGCCGCCTTGCTGCCGTCGTGCATGATGTCGGCGAAGAACAGCAGGGCATAGTCCGACTCTCCCACACCATCCAGTTCCCGGCCTATCATGCCGACCCACTTGTCGAATACCTGCCGCAGGTTGTCCGGCGTGATGGGCGTACGCACGAACTTGCCCGCCTTGAGTGCGTGCTTCACCGCAGCCACGAACTCCTGCTCATGGTCTTCCAGCTTGTAGACCACGAAATGGGTTTCAACATAGGGCGCCGCCTGTGCGGCGGTGGCCTTGCTCACGGCGGAACCCGACTTGGGCCATTGAATGCTCTTGTCGGCAAGGATGGGCAGTGCCTTGGCGGTCTCCATGAGCGCGGCCTTCTCGCGATCAATCACGGCTAGGAACGGCGGAATGGGGTCGCCCTTCTTGCGTGCATCCCGAACGTAGTAAAGAAGCTGCGCAAACATCAACGTGGTCGATGTGGCGGTTTCCTTGGCTTCGAACCAAATCTCGTCCGTACGGATGTCAATCAGTCCCTTGTTGTACTTCTTCAGTCCTAGGGCCTTGATGTAGGCATCCTTGACATCTTCTTCCGTCCTTGCGGATCGGAGCGCTGCAATCAAGCTCATGGCGTCCCCTGTATCTCCGTTGATCTTTCCCGGCCCATGGGCGGAACCTACCCCTAATGTTGACATCCGCAAAGCCGCCGCATGGTCACACGCACAACGCTGGAACTTGATAATTCGGCATGGCTTAATCAGAAGACTACGGCGCTGGGTTCCCGCCTTCGCGGGAATGACGAGCCGCAGCCCCTTTCGAAGGTTCGTGATGACATCCGGCTTGCTCTGACCGCGACTGCCGCTCAGGCGCTGACGCGCCGCCGGACTTCGTCGAAATCGCGTACCGGCCGCATCTCGATGCTGCCGGTGCCGATCCAGGGGAATTCCTGCGCGATCTTCACCGCCTCGTCGAGGCTGTCGGCTTCGATCAGGTTGTAGCCGCCCAGGATTTCCTTCGTCTCGGCGAACGGGCCGTCGACGATGCTGGTCTTGCCGTTGCGTACGCGCACCGTGCGTGCGGTGCTGCCGTGCTCGAGCTGCTGCGATTCGATCAGCGTGCCCTGCGCCTTCAGTTCGTCGGCGTGGGTGATGCAGCCGTGCATCATCCGGTCGAACGCACCGTCAGGCAGTGCCTCGAGCAGGGAATCGTCCGTGTAGATCATCAGCAGGAACTTCATGCGCTCTCCCGGCGTGCGTGCAGGCCGGGATTGTGCCACGCGGTCGTGTTCACGCCGCGTGCCGCGGCAGCTCTGCTGTTTACTCGGCGGCGGGCGAGCGGTACCACGCTTCGATGGTGCCCTTGACCTTCATCGTCATCGGATTGCCGCGACGGTCCTTCGACTTGCCCACCGGCACGCGTACCCAGCCTTCGCTGATGCAGTACTCCTCCACGTTGTCGCGCTCCACGCCGTTGAAGCGGATGGCGACGCCACGATCCATCGCCTCGGCGTTGTAGAACGGGCTGCGCGGATCGGAGGCCAGGTGGTCGGGAGGCGTGTCGGACATGGGAAGGCGTCGTGCAGGTATCGGGGGCGCAAGGATACCCGAAGCGCGGCAGTCACCAGCTCACGCGGTGGCGACTGCAGGCGAGCGTGGCCTGCAATGTCAGCCGATGGTGGCGCGGATCGGGCGCGAGTGGCGGGGGCGCGGTGATGGCAGGTGCGCGGAACGCGCCGCCGTCGTGGATCAGCAGCCGGTTCCAGCGGGCCGGCACGGTCAGGGTATGGGTGAAGCACCAGCTCGACGCCTGCGGATAGCCGGCAACAAGTGCGTGGCGGAGGGAGAATTCCTCGGGCGACAGCGCGTCGGCATCGTGTTCGAGCTGCTCTACCTGCTGCGGCGACACCCGCGGCACGAAGAAGTGGGTACCGCCCAGCGCGGGGTCCTGGAACAGGAACAGTTCCGCCACCGCGATGCCCTGGTCCGGCGCGAACGCGCGTGCCCGGCGGGGCTGCCAGTGAGGTGGCGCCAGCTGCGACACCGGCGTGGTCACCATGGCCAGCCGGCTGGCGCTGCGCAACACCCGGCGCATGCCCAGCGCGCGTCGCGCGTGGTCGCGCAGCACGTCGTGCAGCAGGTCGGTGAATTCCTCCGGCATGCGCAGGTGCAGGCCCGGGAACACGGCAGGCGGCGCTGGCTGGAAATCCTCGCGGTACGCCTCGGCGAACGCGGGAAGCCGCTCGGGTGCCAGCAGCGCATCGTCGATGACGACGCACACGTGGCCGTGGCCGATGGCCAGTTGCTGTACCGCAGGGCGGGGGTTGAACATGGCGCGGCCTCCCCGGCAGGCCGGCACGCGGGGCCGGCGCCGCCACGATAGACCCGGCGGCACGCCAGTACAAAGCGGCCGCGTCGCATGACGGACACGGACGGGTGCGGCGCGTACCATGGCGCCGCCTTCCCGTTGCCGCGACACTCGCCATGACCCTGCCCGACGACTTCGATCCCGACGACAATTTCCGCCATGCCTTCGACGACGAAGACGACATGGACCTGGACGATACCGAGGCGCTGGTCTGGAACCTGCTGGTGCTGATCAATCCGGGCGATGAGGAAACCGCGCTGCGGCAGTTCGCGGCGTACCGCGATGCCACTGGCGAAGAGGCTGCCGAACCTGACCAGGTGCTGTGGACGCTGAAGGACGCCATCGACTGGACGTCGGGCTTCTACGTCGACTGGAAGGACACCGAGTCCTTCATCGACTGCATCAACCAGCTGGCCGCGCGCTACGCCCTGGAGATCGACTGGGGCGGCGACACCAGCGACGAGGAATTCCTCGACGGCACCGACGTGCCCGCGCTGATGTCCATCGCCTACGACCGCCTGCGCGAGCACGGCTACACGCTGTGGAACTGGAACACCGGCGGTGATGCGTACGCCGGCTGGATGGCGCTGCGCCGCGATGACGACGGCATGCAACAGCTGGCCGCCGTGATGGGCGTGGAGATCCGGCCGGGCAGCGACGCGTTCTGAGCCGGGGCCGGTGATGGTGCGCGTGCTGGGCACGACGCCCGAGACTCGCGATGCCGACCCGCCGCCATCCGGCACGGTCATGCGACAGCGGCTGCTCGAAGCCGTGGCGTTGACTCGCCCCGGTGATCCCGCGCACGTCGTCCGTGCGCGCGGGCACGGGAGTCGCCGCGGTGGCGGCTGCATCCACCGGCGCGTCCGGCATGGCAACGTCGGCATCCGGCAATGGCGCGCCCGGGGCGAGCAGCTTGCCTTCGCCCTGCAGCGCGTCTTCCGCGGCCTTGGTCATCACCACGATGCTGATGCGGCGGTTGATCGGGTTCTGCGGGTTCTGCTTGTCGAACAGCACCGCCGACGACAGACCCACCACGCGCGACACCTTGTCCTCCTGCATGCCGCCCGCGACCAGCGCACGACGCGCGGCGTTGGCGCGCTCGGCGCTGAGTTCCCAGTTGGTGTAGCCGCGGCTGGAGGTGTACCGCGTGGTGTCGGTGTGGCCGGTGATGCTGATGTGGTTCGGCACCTGGTTCACGAAGCCGGCCAGCTCCGCGAGGATCGTCTGCGTATACGGCTTCAGCACGGTGCCGCCCAGGTCGAACATCGGCCGGTTCTGCTGGTCGACGATCTGGATGCGCAGGCCTTCCGGCGTCAGGTCGAGCAGCAACTGGTCCTTGAACGGTTCCAGCGCCTGGCTCTTGCCGATGGCTTCCTGCAGCGCCTGCATCAGCGTTTCAAGACGCTGCTTTTCCTGCGCCTTCTGCTGCTCTTCCGAGGGCTGCGGGTTCTCGCCGGGCGACTTCTCGAACGGCATGTCGCTCGCGCCCTTCGGCAGGTCCATCGTGCCGCCGAGCTTGATCATCGACGTGCTGGCGCCACCGGGGCCGTTGGGGCCGGGCGCGGGCGAGAAACTCTTGCCGCTCAGCGGACTGGGATTGCGGAAGTACTCCGAGATCGCCGCGCGGTCCTTGTTGGTCGTCGCACCCACCAGCCACATCACCATGAAGAACGCCATCATCGCGGTCACGAAGTCCGCGTAGGCGACCTTCCACGAACCGCCGTGATGGCCGCCGCCGGCGACCTTCTTGATGCGACGGACGATGATGGTGGGACGTTGCTCGCTCATCGCCGTGGCTTACTTGTTGGCCTTGAGGTGGGCTTCGAACTCGGCGAACGGCGGGCGCACGTCCGAGGGCAGCGTCTTGCGCGCGAACTCCAGCGCCACCGCCGGGTTGTAGCCGCGCAGGCAGGCGAGCAGGGCGGTCTTCACCGATTCGTACATGCGGCTGTCCTGGTCCGCCTGCGCCTCGACGGCCGAGGCCAGCGGCGAGACGAAGCCGTACGCCAGCAGGATGCCGAGGAAGGTGCCGACCAGGGCCGCGGCGACGTGCGCGCCGACCACGGCGATGTCGCCGCCGATCGAACCCATGGTCACGATGATGCCGAGCACCGCGGCGACGATGCCGAAGCCGGGCAGGCCATCGGACACCCGCTGCAGCGCATGCGCCGGGGCCATCGCTTCGTGGTGGTGCTTCTCCAGCTCCAGCTCCAGCAGCGGTTCCAGTTCGTGCGGCTCGATGTTGCTGCCCACCATCAGGCGCAGGCACTCGGTCAGGAAATCGAGCAGGTGGTGGTCGGCGAGGATCTTCGGGTATTTCTGGAACAGCGGACTGTTGGCGGGATTCTCGATGTGCTCCTCCAGCGACATGAAGCCGTCGCGGCGCGCCTTGTTGAGCATTTCGTGGATCAGCGTCAGCACGTCCAGGTAGTCGGACGACTTGTACTTGGCACCCTTGAACACCGACAGCGTGGCCGAGATCGTGCTCTTGACCACCTTGGTCGGGTTGGCGGCCATGAACGCGCCCAGCGCGGCGCCGCCGATGATGACCAGTTCGAAGGGCTGCCACAGGGCGGCGAGTTTGCCGTGCGCACCCATGTAGCCGCCGAGCACGCTCAGGATGACGATGATGAAGCCGACGATGATGAGCATGGCGACAGGACGCAGGGGTGGGGTCCATCCCTGCATCGGCCCGCGCGACGGTTTCTTGAGTCGCGACCGTCCGTCGGCCAGCGGGGGCGAGTGACTTTCGACAGGGTTGACTACAGTTGTCGTCACGGGCATGTTGACGACAACTGTAGTCACGAGACGATCCCATGCCCGGCAAGGCCCCCAAGTCCATCGGCGACCAGGAACTGGCGCTGCTCCAGCATCTCTCCGAACACGGCGAAGCCAGTGTCGGCGAGGTGGCGGCGCTGTTCGGCGAAACCCGCGGGCTGGCCCGGTCCACCGTGCTGACGATGATGGAGCGGCTGCGCGCCAAGGCTTACCTGCGGCGCCGCCAGGTCGACGGCGTGTACCGGTATGCGCCGGCCGCGCAGCCCGACGACCTGATGCGCAACGCGGTGGGCAGCTTCGTCGAGAAGACGCTGCAGGGCTCGCTGTCGCCGTTCGTGGCGTGGATGTCGCAGCGCACCGAGGTCAGCGACGACGAACTCGCCGAACTGGAGGCGATGGTCGCCAGCCTGCAATCCAAGCGGAAGGACGGCTGACATGGACCCGGTCCCCTTTCTCGACGCCCTGCTCGACCGGCTGCTGACGGTAAGCGTGCAGTCGGTGCTGCTCGCCGCGCTGGTCTGGGCGCTGTGCCGTTACCTGCCACGGCTGGATGCCCGCACGCGCGTCTGGCTGTGGTGGCTGGTCGCGACGCAGATGGTGGTGGGGTTGCTCTGGCATGCACCGGTCGCGTTGCCGCTGCTGCCGGCGGAGCCTGCGGTGGTGCTGGCAACGGCCAACGCTGCGGTCGACGCCGTGCCGACGACGGTCGCGACCTTCACCAACTCGCCCGTGCCGCTGCCGCATGCAACGCGCGTCGATACCAGCGTGCTGCTGTTCGCCGCTTGGCTGGCCGGTGTCTTGATGATGCTGGCGAACACACTGCGTCATGGCTTGCGCCTGCACCGGCAGATGCAGCGAGCGCATGCGTGCCGTGACCGACGCGTGCGTGCCGTCTATGACGCGCTGACGGCTCACCTCGGCATCGCGGACAAGCCCGTCCTGCTGGTCAGCGACGACATCGATTCGCCCTTGCTGGCCAGGCCGTGGCGTCCCGTACTCATGTTGCCCGCCGCCGGCCTCGCCGGGATGGGCAGCGACGACCTGCGCATGGCGCTGCACCACGAACTCGCACACCTGCAGCGCCGCGATCTGTGGTGGGCCTGGATGCCGGCGCTGGCGCAGCACCTGTTCTTCTTCCATCCCGTTGCGCACCTCGCCGCACGCGAGTACGCCTTCGCCCGCGAAGTGGCCTGCGATGCCGCCGTCATCGCCGACGAACGCCATGCGCCACGCGACTACGGGCGCCTGCTGGTGAAGCTGGGCGTCTCCACCACCCCGGTGCCGGCGCTGGCCGGCGCGTCCCCCACGTTCCGCATCCTCAAGAGGAGACTGCTGATGTTGCAGCACACCGCTTCGCCCCTGCGCACGAGTGCGCTGGCCCTCACCGTCGGCATCGTGCTGCTCGGCGTCGTGCCCTACCGCGTGATCGCCAGCAGTTCGCCGGTGGCAGCTGCGCCCGCCACGCCGGTCGCCGCGCCCGCACCGCAGGCGGACCCGGTCGTGGTGCGGGCGCCGCTCGCGGCCCCGCGTGTCATCGTCTCCACTCGCGAGGTACCCG
>NZ_LSIF01000069.1 GCF_001556105.1 Pseudoxanthomonas mexicana | reverse complement strand
AAAGGCGCTACGCGCAGAGCGGCGACTGAGTGTCTACAGAACTCTGGCCGGTCCAGAGCGTGAAAATAGCCGGCGCCGAAGGTCTGCGCCGCAGCACCTACGACAACCTGATGGTGGATACCGTCAACCACGAAATCAAACTGGCCCGCATGGGCCTGGGTTTCAACAGCGCCAGTCAATTGGTGTTCGGCGTGGAGCGCATCGCGGTCATCTGGATCGGCGCATTGCTGGCTTTGGAAAACGTGTTCTCGGTCGGCATGTTGATCGCCTACCTGGCCTACAAGGACCAGTTTGCCCAGCGCATGTCGGCGCTGATCGACAAGGCAATCGAGTTCCGCATGCTGCGTCTGCATGGCGAACGCTTGGCCGACATCGTGCTCACCGAGCCGGAGGATGCCGAGATCAAGCCGGAGGTCGAAGCACCGGCCGATACCCGTATCGAAGTGGAGAATCTTGCGTTCCGCTACGCTGATGGCGAGCCTTGGGTACTGAAGGGCCTGAGCCTCAGCATCGCGCCGGGTGAATGTGTGGCGATCGTCGGCGCATCCGGCTGCGGCAAGACAACGTTGGTGAAACTGCTGCTGGGCCTGCTGAAGGCGAGCGAGGGCAGCATTCGCATCGGCGGGCAGGACATCCAGAAGGCCGGACCGCGCAACATGCGGAAAATAGTCGGAGCGGTGATGCAGGATGACCAGCTATTCGGTGGCAGCATCGCCGACAACATTAGCTTCTTCAATCAGGCGGTGGATCAAGAACGGGTGGAACGTGCCGCGCGGCTGGCCGCCATCCACGATGAAATCGCGGCGATGCCAATGGGCTACCACAGCTTGATCGGCGACATGGGCAGCAGTCTGTCCGGCGGGCAGAAGCAGCGAGTGATTCTGGCGCGTGCGCTGTACCGCGAACCCAAGCTCTTGTTCCTGGACGAGGCAACCAGCCACCTGGATGTGACCAACGAGCAACTGGTGAACGAGGCGGTCAAGCAACTCAAAGTCACCAAGGTCATCGTGGCCCACAGACCCGAAACGATTGCCAGTGCTGATCGGGTGCTGGTCGTGCACGGTGGAAAGATTGCTCAGGAGCTGAGGCCAGCGCTAGCTAGCGAGCCAGCACCAGCAAGCTGACCGAAGCTATGCCAGCATACGAGGTCAGATCAAGCTGAACACGCATCCAAGGCATTCCAGAAGTCCGATGTCGTTGGTCGCATGAGGCTTTCACCGTACTAGGACCGGATCGTTGACGTGATGCAAGAACTCGTGCACCTCACCGTTTTGCTGCGCCCGCATCGTGATGCGCTGACTGACCGATACTCCGAACAAAGGCGGCTGGCGGCATTGTTGATCAAGCAACCTATCTGTCTTCGATTGCCATTGCGCCGCAGTCCGCCCCTGATTGACAGATCGGGAGCTGTCCTTAACAAGCAACTGACCTTCAGAATGCCTTGCTGATCAACACACTGGTCGTGATCAAGTCAGACTGGCCCAGCTGATCATAGTGATTGGTGTACGCATCCGGCTTAACTCAAGCGTTAGGGGGCACATGAAAGTTCTTGCGACGGCCGTAGTTCTTTTGTCATTCACCGGCTGCGCTCACTGGCTTGGTCCAGCCCATGGATTCTTCTATGCAACTGGATCGGCGCCGACTAATGATTCTTGCCTGCTGTCTGTAGTGTCCGTTAGCTCCAGTGATGCTCCGAAGGAATGGGCTGTTTCCGGCAACTTCAGGCAGAACATTCCGATTAGCCCATCACGCAAAGGACATCACATCGTTCTGCGTTGCGGAGACGTGATAGTTGCGGAGCGTACGTTCAAGTACGGTCGCGACGTAGGTATTGGCAGGGAGCTTGCGGTCAATGGCAGTACCCCCTAACAATTTATTCAAGCCGACGCCGCTTCGCGGCTCGGCTTAATTCGGGCGTTAGGGCCCATATCAGGCCGCTCGGGGGATTGATGCAAAAGCCGATCGTCGTTATCGCCGCCACCATCCTGTTAGCTGGATGCAACGTTCAGAACGTTGATGTAGCTTTGCCGGTTGCAGCGGGCGAAAAGTTTTACGGCGCACTGAAGTCCGGTGATGGTAAGACGGCGTTAGCCCAGTTCTCCCCGGAGTTCAAGAGCCAAGTCGACAACTGGCCCCGGATTCTAGGCGAACTTCAGCAAAAGTACGGCCTCGTAAATTCCGCCGAGTTACAAAGCTCTAGCCTTGCCGCAAATGATGATGGTCCTTGCTACTCGCTCAACTACGCCGTAAAGCGCGGCGCTTTTGCATCAAGTGAGATTCTTTTCTTGTGCTCAAGGGGTGGCAGCTCACCTTGGCTTATTCATGGACATGTACTAACCCGCCTAGACACACAGCAAACTGTCACCGGCGGCATGCTTCCTAAAGATGTCAGCGTCGGTGCGCCGTAGGATGGTCACTAACAATTCATTCAAGCCGAACCCGCTTCGCGGGTCGGCTTAACTCAGGCGTTAGCGCCCACAAACAGAAGGAAACTTTTATGCGATTGGATGCACTTACGACTACTCTTTTCCTCTCACTTGCGCCATTAGTAGTGCATGCGCAACAGGCGCCTGATCCGCTTTTTGGCAGCGACCCTTATGCAAAGGCTGTTCTTGACTGTCATTCTGGCTACGCCACCCGCTATGCAACGGCCATGACTGGGACTAGGGCAACGCCGACTGAGATTGCTACTGCTGCATACGCTCATTGCATTAAGGAGATGAGTCGTTTCTCTGCCGAGACTGCCAGGTCCGCAGCCAAAAGGGATTCAACCGGGCGACTGGATGTTGAACGATATGTTGCAGATCAAAATTCAATAATGAGGGATTACGCGTTTTCCTACACGCTTGACACTTACCTCAAGAAAACGACTAATTTCTAGTCTTGTCGCTAACAATTCATTCAAGCCGATGCCGCTTCGCGGGTCGGCTTGATTCAGGCGTTAGGTCGCTCATGAGCATTGATGCGTTTGACAACATCTTGCTGGAGGACACATTCGTTCTCTCGTGGCACTACGCTTCAGACTCGCTCACGTTCAGCGCCCTCGCGAACCTCTTGCGAAGCCACCCTGCTGCAACGCCAGCTGCACGTGGTGATTGGGCTTGCTATCGCGCCGGTCTCATCCGGTTTTTTTGGTGCTTCTTCTGTTATCGGTCTGCTCCCACAAGACGCTGCTCTAACCACTCAGGACGCTGACGGCAGCCTGCATTACGGCCGCATTGACGAGCTTTCGCTTGTGCGACCAGGCGAGTACCGTATTGCTGGATAGTTTGGGGTGGTACGGTTGCCGCAAGGGAGGTTTCACTTGTACTCGGCGTCGCGGCCTAACAATTCATTCAAGCCGACGCTTCGCGGCGCGGCTCGATTTAGGCGTTCTGCCGGAACAAACAATTTTCATGAGCTTCTTGGGGGAGGGGAGAGAATGAGGCGTCTCATTGCAATCTTGTGCTTGATGCTAGGGTAATCCCCCCGCTTTTAGCGGACACCAGAAGTGGAGCTATGCGGCCATTGCC
>NZ_LSIF01000068.1 GCF_001556105.1 Pseudoxanthomonas mexicana | reverse complement strand
CGTACGAGAAAATTCCACTTCTGAGGTCTGCTAATCTGCGGGGGGATTACCCAAGAATCCTCATTTCAGGTCGCTTATTAGCTGCGAGATTTCCGACTGGTACCGGGCAGCCACCGAGATCGTCATGTCATCGACATAGTGAAGATAGATCTCAGTAGTTCTGATTGAGGCGTGCCCTAGACGATCTCGAACATAGAGCAGCGCATTGCCAGCGTTGATGTGCTTGGTCAAAGCCACGAGCGTGTGGGTTGCGTATGTGTGCCTGAGCAGGTGCGGATTCACATCTCTACCCACCAGCCCGTCATTTTCCCTGTACAGCTTCCACACTGATCTTGTCTTGTAAGGCTGTCCGCGCTGAGTGACGAAGAGCGCCGCACTCGAACCTAAAGCGCGGCTTGGTCGCTGAGTGAGAACGTATAGCCAGAGAGAACTCATCAAGCTCCTCGGCACATGGATCGTTCTTTCTACCGCGCCCTTTGTTGCCATATCGGCGGGCGACAACCGAACCACTATGAAGGAAGGCCTGCCCGCAATTGAGTCCGGGTCAACTACATAGCTGCAAGGAAAAGTGGTGAGCTCTTCAACACGAATTCCAGTCTCAACTTGCAGTCTCGCCATGAGCCTGAGAGTTTCATTCTTGAAGCCGCGGAGGAATGCGATGACTTCCGAGGCGGAAAGAATCTTGGGAATATGTTTCGAAGCGCGAAGTTTTACGTCAGGACGTGGCGCCGGCGCTCGCGTCGACCGTTTTGAATGAGTGCCTACATCTCTACTTCGGGATTCCCTCATTGCAAAGGGCAGATGGACGATTTCTCCCCTTTCATAACTGTGCTGAAAGAAGCGCGCGATCACATCCAAATTTGCGTTTACGGAGCTTCTCTTGAGTGGGGCGGAAAGCAGATAGCTCCGGAAGTCCGCTACTACGCTTGGAGCGCCAGGGATCAGTCTTTCATTCCATGAGCGTGAGGATTCTTCAAGGAAGGTGAAGAAGCGCGTAAGAGCGAAAGCGTAGTTGGCCCATGTCGCCCTGGACGGCCTTCGAGCTGATTGGAGCAGCTCCCCTACTAAGAATGCATGCACTACTGGATTAATTGCTCCGGAGGCTTCCAGAAGGATGGGAAATCCCTCGATCGGAAACCCGGCAGGTTTGAAGTCTTCCGTAGACCAAATGAGCTTCATACAAAGCCTCATCCCGAGTGCTACCAACGCTGTCTAACAGACTCCATATAGGCCTGCAACACCCCTAGGTAGACTTTACATGTCGATGTGGATGATCTTGCGCATCACGCGATGATATCGGCCGCCGTACGCAATCGCATGGATGCGGATGGGAACGATACGGCTGCGTGTGGAGTCGCGGACAAAATGCGCGAAACCCTTGCCGCAATTGCGTCACGCGGATGGTACGCCGGCGTATGGAAAAACGGCCGTTGATCTGCATCAAGACAAGCGTATGCACATGTGTGCATTATTTGCGCCTTCGCAGAACGGACGACGCAATGAACGCCCCCGCTTCCTTCTCGCGCGAACAGCTGCTGGCCAGCGCGCGCGGTGAACTGTTCGGCCCCGACAGCGGCCGCCTGCCCAACGACCCGATGCTGATGTTCGACCGCATCACCGAGATCCGCGAGGATGGTGGCGTGCATGGCAAGGGCATGATCCGTGCGGAGCTCGATATCCATCCGGACCTGTGGTTCTTCCAGTGCCACTTCCTCGGCGATCCGGTAATGCCGGGCTGCCTGGGCCTGGATGCGATGTGGCAGCTGACAGGCTTCTTCCTGACCTGGATCGGCGCGCCCGGTCGCGGCCGTGCACTCGGTTCGGGTGAAGTGAAGTTCACCGGCCAGGTGCTGCCGACGGCGAAGCGCGTCAGCTACGAGATCGACATCAGCCGCGTGATCAACCGCAAGCTGGTGCTGGCGGTGGCCGACGGCCGCATGCTGGTCGACGGCCGCGAGATCTACACCGCGCGCGACCTGCGCGTGGGCCTGTTCACGTCGACGGAGAACTTCTGATGCGTCGTGTCGTCATCACCGGCCTCGGCATCACCTCGTGCCTGGGCAACGATGCGGACACCGTGTCGGCCGCCCTGCGCGAAGGCCGCTCGGGCATCCGCCACATTCCGCAGTACGCCGAACTCGGCTTCCGCAGCCACGTCGGCGGCGCACCCGAGATCGATCTCGATGCGCAGATCGACCGCAAGCAGAAGCGCTTCATGGGCGATGCCGCCGCGTTCGCACACATCGCGCTGCGCGATGCCATCGCCGATGCCGGACTCGACGACGCGCTGGTCAGCCAGCCGCGCACCGGCTTGATCGCCGGTTCCGGCGGCGGTTCCGCGGAATGGCAGATCGAAGCCGCCGACCTGCTGCGTGCCCGCGGTATCCGCAAGGTCGGTCCGTACATGGTGCCGCGCACGATGTGTTCCACCGTGTCGGCCACGCTGGCCACGGCGTTCAAGATCAAGGGCGTCAGCTATTCGATCTCCGCGGCCTGCGCCACCTCCGCGCACTGCATCGGCGCGGCAGCGGACCTGATCCGTGCCGGCCGCCAGGACATCGTGTTCGCCGGCGGCGGTGAAGAACTGCACTGGGCGCTGACGATGATGTTCGATGCGATGGGCGCCCTGTCGAGCAAGCGCAACGACGATCCGACGCACGCTTCGCGTCCGTACGACGCCGATCGCGATGGCTTCGTCATCGCCGGTGGCGGCGGCATGCTGGTGCTGGAGGATTACGATCACGCGGTGAAGCGCGGCGCGCGCATCCATGCCGAGCTGCTGGGCTACGGCGTGACCTCCGACGGCGCCGACATGGTCGCACCGTCCGGCGAAGGTGCCGTGCGCTGCATGCGGATGGCACTGGAAGGCGTCACCGCACCGCTGGACTATCTCAACACGCATGGCACCTCGACACCGCTGGGTGACGTGATCGAGCTCGAGGCAATCCGCAACGCGCTCGGCGACACCCTGCCGCCGATCTCGTCCACCAAGGCGCTGTCCGGCCATTCGCTGGGCGCTGCCAGCGTGCACGAGGCGATCTACTGCCTGCTGATGATGCGCGACGGCTTCATCGCCGGCTCCGCCAACATCGAGACGCTGGACGAAGGTGCAGCGGCATTCCCGATCGTGCAAACCAGTCGTGACGCCGCGCTCACGACGGTGATGTCGAACAGCTTCGGCTTCGGCGGCACCAACTCAAGCCTGGTGTTCGGCAAGGTGTGATGCGTCTCAGCGGTCGTCCACCGCACGACGACCCAGCGCCGGGTCGTCGGTGAAGAAACCCCCGATCCCCAGCGCGAGATAGGCGCGGATCTCTTCGAGGGCTCCCGCCTCGCTGCGCGTGCGTGGATCGTCGCTTTCGCGCATCGCCGCCGGCAGGAAATGGTTCTCCGGCCGGAAGGTGTAAGGCCAGACCTGCAATCCCGACGCGCGCGCATCCGCCATCAGCGCGGTGGGCGTCCCCAGCGCGCCATCCTCCGCAACCGGCATCAGCAAGCGCGTCCACGGGCCGATGATCTCGGCGTAAGCGGCGATTTCCTGCAGTCCTGCCGGCGTCATCAGGTCGGCGTAGCGGGTAGGCTTTCCCGCCGCCAGCGCATCGCCGGGTTGCTCGTCAGGCGGGCCAAGCAACTGCAACAGGCGGATGTTCGGATGCGCTGCGCCGAGGTGCTTGCGCAATGCCCGCAGGTTGGCCTGCTCGAACGACTGGATCACCACGGGCGCCTCGCGCGCGTACGCATGCGCGGCAAGCGTATCCAGCAGCCGCTGTTCCATCGGCAAACCGATGCGCTGGAAATGGCTGGGATGCTTGATCTCCGGAATCAGCCCGATGCTGCGACCCGTACGTGCAGCGTGCTCTTCCGCCAGTGCAATGATCTCCTCCAACGTCGCGATGCCGTACCGGCCATCGTGCGCCGTACCTCGCAACTCCGGCAGGCGCTCACGCGCGCGCAAGGTCTTCAGTTCGGCGAGGGTGAAGTCCTCGGTGAACCAGCCCTCGAACGTCTCGCCATCGATGACCTGCTTGCGTTTACGCGACGCGAACTCGGGCCGCTGCGCGATGTCGGTGGTACCGCCGATCTCGTTCTCGTGGCGCGCGACCAGCACGCCATCGCGCGTGGCGACCAGGTCCGGCTCGATGTAGTCCGCCCCGTCGGCGATCGCGCGCGCATATGCGGCCAGCGTGTGCTCCGGCAGGAGCGCGCTGGCACCACGATGGCCGATGACGAGCGGCGTCTCCGGCGTATCGAATGCGGCGGCAGGCAGCGTGGGCATCAGGGTCATCAGCAGCAGGAACAGGCGATGGAGCGGCATGGACAGATCCTCATGCGGGGGAGGATGCCACGGACGTCGCGTGGCCCGGACAGCACGAAGCCCGGCTTCCGCCAGGCTCCGGAGCAACGCGGGAGGAGAGAGAGACCTCGTTGCAGGAAGAATTCTGCACGCCGCCTGTTACAGCCCGGCGACAGCGGTCACTCCACTGTCACCGACTTCGCCAGGTTGCGCGGCTTGTCCACGTCGGTGCCACGCGCCAGCGCGGTGTGGTACGCCAGCAGCTGCACGGGAATGGTGTGCACGATGGGGCTGAGCACGCCGACGTGGCGCGGCGTACGGATGACGTGCACGCCTTCGGATTCGCTGAAGTGGCTGTCCTGGTCGGTGAACACGAACAGCTCGCCACCACGCGCGCGCACTTCCTGCATGTTGGACTTCACCTTCTCCAGCAGCACGTCGTTCGGTGCGATCACCACCACCGGCATGTCGGCATCGACCAGCGCCAGCGGACCGTGCTTCAGCTCGCCGGCCGGATAGGCCTCGGCGTGGATGTAGGAAATTTCCTTCAGCTTGAGCGCGCCTTCCAGCGCGATCGGGTAATGCAGGCCGCGGCCGAGGAACAGCGCATCCGACTTCGGCGCGAAGCGCTCCGCCCATGCGGCGATCTGCGGTTCCAGATTCAGCGCATGCTGCACGCTGCCCGGCAGGTGGCGCAGCTGTTCCAGGTAGTCGGCTTCCTGCTCCGGCGTGACCTTGCCGCGCAGCTTGCCGAGCACCACCGTCAGCTGGAACAGCGCGGCCAGCTGAGTGGTAAAGGCCTTGGTCGACGCCACGCCGATCTCGGCGCCGGCGCGGGTGTAGCAGACCAGCTCGCTGGCGCGCGGGATCGCGCTCTCGGGCACGTTGCAGATCGACAGCGTGTGCTGGTGGCCCAACGACTTCGCGTACTTCAGCGCTTCCATCGTATCCAGCGTTTCGCCGGACTGCGAAATGGTGACGATCAGGTGCTTGGGATTCGCGTACGCCGCGCGGTAGCGGTATTCGCTGGCGATCTCGACATTGCACGGCACGCCGGCGATGGCTTCCAGCCAGTAACGCGCGGTCATGCCGGCGTAGTAGCTGGTGCCGCAGGCGAGGATCTGCACGCCCTCGATGTCCTTCAACGCCGCTTCCGCATTGGCACCGAACAGCGCCGGCGAGAAGCCGCCATCGACCACCGCCTCGATGGTGTCGGCGATCGCGCGCGGCTGCTCGTGGATTTCCTTCTGCATGAAGTGGCGGTACGGACCCAGTTCCAGCGACGCCAGCGACACGTCGGAGACGTGCACCTCACGCTGCACGGCCTGATCCCGGCCGTCGAACACGGTCACACCCTGGCGGGTCACTTCGGCGGTGTCGCCCTCCTCCAGGAAGATCACGCGGCGCGTGGCCTGCAGGATCGCCGAGACGTCGGAGGCGATGAAGTTCTCGCCCTCGCCCAGGCCGATCAGCAGCGGGCAGCCCATGCGTGCGCACACCATGCGATCCGGCTCCTTGCGGCTGACCACGGCCAGCGCGTAGGCGCCGGTGAGTTCCTTCACCGTGTGCTGCAGCGCCGTCAGCAGGTCGTCGCCGCCCTTCAGGTGATGGTGCATGAGGTGGGCAATGACCTCGGTGTCGGTCTGCGACTCGAACACGTAGCCCAGCGCGCGCAGCTTCTCGCGCTGTTCCTCGTGGTTCTCGATGATGCCGTTGTGCACCAGCGCCACGCCGTGGCTGATGTGCGGATGGGCGTTGGCTTCGGTCACGCCGCCGTGGGTCGCCCAGCGCGTATGCCCGATGCCCAGGCTGGCGTTGAAGCCTTCCGCGGCGGCGGCGCCTTCCATCTCGGCCACGCGGCCGGTGCGGCGCACACGGCGCACGTCCTGCTGGTCGACCACCGCGATGCCCGCGGAATCGTAGCCCCGGTATTCCAGCCGCTTCAGTCCCTCGATCAGTACCGGCACCACGTCGCGATCGGCGATCGCGCCCACAATTCCGCACATAAGCGTCTGTCTTCCATCTGAGTGAAACGAGCGGACATTCTACGTGTCCGGTACTGGACAGGCTCTGTCCGCTCGGTGTCCGCGGACACCCGGACAGTCGTCCACGCCGGACAACCCCCTTGTGAATCAAATGCTTGCGGTTGGCACGCATCCTGCTGAGACAAGCAGGTCATTCCAAAGAACGCATGCCGCCGATGATTCGGGACACCTCCGCGCAAGACCGAGTGCTCAGCGCCTCGCAGACCCGTCCGGCCTGGCGCCGCTGGATCTGGCCCGCCGCCGGCGGCGCCCTGCTGCTGGCCGGCATCGTGTTCGCCGCCCGCGGCTGGCTGGCTGGCACGGCCTCGGTCGATGGCGCGCGCCTGCGCATCGCCGAAGTCACCCGCGGCGACCTGGTCCGCGACATCGCCGCGGACGGCCGCGTCATCGCCGCCAACAGCCCCACCCTCTACGCCATCGCTGGCGGCGTGGTCACGCTGAAGGTCGTGGCCGGCGACAAGGTCACGCAGGGCCAGCCGCTGGCCGAGATCGACAGCCCCGAGCTGCGCAGCAAGCTGGCGCAGGAACAGACCACGCTCGCCGGCCTGGAGGCCGAGGCGAGCCGCGCGATGCTGGATGCCAGCGTCACCCGTGCCAACGCGCAGAAGGCGCTGGACCAGGCCGGTATCGAACGCCAGGCGGCCGAGCGCACGCTGCAACGCTACCAGCGTGGCTACGACGGCGGCGCCGTGCCGCAGGTCGACGTGCTGGAAGCGCAGGACAACCTGCGCAAGAGCGAGATCGCGCTGTCCCACGCGCAGAAGGATGCCGGCCTGCAGGGCCAGGGCGCCGGCCTGGACGCGCGCAACAAGCAGTTGCTGGCCGACCGCCAGCGCGCGGTGGTCGCCGAAGTGCAGCGCCAGGTCGACGCGTTGACGCTGCGCGCACCGTTCGATGGCCAGGTCGGCCAGGTGCAGGCGGTGCAGCGTTCGAACGTGGCGATCAACGCGCCGGTGCTGAGCGTGGTCGACCTGTCGGTGTTCGAAGTCGAGATCAAGGTGCCGGAAAGCTTCGCGCGCGACCTCGCCATCGGCATGCCGGCCACGCTGACCAGCGCCGGCCAGCCGTACGCCGGCGAGATCTCCGCGGTGTCGCCGGAAGTGGTGAGCGGCGAAGTCGTCACCCGCCTGCGTTTCTCCGACAAGCAGCCGCCCGGCCTGCGCCAGAACCAGCGCCTGTCCGCGCGCATCCTGATGGACACGCGCCGCAACGTGCTGATGGTCGAACGCGGCCCGTTCCTCGAGCAGAGCGGTGGCCGCTACGCCTACGTCATGGACGGCAGCTCCGCCGTGCGCCGCCCGGTGCAGCTGGGCGTCAGCAGCCTGAGCAATGTCGAAGTGCTGGGCGGCCTGAAGCCCGGCGACAGGATCGTCGTCTCCGGTAGCGACCTGTTCGGCGACGCCGAGCGCGTCTCGGTCAACTGATCCTCCCCGTTCCCTCCCCGCCTTTCCATTCCACGCCAGCACCCGAAGAAGGAACCCGCCATGCTTGAGATGCGCCAAGTCGCCAAGGTCTACCGCACCGAACAGGTGGAAACGCATGCGCTGCGTTCGCTCGACCTGCATGTCCGCGAGGGCGAGTTCGTCGCCGTCACCGGTCCGTCGGGTTCGGGCAAGACCACGTTCCTCAACATCGCCGGCCTGCTGGAGACCTTCACCGGCGGCCAGTTCCTGCTCGATGGCCAGGACGTCAGCCATCTCGGCGACGACGCGCGCTCGCGCCTGCGCAACCAGAAGATCGGCTTCATCTTCCAGGGCTTCAACCTGATTCCCGACCTGAACCTGTTCGACAACGTCGACGTCCCGCTGCGCTACCGCGGCATGCCGGCGGCCGAACGCAAGCAGCGCATCGAGGATGCGCTGGCGCGCGTCGGCCTGGGTTCGCGCATGAAGCACTTCCCTGCCGAACTGTCGGGTGGCCAGCAGCAGCGCACCGCGATTGCGCGCGCACTCGCCGGCAGTCCGCGCCTGCTGCTGGCGGACGAACCGACCGGCAACCTGGACTCGCAGATGGCTCGCGGCGTGATGGAGCTGATGGAGGAAATCAATCGCCAGGGCACGACCATCATCATGGTCACGCACGACCCCGAACTGGCGGCGCGCGCGCAGCGCAACGTGCATATCGTGGACGGCATGGCCACCGACCTGTCGGTGGAGCCCGCGCTGATCCGCGCGGCGCATGCCGCCGAAGCCAACGCCTCCGCGTAAGGAGCCCGCCATGTTCGGCTACTACTTCTCCCTCGCGCTGCGCAGCTTCAAGCGCAACAAGGCGCTGACCTTCCTGATGGTATTGGCCATCGCGCTCGGCATCGGCGCCAGCATGACCACGCTGACCGTGTTCTACGTGCTGTCCGGCGATCCGATCCCGCAGAAGAGCGACAAGCTTTTCTATCCGCGCATCGACCCGCGCTCGGCGAACGGCTTCACGCCCGGCGAAGAGCCGGAAGACCAGTTCACCCGCTACGACGCCGAGCGGTTGCTGCGCGACAAGAAGGGCGACCGCCAGGCGCTGATGAGCGGCGGCGCGTCGTCGGTCGAATCCGAGGACGGCAAGATCGAGCCGTTCCGTGTCGATGCGCGCTACACCACCGCGGACTTCTTCCCGATGTTCGACGTGCCGTTCCGCTACGGCAACGGCTGGTCGGCGGCGGATGACGAATCGCGTGCGCGTGTCGCCGTCATTTCGAAGGCACTCAACGACAAGCTGTTCGGCGGCGCCAACAGCGTGGGTCGCGACCTCAAGGCCTCCGGCGCCACGTTCCGCATCATCGGCGTACTGGAGGAGTGGCGCCCCGCGCCGAAGTTCTACGACATGACGCAGGACCGTTTCACCGAAGTGGAGCAACTGTTCGTGCCGTTCTGGACCGCCCTCAACGTGAAGATGGGTACCCAGGGCAACATGAACTGCTGGGGCGACTCCAGTGGTGAAGAAGAAGGGTCGCGCGGACCGAATGCGCCGTGCTCCTGGCTGCAGTACTGGGTCGAGCTGGGCACGCCGGCGAAAGTCGAGGCGTACAAGCAGTACCTTGCGAACTATTCCGATCAGCAGCGCGCGGCGGGCCGCTTCGAGCGACCCAACAACGTCGACCTGCACAACGTGATGCAGTGGCTCGACAAGCAGGGCGCGGTGCCCGGCGACGTGCGCCTGCAGGTGTGGCTGGCGTTCGGCTTCCTCGCCGTCTGCCTGCTCAACACGGTGGGCCTGCTGCTGGCGAAGTTCCTCGGACGCTCCTCGCAGATCGGCGTGCGGCGCGCACTGGGCGCCACGCGAAAGGCGATCTTCGCGCAGTGCCTGGTCGAAGCCGGCACGGTCGGCCTGGTCGGCGGCGTGCTGGGCCTGCTGTTGGCCTGGCTGGGCCTGCTGGCGGTGCGCCAGCAACCGGCGGGATACGCCGACCTGGCCCACATGGACCTGAAGATGCTGCTGGCCACCTTCGCGCTGGCGATCGTCGCCAGCCTGCTCGCCGGGATGCTGCCCGCCTGGCGTGCGATGCAGGTGACGCCCGCCATCCAGCTCAAGAGCCAGTGACCCATCCATCCAAGAGGCACGTCATGGACATCCGCCCCATTCTTTCCACCCTGGCCCGCCACAAGACGGCCGCCGCACTGATCGTGCTGGAAGTGGCGCTGTCGTGCGCCATCATCTGCAACGCGGTCTTCCTGATCACGCAGCGGCTCGAGCGCATCGACCGCCCGACCGGCATGGCCAACGAGGAGATCGTGCGCATCAGCATGGGCAACCTCGGCGAGAACCCCGATGCCGACGCGTTGGTGAAGCAAGACGTCGCCAGCCTGCGCGCGCTGCCGGGCGTCCAGGCCGCCGGCAGCATCAACCACGTGCCGTTCGACAACTCGTCGTGGAATACCTCGATCCAGCTGGTGCCGGACCAGGAGCGCCCCACCGCGCAGGCGAACGTCTACCTGGGCGATGCGGTGATCGACACGCTGGGCCTGCGGTTGGCCGAAGGTCGCGACTTCACGCCGGACGAGTACTCCAACTGGACGGAGATGAACAAGCAGAACGCGAAGGTCATGATGCCGTCCGTGATCATCAGCCGGGAACTGGCAAACAAGCTGTTCCCGGGTGAGAGCGCGATCGGCAAGAACATCATCTCCTGGAACGCCGACAACGTGCCGCACCGCGTGGTCGGCGTGGTCGAGCGCCTGATCCGCACCAACGACAACGGCGGCCCCGCGGAAGCCGGCTACACGATGATCCTGCCGGCGAAGGACATCACCATGGGTACGTTCGTGCTGCGCACCTCACCGGACCGTCGTGATGAAGTGCAGAAGGCGGCGATCGCCACGCTGGAGAAGAACAGCGCGCGCCGGCTGATCCTGCGCGAAGGCACGTTCTCCCAGATCATGAGCGACTACTACCGCGGCGACCGTGCGATGGCCTGGCTGCTGCTGACCGTCATCGTCTCGCTGCTGGTCGTCACCGCGTTGGGCATCGTCGGCCTGGCCAGCTTCTGGGTGCAGCAGCGCACCAAGCAGATCGGCATCCGCCGGGCGTTGGGTGCGACGAAGGGTCAGATCCTGCGCTACTTCCAGACCGAGAACTTCCTGCTGGCGACCATCGGCATCGTCATCGGCATGATCCTGGCGTACGGCATCAACCAGTTGCTGATGGGCAAGTACGAACTGCCGCGCCTGCCGCTGCTGTACCTGCCGGTCGGCGCCGTGCTGCTGTGGCTGCTCGGCCAGGTCGCCGTATACGGACCGGCGCGCAAGGCCGCGTCGGTGCCGCCGGCCGTGGCGACGCGCACCGCCTGACCGTTCTCCGCCCGTCCGCCACCGTGCACGCCCTCTGGCGTGCGCGGTCCATCGGAGAGGCCGATGCCGTCTTCCCCGTTCCTGCTGCTGGGCCGGCCGCGCGCGGGCACCTGGCTGCTCGCGCTGCAACTGGCGATCGGCGTGGTGCTGTGCCTGCACGCGTGGCAGGCCATGGAGGCATCGCAGGCGAGGCGCAGCAGCCCCAGCGGCATCAACGAGAAGAACCTGCTACTCGTGCCGTGGCTGCAGACGAAGCCCGGCACCCACGTCGATACCGCCGACGTCCTGCGGGTGCTGCGCGCCGTCCCCGGCGTGCAGGCGGCGACCACAACCAACCAGGCGCCCTACGGCAACAGCGCGTGGAGCGTCCACGTGTGGGCGGACGAGGCTCCCGCATCGCGCCCTCTGGTCTCGACGTATCTGGCCGACGAGAGTTTTCTCGCCACGTTCGGCATCACGCTCTCACGCGGTCGTGCATTCGCGACAACGGACTACCAGGACTACACGGGTGACCAGCAGCGCCTGCATGCGGACCCGGCGCCCGTCATCCTCTCGGCCGCGCTTGCCGGGCGCCTGTACGGTGCCACCGATCCGCTGGGTAGGACCTTGCAGATGTTGCCGGGCAAACGGCTGCACGTCATCGGCGTGATCGACCGGATGCCCCTGCCCGCCAGCGCGCACCGCCGCGACGGCACCGTCCTCGTGCTGCCGGTCCGCATGACGCGCGCCGATGAGGCCCACTTCCTCGTCCGCTACACGGGCAACGCCGACATCGTATCGGCACGCATGCACGCCGCCCTGAAAGGCGCGTATGCCGACGCCGTCGTCCCGGCACCGCAGGCCATTTCCAGCTTGCGCGAGCGCGCCTCAAAGGATGTCCAGCAGCGCGCCCGCGCATCGCTGGCGGTATCCGTCGCATGGTGGCTGCTGACCCTGGGCATGCTGATGCTGGGCGGCCACCGCTGGATCCAGGAACACACCCAGGAGTTCAGCCTGCGTCGTGCCTTCGGCGCGACCACCCTGCAGCTGGCCCGCCGGCTGCGCTGCGAATACCTGCTCCTCGCCGCCATCGCGTCGGCCCTCGGCGCAGGTGCAGCCTGGCCGCTGCCACGGCTGCTGCCAACGTGGAGTCCGTCCGCACCGTCGGCGGCATCGCTCGCGGCCATCGCCTTGTGGACCATCGTGGCCGTGCAGTCCGCCGCCGCGTGGCCTGTCCGACTGACGCGACGCATCCCTCCGCATCTCGTCAGCCGCAGCCCTTCGGTTAGGCTATAGCGCATGTCCACCATCCTCGTCATCGACGACAACCTGGCCGTCAGCACGGCCCTGAACGTGCTGTTCTCGCTGCACGACATCGACACGCTGCATGCCGAGTCGCCCGACGCCGGCCTCGCGCTGCTGCGCGAGCAGCACGTCGACCTGGTCATCCAGGACATGAACTTCACCCAGGACACCACGTCGGGTGCGGAGGGCGAGCAGCTCTTCGCCGACATCCGCGCGCAGTGGCCGGACATGCCGGTGATCCTGCTGACCGCGTGGACGCATCTCGAGGTCGCGGTGAACCTGGTGAAGGCGGGTGCCGCCGACTACGTCGCAAAACCGTGGGACGACCGCAAGCTGCTCGCCACGGTCAACACATTGCTCGAACTCGCCGAGGCGCGCAGCGAACTGGAACGTCGCCGCAGCCGCGAGCGTCGTGGCCGCGACCAGCTCTCCAGCAAGTACGACCTGCGCAACCTGGTGTTCGAGGATCCCGCGAGCGAACGCGTGGTCGCGCTCGCCTGCCAGGTCGCGCGTTCGGACCTGCCGGTGCTGATCACCGGCCCGAATGGCGCGGGCAAGGAAAAGATCGCCGAGATCATCCAGGCCAACTCCAGCGTCCGATCCGGCGCGTTCGTCACGCTCAACTGCGGCGCGCTGCCGTCGGAGCTGATCGAAGCGGAACTGTTCGGTGCCGACGCCGGCGCGTACACCGGCGCCAACAAGGCACGCGAAGGCAAGTTCGAGGCCGCCGATGGCGGCACGCTGTTCCTGGACGAGATCGGCAACCTGCCGCTGACCGGACAGATGAAGCTGCTGCGCGTGCTGGAGACGGGACGCTTCGAGCGCCTCGGCTCCAACCGCGAGCGGCACGTGACGGTGCGCGTGATCAGCGCGACCAACGCCGACCTGCCCGCGATGATCCGCGATGGCAGCTTCCGCGAAGACCTCTACTACCGCCTCAACGCGATCGAACTCGCGCTGCCGCCGCTGGCCGAGCGTCCCGGCGACATCCTGCCGCTGGCCGAGCGTTTCCGCCCGGCCGACAAGCCGCTGGCCGAAAGCGCGCGCGCCGCGCTGCTGCGCCACGCCTGGCCAGGCAACGTGCGCGAACTGCGCAACGTCATCCAGCGGGCCGGCCTGCTGGCGATGGGCGAACGCATCGAAGCCGCCGACCTCAACCTGCCGCGTCCCGCACCGGTGCGCAGCGCGGTCATCGCGGAGCCGGAACGTGCCGACATCGAAACCGCCATCGCGCGCGCCGGTGGCGTCATCGCGCAGGCTGCCGCCGACCTCGGCATGAGCCGTCAGGCGCTGTACCGGCGCATGGAACGGTTCGGCATCAAGGCACCATGATCCGTCGTTCGCTTGCCGGCCGCGTGCTGTCCTGGCTGCTGCCGCTGCTGGCGCTGGCCGTGGTGCTGCCAGTGCTGCTGTCGCACTGGATCGGCAGCGATGTCGTCGCCGTGCTGGTTTCCGCCATCGTGGTCCTGCCGCTGGCGATGTGGGCGATCCGCCGCGGTCTGCGCAGCACGTACTCGCTGTTCCGCGCGTTGGCCGGCAGCGTCAACAGCTATCGCGACGGCGAATACAACTTCGGCATCCATTGGCGCGGCAACGACGAACTCGCGGAACTGGTGCAGGCTCATGCCTCATTGGGCGACGTGCTGCGGGAACAGCGCCTGAGCCTGGTCGAACGCGAGTTGCTGCTCGACACCATGGTGCAGAACACCCCCGTCGCCATGCTGCTGGTCGCGCCCGGCGGCGATGGCGTCCGCCGGGTGATCTTCGCCAACGTGGCCGCGCGCAAGCTGCTGCACAGCGGCTGGAAACTGGAAGGCCAGGACTACGAGGCGCTGATCGAATCCGCCCCGGTCGAGATGCGCGAAGCGCTCGCACGCGGTGGCGACAGCCTGTTCGCCATCGGCAGCGAAGAGGAAGATGGCGAAGAGCAGGTGTACCACCTTGCGCGTCGCAGCTTCCGCCTCAACGGGCGTCCGCATGAGTTGCTGCTGCTGCGACTGCTGACCAGCGAACTCCGCCGGCAGGAAGTGATGACGTGGAAGAAGGTCATCCGCGTCATCAGCCACGAACTCAACAACTCGCTGGCACCGGTGGCCTCGCTCGCGCATTCGGGCGCGGAGCTGGTGCGTCGTGGACGCCATGAGCGACTGGAAGAGGTCTTCGGCACCATCGAGGACCGCGCGCGCCACCTGGAAGGTTTCATCCGCGGTTACGCCCGCTTCGCCAAGCTGCCGTCGCCGCAACTGCAGACGGTGCACTGGCGCGCCTTCTTCGAAGGCCTGCAACGGCAGATCGGCTTCGAGCTGGTGATGGCGGAAACCGAGATCGATGGCCGCATCGACATCCCGCAGCTGGAGCAGGCGCTGCTCAATCTGTTGAAGAACGCACACGAGTCCGGCACAACGCCCGATGGCGTGTCGGTGCGACTGAACCGCCTGCCCGGCTGGCTGCGCATCGAGGTGATGGACCGTGGCACCGGCATGAACGATGCGGTGTTGCAGAACGCGCTGGTGCCGTTCTATTCCACCAAGCGCAACGGCACCGGCCTGGGCCTGGCGCTGACCCGCGAAATCATCGAGGCCCACGGCGGCCGGCTGTCGTTGCACAACCGCGAGGGCGGCGGGCTGTGCGTGTCGATCCAGCTGCCCGAGACCACGTAGGGCGGGCCTTGGCCCGCCGCCGTCGATCTGATCCGGCAAGCGTGGCGGGCCAAGGCCCGCCCTACCTCACTTCGGCTGCTTCACCGGCCGCTGCCAGCCTTCGATGCTGACCTGACGCGCGCGCGCGACGGTGAGCGTATCGGCCGGCGCATGCTTCGAGATCACCGAGCCTGCGCCGATCGTCGCGCCATCGGCCAGCGTCACCGGCGCGACCAGCGACGAGTTGGAGCCGACGAACACGCGGTCGCCGATCGTCGTCACGAACTTGTTCACACCGTCATAGTTGCAGGTGATGGTGCCGGCGCCGATGTTGGTGCCGCTACCGATCACGGTGTCGCCGAGGTAGGTCAGGTGATTGGCCTTGCTGCCGACGCCGATGCGCGCGTTCTTGGTCTCGACGAAGTTGCCGACGTGCACGCCGTCGGCCAGCTGCGTGCCGGGGCGCAGGCGCGCATAAGGACCGATCAGAGCGGCACCATCGCTGACGACGCCTTCGAGATCGCAATGCGCACGCACCTGCGTACCGGCACCCAGTTTCACGTCCTTGAGGCGGCAGAACGGGCCGATGACCACGCCGTCGCCCAGCTCGACCTTGCCTTCCAGCACCACGTCGACATCGATCTGCACATCGCGACCGACGGTCACCGTGCCACGCTGGTCGAAACGCGCGGGATCGATCAGGCGCGCGCCCTGTGTACACAGCGCGCGCGCGGCACGCAGCTGGTAGGCACGCTCAAGCTGCGACAGCTGCCAGGGGTCGTTGGCGCCTTCCGCTTCGATCGGCTCGCCGACCAGCACCATTTCCGCCGGGGTGAATTCTTCCGCCGCCATCGCGAACACGTCGGTGAGGTAGTACTCGCCCTGTGCGTTCACGTTGGACAGGCGCGCCAGCCAGCCCTTCAGCGCGCTGCCGTCGGCGGCGATGATCCCGGTGTTGATGGTGCGGATGCGGCGCTGTTCCTCGTCCGCGTCCTTGTGTTCGACGATCGCCGCCACGCGACCCGCTTCGTCGCGCACGATGCGTCCGTAACCTGAGGGATCGACCGGCTCGGCGACCAGGACGGCCAGACGACCCGGCGCGTCCAGCAGCCGCTGCAGCGTTTCGCTGCGGGTCAGCGGCACGTCGCCGTACAGCACCAGCACGCGCGCACCGTCGGGAATCTCCGGCGTCGCCTGAGCCACCGCATGGCCGGTGCCCAGTTGCTGCGCCTGGTGCGCCCAGTGCAGGTCGCCCTGGTCGGCGAACGCCGCCTGCACCTGGTCGCCACCGTGCCCGTAGACGACGTGCACGCCGGCCGGCGACAGCGCACGCGCCGCATCGATCACGTGCCCCAGCATCGGCCTTCCGGCGATGGGCTGCAGCACCTTGGGCAGCGCGGACTTCATGCGCTTGCCTTCGCCGGCGGCGAGGATGACGACGTGGAGTGGCTTCATGCGGATTCCCTGATGAATTCGATGGCGCGAGGACGTTGCATGGTAGCAACTCCCCTCTGGAACGCAGATCGCGGCGGGAGCGTGCCACGCGGCGCAGTGGCCACGAGTAACATGCACGCATGACGCACCCCGCCCCTCGCCACACGCTGTTCCGCCAGGGCGGCCACTATGTCGTGGTCGGCCTGCTGCAACTGCTGCTGGACTGGCTGCTGTTCGTGGCGCTGACTGCGCTTGGAGTGGCCGTGGCACCCGCCAACCTCGCCGGCCGCATCGGTGGGGCGCTGCTCGGCTTCTGGTTGAACGGGCGGGTGACGTTTGCGCAGGCGGGCAACGCGCGACTGGGCTGGTGGCGGTTCGCCAAGTTCCTGCTGGTCTGGATCCCCTTGACCGTCGTCAGCACGCTGGCCGTGACTTGGGTCGCCGGGACGCTGGGGCTTGCGCATGCCTGGCTGGCCAAGCCGCTGGTGGAAGGTGCGCTCGCGGTGGTCGCGTTCTTCCTGTGGCGGCACGTGGTCTATCGCTGACCCCGGAAACGAAAACGCCGGCACGAGGCCGGCGTTCCGATGAAGCGAAGGCGATGGACCTCAGTGCTTGAGGTTCTTGCGCAGGCGCTCCAGCGCGCTGAGCTGGGCGATGCTCATGGCCAGTTGGGCCTGGGCTTCTTCCACGCTCATCTTCGGGTCCTGCTTGGACAGGATGCGCTCGGCTTCTTCCTTGGCCTTGCGGACCGAGGCTTCGTCGATGTCCTGCGCGCGGATCGCGGTGTCGGCCAGCACGGTGACGACCTGCGGCTGCACTTCCAGGATGCCGCCGGAAATGGCGAAGTCCAGCTGCTCGCCACTGGCGAGCGTCACCACCACCTTGCCCGGCTTGAGGCGGGTGATCAGCGGCGCGTGCTTCGGCGCGATGCCGAGTTCGCCCAGTTCGCCGGTGGCGACGACCAGGGTGGCTTCACCGTGGAAGATCTCCTGCTCGGCACTGACGATGTCGCAACGGATGGTGCTCATGGAACTCTCTTTGCCGTGTAGGGCGGGCCTGGGCCCGCCACGGATTGCCGCGAAGGCAGGCCGAAGCCCGCCTCACGCGCTTACGCCTTCTCGGCGAGCTTCTTGGCCTTCTCGACCGCTTCTTCGATGCCGCCGACCATGTAGAACGCCTGCTCCGGCAGGTGGTCGTATTCGCCGTCGACGATCGCCTTGAAGCCGCGGATCGTGTCCTTCAGCGAGACGTACTTGCCCGGCGAGCCGGTGAACACTTCCGCCACGTGGAACGGCTGGCTGAAGAAGCGCTCGATCTTGCGGGCGCGCGACACGGCCTGCTTGTCTTCTTCGGACAGCTCGTCCATGCCGAGGATGGCGATGATGTCCTTCAGTTCCTTGTACTTCTGCAGCGTCGACTGCACGCGGCGCGCGGTGTCGTAGTGCTCGTGGCCGATGACGTTCGGGTCCAGCTGGCGGCTGGTCGAGTCGAGCGGGTCCACGGCCGGGTAGATACCCAGCGAGGCGATGTTACGGGACAGCACGACGGTCGCGTCCAGGTGGGCGAACGTGGTGGCCGGCGACGGGTCGGTCAGGTCGTCCGCGGGCACGTACACGGCCTGGATCGAGGTGATCGAACCGGTCTTGGTGGAGGTGATGCGCTCCTGCAGCACGCCCATTTCCTCGGCCAGCGTCGGCTGGTAACCCACGGCCGACGGCATGCGGCCGAGCAGCGCCGACACTTCGGTACCGGCCAGCGTGTAGCGGTAGATGTTGTCGACGAACAGCAGCACGTCCTTGCCCTTGCCGGACGCGTCCTTCTCGTCGCGGAAGTATTCGGCCATGGTCAGGCCGGTCAGCGCGACGCGCAGGCGGTTGCCCGGCGGCTCGTTCATCTGGCCGTACACCATCGCGACCTTGTCGAGGACATTGGAGTCCTTCATCTCGTGGTAGAAGTCGTTGCCCTCGCGGGTACGCTCGCCCACGCCGGCGAACACGGACAGACCCGAGTGCGCCTTGGCGATGTTGTTGATCAGTTCCATCATGTTGACGGTCTTGCCGACGCCGGCGCCGCCGAACAGGCCGACCTTGCCGCCCTTGGCGAACGGGCACATCAGGTCGATGACCTTGATGCCGGTTTCCAGCAGGTCGTTGGCCGAGGACTGGTCCTCGTACGACGGGGCCGCGCGGTGGATTTCCCAATGATCGGAGGCCTGCACCGGGCCGGCTTCGTCGATCGGGTTGCCCAGCACGTCCATGATGCGGCCCAGCGTGCCCGCGCCGACCGGCACCGAGATGGCCTTGTCGGTGTTCACGGCGACCAGGTTGCGCTTCAGGCCGTCGGTGGAACCGAGGGCGATGGTGCGCACGACGCCGTCGCCGAGCTGCTGCTGCACTTCGAGCGTGATGGCGGTGTTCTCCACCTTCAGCGCGTCGTACACCTTCGGCACTTCGTTGCGCGCGAATTCGACGTCAACCACCGCGCCGATGATCTGAACGATCTTGCCCTGACTCATTGCTGCATTCCTCTAGATGAATTCTTGTGACGAAGCGCGTCAGACTGCCGCCGCGCCGCCGACGATTTCGGAGATTTCCTGGGTGATCGCCGCCTGGCGGGCCTTGTTGTAGACCAGCTGCAGGGTACCGATGAGCTTGTTGGCGTTGTCGCTGGCGGCCTTCATGGCCACCATGCGCGCCGCGTGTTCGGACGCGATGTTCTCCAGCACGGCCTGGTACACCAGCGACTCGATGTAGCGCGTGATCACGTGGTCGAGCACGGTCTCGGCATCGGGTTCGTAGATGTAGTCCCAGTCGTGGTGCGCGACCTGCGTCTCCGCCGCCGGCAGCGGCAGCAGCTGGTCGAACGCGGCGCGCTGGGTCATCGTGTTGACGAAGTCGTTGTAGACGACGAACACGCGGTCCAGCTTGCCTTCGGTGTAGGCGTCCAGCATCACCTTGATCACGCCGATCAGCTGGTCGAGCTTGGGCGCATCGCCCAGGTGCGACACGCTGGCCAGCATGTTGACCTTGACCCGGCGGAAGTACACCGAGGCCTTCTGGCCGATGGTGACCACGTCGACCTCGACGCCCTTCTCGTTCCACTGGCGGATCTCGCCCAGCATCTTGCGGAACAGGTTGTTGTTCAGGCCGCCGGCCAAGCCGCGGTCGGACGACACGATGATGAAGCCGACGCGCTTGACGTCCTTGCGCTCCACCATGAAGGGGTGCTGGTAGTCGGTGTTGGCCTGGGCCAGGTGGCCGATCACCTGCTTCATCGCGCGCGCGTACGGGCGCGAGGTCTTCATGCGCTCCTGCGCCTTGCGGATCTTGGAGGCAGAGACCATCTCGAGCGCGCGCGTCACCTTGCGGGTGTTCTGCACGCTCTTGATCTTGGTTTTGATTTCGCGTCCGCCTGCCATCTTTCGCTCGCTTGTTTCGTCTTCGTCGGGCGAGCCGGGGCTCGCCTGCCTACGAACGGTGGGCCGGGGCCCACCCTACGGGTTTACCAGGTACCGGTCTGCTTGAACTCGGCGATGCCCTTCTTGAAGGTGCCTTCGATCTCGTCGTTCCAGTTGCCGGTGGTGTTGATCGTGTCGACCAGCGCACCCTGGGTGTTGGTGAAGTGCGCGTGCAGCGCCTCTTCGAACGCCAGCACCTTGTTGACCGGCACATCGTCCAGGTAGCCCTCGTTGACGGCGTAGATGGACAGCGCCTGCAGCGCGATCGACATCGGCGCGTACTGCTTCTGCTTCATCAGCTCGGTGACGCGCTGGCCGCGCTCGAGCTGCTTGCGGGTGGCTTCGTCCAGGTCCGAGGCGAACTGCGCGAACGCCGCCAGCTCACGGTACTGGGCGAGCGAGATACGGATGCCGCCCGACAGCTTCTTGATGATCTTGGTCTGGGCGGCGCCACCGACGCGCGACACCGAGATACCGGCGTTCACGGCCGGGCGGATGCCGGCGTTGAACAGGTCGGTCTCCAGGAAGATCTGGCCGTCGGTGATCGAGATCACGTTGGTCGGCACGAACGCGGACACGTCGCCGGCCTGCGTTTCGATGATCGGCAGCGCCGTCAGCGAACCGGTCTTGCCGGTGACCTTGCCTTCGGTGAACTTCTCCACGTACTCCTCGGACACGCGCGCGGCGCGCTCGAGCAGGCGGGAGTGCAGGTAGAACACGTCGCCCGGGTAGGCTTCGCGGCCCGGCGGACGCTTCAGCAGCAGCGAGATCTGGCGGTAGGCCACGGCCTGCTTGGACAGGTCGTCGTACACGATCAGGGCGTCCTGGCCGCGGTCCATGAAGTACTCGCCCATGGTGCAGCCGGAGTAGGCGCTGATGTACTGCATCGCGGCCGACTCGGAGGCAGTGGCGGCGACGACCACGGTGTGGGCCAGCGCGCCGTTCTCTTCCAGCTTGCGCACGATGTTGGCGACGGTCGAGGCCTTCTGGCCGATCGCCACGTACACGCACTTGATGCCCGTGCCCTTCTGGTTGATCACGGCGTCGATGGCCAGCGCGGTCTTGCCGGTCTGGCGGTCGCCGATGATCAGCTCGCGCTGGCCGCGGCCGATCGGGATCATGGCGTCGACGGTCTTGTAACCGGTCTGCACCGGCTGGTCGACCGACTTGCGCCAGATCACGCCCGGGGCCACGCGCTCCACCGGCGCGGTCAGCGAGGTGCCCAGCGGGCCCTTGCCGTCGATCGGCTCACCCAGCGCGTTGACCACGCGGCCGAGCATTTCCGGACCGACCGGCACTTCCAGGATGCGGCCGGTGGTCTTGGCCACGTCGCCTTCGCGCAGATGCTCGTAGTCGCCCAGGACCACGGCGCCCACCGAATCGCGCTCCAGGTTCAGCGCCAGCGCGTAGGTGCTGTTGGGCAGCTCGATCATTTCGCCCTGCATGACGTCGGCCAGGCCGAAGATGCGCACGATGCCGTCGGACACCGAGGTGACCGTGCCTTCGTTGCGCGACTCCGCGGCCAGCTTGACCTTCTCGATGCGGGTCTTGATCAGGTCGCTGATTTCAGAGGGGTTGAGCGTGGTAGCCATGGGTAAGTCCTGTGTGCCGGCTTGCGCGCGGCGGTTCAATGGGAATTCAGTGCGTCAACGCGGACTGCAGGCGCGCCAGCTTGCCTTTCAGCGAGCCGTCGATCACCACGCTGCCGGCATCGATCACGGCGCCGCCGATCAGCGATGCGTCGACCGCCGTCTCGACCTCGACCTCGCGGCCGAAGCGCTTCTTCAGCGCAACCTTGATCTGGTCGAGCTCGGCAGCCGGCAACGCCGTCGCCGAGGTGACCTTGGCCTTGACGATGCGCTCGGCCTCGGCCCGCAGCTCCTCGAACAGGCCGGCGATCTCCGGCAGCTGCGCCAGGCGGCGCGCGTCGGCGAGCACGGCGAGGAAGCGCGAGAACGACTCGCCCGCACCTTCCGGTGCCAGCAGCGCGGCGGCTTCGGCAGGCGACAGGCGCGGGTTGGGCAGCAGCGCGGCCACGCGCGGATCCGCCGCGGCGTGCGCGGCGAAACCCAGCGCCTGCGACCAGGCAGCGAGGGTGCCTTCGCCCTGCGCGGTCGCGAAAGCGGCGCGGGCGTAGGGACGGGCGACGGTAAGGGCCTGGCTCATCGATCAGATCGTCCGGATCAGATTTCGGCGGCGAGTTCGTCGAGCAGCGCCTTGTGGGCGTTGGCGTCGATCTCGCGCTTCAACAGCTTCTCGGCACCACTGACGGCCAGCGCGGACACCTGCTTGCGCAGGTCTTCGCGGGCACGCGTGGCGGCGGCGTCGATCTCGGCTTCGGCCAGCGCCTTCTGGCGGTTGGCTTCGGCGATCGCTTCGTTCTTGGCCGCATCGACGATCTGGTTGGCGCGCGCGTGGGCCTGGTCGATGATCTCGTTGGCCTTGACGCGGGCTTCTTTCAACGCCTCGTTGACCTTTTCCTGGGCCTGCGCCAGATCCTTCTGGCTGCGGTCGGCCGCGGCGAGACCTTCAGCGATCTTCTGCTGGCGTTCTTCGATGGCAGCCAGCAGCGGCGGCCAGATTTTGGTCGCAATGATCCAGATCAGGCCAGCGAAGGCCAGCGCCTGGGCGAATAGAGTGAGATTGATATTCATCGTAAACCTGCCGGTGATGAAGGGCCCGCGCACATCGCGCCGGCCCAGCTACGCCTGGTGACTGACCGCGGGCCGAGGCCCGTGGTCAGGCGTGCACGCGACGGATCAGCCCGCCAGCTTGGCCAGCTGTTCGGTGAAGATCGTGATGAACGGGCTGGCGAAGGCGAACAGCAGGCCGACGGCGACCGAGATGATGAACGCGGCGTCGATCAGGCCGGCGGTGATGAACATGCGCACCTGCAGGACCGGGATCAGTTCCGGCTGGCGGGCAGCCGATTCCAGGAACTTGCCGGCCATGATGGCCAGACCCAGACCCGCGCCCAGCGCGGCCAGGCCGATCATGATGCCGATGGCGAGGGCGGTCGAAGCCTGGACCTGGGCGAGGTTGGTGAGGATGCTTTCCATGGTGATCTCCGGAACTTAAGTGCTTGAAAGGTGGATGGTAAAAAGCGAAACGGTGAAGCGGAAACTCAGTGACTGTCTTCCGACAGGCTCAGGTAAACGATCGACAGCATCATGAAGATGAAGGCCTGCAGCGGGATGACGAGCAGGTGGAACAACATCCAGCCGAGGCCGAACGCCGCGCCGCCGAGCATGCCGACGATGCCCGCGCCGCCCAGCACCCAGATCAGCAGGAAGACGATCTCGCCGCCGAACATGTTGCCGAACAGTCGCATCGCCAACGAAATGGGCTTGCTGACCCATTCGACGATGTTGAGGATCAGGTTGAACGGCATCATCCACTTGCCGAACGGCGCCGTCAGGAATTCGTGCGCGAAACCGCCCAGGCCCTTCGACCGGAAGGCGAAGACCAGCATCAGGAAGAACACACTGATCGACATGCCAAGGGTGGCGTTGACGTCGGCGGTCGGAACCGGCTTCCAGTAGTGCACGCCCATCAGTTCGAGCGGCTTGGCGATGAAGTCTGCCGGGATCATCTTCAGCAGGTTCATCATCAGGATCCAGAAGAAGATGGTGATCGCGATGGGCGTCACCAGCTTGCTGGTCCCGTGGTAGGTGTCGCGGGCCTGCTTGTCGACGAACTCGAGCATGATCTCGACGAAGGCCTGCCACTTGCCCGGCACGCCGGCGGTCGCCTTGCGCGTGGCCAGCCAGAACGCGAACACGATGACCAGGCCCATCAACACGGCGGTCACGAAGGTGTCGACGTTGATCGTCCAGAACGGACCGTCACCGCCCACCTGGGCCGTGAGGTTCTTCAGGTGGTGCTGGATGTAGCTGGTGGGAGTGAGAGCTTCGCCCGCCATGAGTCGGAAACCTTTCGTCTAGATTGGGTTATCGCTGCTTGCCGGTCGCGACCAGCACCTGTGCCACCAGTCCGGTGATCACGCCTGCCAGCAACGGCAGCGGGGGCAGCTTGTATAGCCCCGCGCCCATTACCAGGACGCCGATCACCACGACCCACTTCACCACCATCCCCGCGACCAGCCTCAGCACCGCCGAGACGGCCCCGAGTACGCCGCCGCCGAAGGCCATCCAGGCCGCCAGCAGCGCGCCGGTCACGATCGCCAACCCGCCGACCGCCGCCGCGACCGCCTGGGGCACACCCCGGAGCAGGAACAGCAGCGCGACCAGCAGTACCGCCCCCGTCTGCCAGACAGCGGCGCGCAACACTAGACGCCGGCCCGTAGCGACGGAGTTCAGCACACGAAAGCCCTACGGAATTGGCGGGTAAGAGGCAGTAATGCGCCTCGCCGAGCCGCAAAAGTATAGCAGCGGGACAATTTCCGGGACAACCGCCAAAGGTCGAAAGCCGGTTCCGGAGCACGTGGCAGGCGACAGGCCTTGTGGCTGCTGGATGTAACCGTTTCCCCTATTCAGAATTTTCCCCGGAATTCTCCGGAACTTTGATGGACACTGCCTGTCAGTCGTTGCAAGGCCTGCTGCTCAACTTCCTCGTCCGATGCTCCGCCACAGGCCTCCCAGAAGCCCCGGCTGCCCCCGGGGCTTCTTCTTTTCTGCAGCCTCGACCTATCGGCGTGACCACGAAAACAGCAGGAAAGGGAGCCACGGCCTGTTCTCCATAGTCTTTGGCTATTAAAAGACATCGAAGGATGGATTGGACGCCGTCGGCCTGACTGCCCACGATGAAACCCTTTCCCATCCGGAGTCGGTCATGAACAAGACCTTGAGCTTCGCCATCCTGCATTTTGCGGTGGCCTTCACCCTGGGCTACCTGTTCACCGGCAGCCTGCTGGTCGGCGGCATGCTCGCGCTGATCGAGCCGGCGACCAATACGGTGGTATTCCACTTCCACGAGAAGGTGTGGAAGCGGATCGAGGCGCGGCGGGCCGCGAGGGCGATGCCCCTGTCCGCCTGACCCGGATCGCGCTCACGAAAAAGGCCACGCGGATGCGTGGCCTTTCCGTTTCCACCGTCCCGCCGACGCTTACTTCTTCTTCGGGATGTACAGGTCGGTGATGGTGCCTTCGTAGACTTCCGCCGCCATCGCCACCGATTCGCTCAGCGTCGGATGCGGATGGATGGTCGCGCCGATATCGCCGGCTTCCGCGCCCATCTCGATCGCCAGCGCGAGTTCGCTGATCAGGTCGCCGGCGTGCACGCCGACGATGCCGGCACCAATGATGCGGTGGGTGTGCTCGTCGAAGATCAGCTTGGTCGAGCCTTCGCCGCGGCCGATGCCGACCGCGCGCGCGGACGCGACCCACGGGAACTTGCCCACGCCGACCTTCAGGCCCTTGGCCTTGGCTTCGGTCTCGGTCACGCCGACCCAGGCGATCTCCGGATCGGTGTAGGCCACCGACGGAATCACCCGCGCCACCCACTCCTTCTTCTCGCCGGCGGCCACTTCCGCGGCCAGCTTGCCTTCGTGCGTGGCCTTGTGCGCCAGCATCGGCTGGCCGACCAGGTCGCCGATGGCGAAGATGTGCGGCACGTTGGTGCGCATCTGCGCATCGACCGGGATGAAGCCGCGGTCGGTGACCGTGACACCGGCCTTGTCGGCATCGAGCTTGCCGCCGTTCGGCGATCGGCCCACGGCGACCAGCACGCGGTCGAACGTGCCCGATTCCAGCTCCGGCGTCTGGCCTTCGGTCGCGCTCTCGAAACCGACGGTGATGCCCTTTTTCGACGCCTCGACCTTGGCGGCCTTGGTCTTCAGGTGCACGGCCACGCCCTGCTTCTTCAGACGATCGGCCAGCGGCTTCACCAGGTCCTTGTCGGCGCCCGGCATCAGCTGGTCCATGAACTCGACCACGGTGACCTCCGCGCCCAGCGCGCGGTACACGGTCGCCATTTCCAGGCCGATGATGCCGCCGCCGACGACGAGCAACTTCTTCGGCACTTCGGCCAACTGCAGTGCGTCGGTGGAATCCATCACGCGCGGGTCGTCCCACGGGAAGTTCGGCAGCTTCACCGCCTGCGAACCGGCGGCGATGATGCACTGCTCGAAGCGCAGCAGCTGCGTCTTGCCGTCGCTGCCGGCGCCCGCTTCTGTTGAGATCAGCAGCTCATTCGGCGAAACGAACTTCGCCACGCCGGTCACCGTGCGCACCTTGCGCTGCTTGGCCATGCCGGCCAGGCCCTTGGTGAACTGGCCGACCACCTTGTCCTGCTTGAAGCCGCGCAGCTTGTCGAGGTCGATCTTCGGCTTGCCGAAGCTGATGCCGATGTCGTCGGAGTGCGAGGCTTCCTCGATCAGCGCCGCCGCATGCAGCAGCGCCTTCGACGGAATGCAGCCGACGTTGAGGCAGACGCCGCCGAGGGTTTCGTAGCGCTCGATCAGCACGGTGTCGAGGCCGAGATCGGCGGCGCGGAACGCGGCCGTGTAACCGCCCGGACCCGAACCGATCACGACGATGCGGCATTCGATGTCGGCCGTCTTGCCGGTGCCCAGTGCCGGCTTCGGCGCGGAGGTGGCGGGCGCCGCAGGCGCGGCTGGCGATGCTGCGACCGGTGCAGGCTTCGCGGCGGGTGCGGCCGCAGCGCCCTCGCCTTCCAGGATCGCGACCAGGCTGCCTTCGGCGAGCGAGTCGCCCAGCTTGACCTTGATCTCCTTCACCACGCCGGCGGCGGGCGACGGCACTTCCATCGTCGCCTTGTCCGATTCCAGCGTGACCAGGCCCTGGTCCTTCTTCACCGTGTCGCCGACCGCGACCAGGATCTCGATGACCGGCACGCCATCGTAGTCGCCGATGTCGGGGACTTTGGCCTCGATCAGGCCACCGCCACCGGAGGCAGCGGGTGCCGCGGCCGGCGCGGCGGCGACGGGTGCAGGCGCAGTGGCCGGTGCCGCAGGCGCAGCCGGTGCGGGGGCTGACGCGGCAGCGCCTTCGGCTTCCAGCACCGCGACCACGCTGCCTTCGGACAGCGCATCGCCCAGCTTGACCTTGAGTTCCTTCACCACGCCGGCGGCCGACGAGGGCACTTCCAGCGTGGCCTTGTCCGATTCCAGCGTCACCAGGCCCTGGTCCTTCTTCACCGTGTCGCCGACGGCGACGAGGATCTCGATGACCGGCACATCGCTGTAATCGCCGATGTCGGGGACTTTGACTTCAATCGTGTTCGCCATGGTCTCGGTCTCCTTACAGCAGCACGCGGCGCATGTCGCCGAGCAACTGGGCGAGATAGGCGGTGAAGCGCGCGGCGGCGGCGCCGTCGATCACGCGGTGGTCGTAGCTCAGCGACAGCGGCAGCATCAGGCGCGGCTGGAACTGCTTGCCGTCCCACACCGGCTGGATCGACGACTTCGACACGCCGAGGATCGCCACTTCCGGTGCGTTGACGATGGGCGTGAACGCCACGCCGCCGATACCGCCCAGCGAGGAGATCGAGAAGCAGCCGCCCGACATCTCGGCCGGGCCGAGCTTGCCGTCGCGCGCCTTCTTGGCCAGTTCGCCGCTTTCCTGCGCGATCTCGTTGACGCCCTTCTTGTCGACGTCGCGGATCACCGGCACGACCAGGCCGTTCGGCGTGTCCGCGGCGAAGCCGACGTGGAAATACTTCTTCAGCGTGAGGTTCTCGCCGCTCGCGTCGAGCGAGGCGTTGAAGTCGGGGAACTTCTTCAGCGCCGAGACGCTGGCCTTCATCAGGAAGGCGAGCATGGTCAGCTTGATGCCGGCCTTCTCGTTCTCCTTGTTCAGCGCCACGCGCAGCGCTTCCAGGTCGGTGATGTCGGCGTGGTCGTGCTGGGTGACGTGCGGGATCATCGCCCAGTTGCGCGCCAGGTTGGCGCCGGAAATCTTCTTGATCCGCGACAGCGTGACGACTTCGGTTTCGCCGAACTTGCTGAAGTCGACCTTCGGCCACGGCAGCAGGTTGAGGCCACCACCGGCCGGGGCCGGTGCGCCCGCGGCAGCAGGCGCCGATACGCCACCCGCCAGCGCGCCCTTGACGTACTTCTGCACGTCTTCCTTGCTGATGCGGCCACCGCGCTCGCTGCCGCTGACCTGGTTGAGGTCGACGCCGAGCTCGCGGGCGAACAGGCGCACCGCGGGGCTGGCGTAGGCGACCTTCTCGGGCAGCACGCGATCAGCGTTGAATTCCACCGGCGGCGTGCGCGGCGGCGAGGCTTCCGGGTCGATGCCCGGCTTGTCGTCCAGCACGCGCGACGCAGGAGGTGCCACGGCCGGTGCGGCACGCTCCTGCGCGATCTCGCGCTGGGCGATCTTGTCCGGCGTCGGCGCCACGGCGACCGGCTCGACCTTGGCGCCGGTCTCGGCGGCCGGCGTCGGGGCCGGCGCAGCGGCGGGCTTGGCCTCGGCGGCGCCTTCGCTGCTCTCGATCAGCGCCACGACGGCGCCTTCGGCGATCTCGTCGCCCAGCTTGACCTTGATCTCCTTCACCACGCCGGCAAACGGCGACGGCACCTCCATCGTCGCCTTGTCCGATTCCAGCGTGACGAGGCCCTGGTCCTTCTTCACCGTATCGCCGACCGCGACGAGGATCTCGATCACCGGTACGCCGTCGTAGTCACCGATATCGGGGACTTTGGCTTCCTTGATGTCGGACATGGCGTTACTCCGGTGCGGGCGTGAAGAGGGGAACCCCTATTGTGTCCGCAGCGGCGCGATGCGCCAACCATTCCTTCGGGTTAATTGATGTCCCCGGCGGGACAATGCATGCCGGCGCGACCGGAACCCGCGCGATTCGGCCGCACAACACTGCGCAGTGGTATCCCTTTGGTCGGCGGCAATGCGCCATGCGACGCGCCCGACGATACGGCGCCGCATTGTCAGCGTGGCCGCGACAGGAACGGCGCGATCACCGACCATGCGTCCCGCAATGCGGATGCATTCATCGCCGCATGCGCCGGGCTGGTGGACGGCAGCGCGAACACCTCCAGTGCGCGCGCCGGCGGCAAGCTCGGCTGCAGATGGCGGCGGAACGCATCCGCCGCTTTTCCGCCATTGAGGGCGATCGCCACGATGCCAGGCTGTGCCAGCAGTAGAGCGCCGACGGGATTGGCGACTTCGCTGCTTCGCACGATGGCGGTATCGAGACTGCCGCGACGCTCGCACTGGCCGATCACGTCCCACAGCCCCACGCCGGCAGCATGCAGGCCGCGTAGCCGGTCCTCATAGGCGAGGCCGGCCGCGAAGCCGCACAGCGACGCCATCACCGGCCAGAAGCGATTGCGCGGGTGCGCGTAGTAACGCGCCGCCTGCAGCGAGGCGCCGCCGGGCATCGAACCGAGCACCAGCACGCGACACCCCGCATCCACGCTGGGCGGCAGTCCGGTCAGCATCGTGCCCAAGGATCAGCCGCCTACGGGCTGCCAGGGCTTCACCACCAGCAGCGCGCCCGCCACCACCATCAGCAGGCCGACCACACGCAGCGCATCCACTGGCTGCCTCGCATGCAGCACGCCGAAATGGTCCAGCACCACCGAGCCGACCAGCTGCCCCGCCACCACCAGGCAGATCAGCGAGGCGGCGCCCAGCCGCGGCACCAGCACGGTGGCGGAAGCGACGAACACCGCGCCGACCACGCCACCGGTCCATGCCCACCACGGCACTTTCGCCAGCGCAGCCGGGACGAACACCGGTCGCGTCAACACCCACCAGGCCAGCAGCACCAGCGTGCCGACGGTGAACGAAGCGAGCGAAGCAAACACCGGGCCGAAGGTCTGCTTGCCGAGTGAAGCATTGATCAATGCCTGCAACGGCAACAGCATGCCGATGAAGAGGGCCAGGGCGACGCCAGTCGCGTTCATGCGTTTTCTCGTCAAGATCGGGAGGTGCACGATACGCCAGCCCCCTCACCGACACGTCAACGCAGAGGCTTCACGCAGGCCGGGGCTCGTGTTGCCGTTTCGACACCGCGCGGCGCAGCAGCGCCATCGACACCAGCAGCATCGCCATCGGCGCCAGCAGCAGGTAGAACGCGCGCGCGCCGTCGAAGTGCGCGAACAGCTGCCCGGTCACGTACGAACCCGTCGTGCCGCCCAGGGCGGAGAACACCACGATCAGCCCGGTCATCGCCGCATGTCGTGCCTTCGGCAGCGCGCTGAGCACCACCGAGTTGATCGCCGGGTAGATCGGCGCCATCAGCAGCCCGATCATCGGAAACACATACGCCGCCGCCGGCGCGTTCCACCAGGTCATGCCATCGCGCGCCTGCACGTTCGCCGCCAACGGCAGCGCCAGCAACACCAGCACCGCCATCGCCACCACGCAGGCGGACAGCAGCCAAAACCAGGGAATCCGTCGCAGCAGCACGCCCCCGCCCAGCCGCCCCAGCGCCAGCGAACCGGCGAAGATACTGGCTGCCTGCACGCTGAGCGTGGTGGGCAGGTGCAGGATTTCGCGATTGAACGTCGGCAGCCAGGTATTGATGGCCTGCTCCATCAGCACGTACAGGAACGCCGACACCAGGAACACCGCCACCAGCGGCAATGCCAGCAGGCGGAACATGTCGATGAAGGATTCGCCCGCCGCATGGCCATCCTGCGCCGCGCGCTCGTCCAGCGTGCAGGTCGCCAGCAGCACGAGCACGGCGATGCACATCGCCGCCAGCACCCAATAGACGTCCAGCCACACGGGATCGCCTGGCGCATCGGCATTGATGAAGGCCGCGAACAGCCACGCGCTGCCGAGGATGCCGACCATGAACCAGCCTTCCACTGTGCTGGTCAGCGCGGCATGCGCCTTCGCGTCCTCGGTCAGCAGGCCGATGCTGGAGTAGACCGACACCTTCACCAGCGCGAACGCCACGCCCACCGTGGCGAACAGCAGCTTGGTCGCCCAGAACGCCTGCAGCAGCGGCATCGCCGCGCAGGCGGCGGCGACCAGCAGCAGGCCGAGCATCATCGCGCGGCGATAGCCAAGCCGCGGCAGGAACGAGGCGACCAGGAACGAGGTGATCGCGATCGGCAGGTCCTTGAAGGCTTCCAGCAGGCTGGCGTCGGCCTTGCTGATGCCGAAGCCCTGGATGGACTGCAGGATCACCGTACCCACGGAGTTCAGCAGCATGGCGAAGATCATGTACGTCAGGATCATCGCCAGGATCATGCGGGTGCGCGTCATGAGCGGTTCCGGTCGGCTCGCGGGAGATGGCGGCACCGTCGTGCGACGCCTCCATCCATTTCGGAAAGAGTATCCGCCACCGCACCGGGAGAGACGGCACGACGGCGGACGACGGCCCACGCAAGCGTGGGCCGCGGTGCATCACCAGCGGTAGGCGACGGATGCCTGGTAGGACGTGCCTTGCAGCGGCCGCCCCATGAACGCGCCGCCGCTGGTCGCGTTGCCCAGCACGCGCGCGTTGCCTTCGGTCAGTGCGATTTCATCGGTGACGTTGCGGCCGGAGAAGGTGAACTCCCAGTGGTCGCCCACGTGCGCGCTGGCGCCGATGTCCCAGGTGTCGTAGGACGGCAGCACCTGCCCGTTGGCGGGATCGGAGTAGCGGTCGCCCACGTAGGTATAGGTGGCGAACGCCTTCAGGTCGCCCCACGGCAACGACCAGTAGTAGCCGGGCGTCAACCGTGTGCGGAACTTCGGCTGCCGCACCACCTGGTTGCCGTCGTAGGTGGCGAAGTCGCCGTACCTGGCGCGCAACCAGGTCGCGTTCCACGCCAGCTCGAAGCCGCCCGCAGGTCGCCACGCGCCCTCGAACTCCAGGCCGCGCGCCTTCGAGTCGCCGATGATGACGACGTTGTTGCCGTTGTTGTCGAAGGCCTGGTAACGCAGGCCGGTGAAATCGTTGAAGAACGCGGTCAGGTACATCTCGTACGTCGCGCCACCGGCCTTCATGCCCAGCTCGTACTGGTCGATCTCGGTCTTGTTGTTGGCGCCGTCGCGCAGGTTGTCGAACTGCGGGAAGGTGAAGCCCGAGTTGACCCGGCCGAACAGGCTGACATTGCCGTTGAGCGTGTAGTTCAGGCCCGCGGTCCACGACACGTCGCTGTCGTTCTGGTCGATGCTGCGCGGGGTGGTGGAGACCGAGGTGCTGTTGTCGTACAGCGTGTTCGGATTGCCATCCAGATCCCGCGTCACCGGATCCCACACGGTGCCGTTCACGTCCTGCCGTTCGTAACGCACGCCCGCATCCAGGCGGATGCGCTCGTTGACCGTCCATTCGTCGGCGATGAAGAAGGCGGTGTTCTGGCCGTCGTAGTCGCCGCGGATGTTGTAGAACGCGGTGCCGACGAACCCGTCGCGCGTGGCGACCTGGCCATTGGACAGCGCCAGGTTTACCCGGCGCGCGTTGTCCTGCGCCGTCAGCAGCATGTTGTTGCCCAGCCACCAGCGGTCCTTGGACGAGTAGTCCGCGTAGTACACGCCGAAGGTCAGGGCGTTGCTGTCGGTCAGGTCTACGCTGAAGCGCAGGTCGTTGGTGAACGAGCTGATCTCCTTCTCCACTACCCAGAAGCCCGCGGTCAGCACCTGCTGGCTGGGGTCCACCGCGCCGCCGCCATTGACGAAGGTGCCCGTGCCGGTCACGCCCGCGCCGTAGGTATCGGTGATGTACGACGACAGCGTCTGCGGGTTGGCGCCGGTGAACAGCGCCGTGGTCGGCGCATCGCCCTTGATGTAGTTGAACTTGTCGCTGATCGTCCAGTTGCCGACGGACCAGTCCAGCGACCCGCCGAACACGTTGATATCCACGCCGCGACCATCGGCCAGGTCGCGCGTCATCGTCTGGTTGCCCACGCCGGTCGGCAGCGTCACCCGGCGGAAGTCGTCGCCGACCAGCGTGCCGGTGGTGGCGTCCAGGCCCGGGAAGCTGGAAATGTCCTTGCCGTTGTTGCGCGACACCAGCGGCACGGCGGTGTAGAACGTGTTCTTGTCGTTGGTGCGGCGGGCATAGAGGTTGAACTCGCCTTCCGCCCAGCGCTTGGTCAGCGTGGCGCTCAGCTGGCCGCCCTTCTCCACCGGGAAGCCGGTCTGGCGTACGCCATCGGTCTCGCGGTAGAAGCCGCCCACGCTGTAGTACCAGCCGCTGTCGGCGCTGAGCGGGCCACCGCTGTAGAAATCGACGCGGCGCAGGCTGTCGGTGCCCAGCGTCATGCGCACCAGGCCTTCCGGCGTGTCTTCGCCCTTCTTCTGGATGAAGTTGACGGTGACGCCTGGCTGGCCGTTGGAGTAGATGGGGCTGGGGCCGCCGCGCAAGCCTTCGACGCGCGCGATGGTGTCGTCGATGCGGAACAGCGTGGTGTTCTCGAGGAACGACAGCGTCGGCGGCGGGAAGATCGGCGAGCCGTCGAGCTGCAGGGTGAAGAACGGCGCATCGCCTTCGGAGGGCATGCCGCGCACGAAGACGTTGGCGCCGGTACCGCCGCCGCTGGCCTCGGCCCACACGCCCGGGACGATCTTCAGCAGGTCGGCGGTGCTGGTGGGCGCGGTTTCCTGGATCTGCTCCGGCGTGGCCGTGCTGATCGAGAAGCTGGCGTCGCGCTTGCGCAGGCCCTTGAACTTGGCGGTACCGCTGACGACGACGGCGTCCAGCGTGGTCGCGTCGTCCTTCGCCGCCGCGGGAGCGGCGTCCTGGGCAGCGGCCAGCGTCGGCGCGAGCGCCAGCGCGATGGCGGCCGACAGGGCGTAGCGCATCGGGTGCTTGCTGTGTTTCATGGTCTCTCCCTCCACGTAATGCGATTGTTGTTGTAGTGACAGGCTGCCGCCGCGGCTTCTGTGGCCACGTGCGGTCAAGGCGAAACGAACGTCCTCAGGTCGAACTCGGCGATGCGGGGAATCACGGCGTCCGCGTGGCGCAGCGCGCGTGCGTCGCCGATGCCCACGGCCGCCATGCCGGCGGCATGGATGGCTTCGATGCCGGCGGCGGCGTCTTCCACGCCGATGCAGCGGTGCGCAGGCACACCGAGCGCGGCCGCGACATCCAGGAAGATGGCCGGGTCGGGCTTGGCACGCACGATGCGGCCGGCATCGGCGATGTAGTCGAAGCACTCGGCGATACCCAGCTTGTCGAGCAGCGCCGGCGCGTTGCGGCTGGCCGACGCCAGCCCCAGCTTCAGTCCGGCAGCGCGCGCGGCGTCCAGCACCTCGCGCACGCCGTCGAACAGGTCCTGCGGCCCGACGCTGGCGATCTCCTGCACGTAGTAGCCGTTCTTGGTGTCGGCCAGCGCACGCTTCTCTTCCAGCGAATAAACGCGCGAGGCGCGCTCGAGGATGATGTCCAGCGAGGCCATCCGGTCGACGCCCTTCAGTCGCTCGTTGACCTGCAGGTCGAACGGCACGCCGATCCCGTCGGCCAGGCGCTTCCACGCGCGGTAGTGCGTGTGCGCGGTGTCGGTCAGCACGCCGTCCAGGTCGAACACCAGCGCATCGCACGCACGCGGGAACGTCGCCTTCGGCGGCGCCGGTACGGCCAGCGGCAGCACGGCTTCGCGCTCCCGCGTCAGCATCACGTCGCTGCCGGCATGACGGAAGGTGAGCACGTCGCCCCCATCCAGCCGGTAGCGCACACCTCGCGCATCGACGTCCACCCGCAGCGCGCAGCCGCGCCAGCGCAGGTTGAAGCCATAGCCGTTCCACGCCGCCGGCAGCGTGGGCGCGAACTGCAGCCGACCCGCCGTCACGCGCAGCCCACCGAAGCCCTGCACCAGGCCCAGCCAGCTGCCCGCCATCGCGGCCATGTGCACGCCGTGGTCGGTGTTGCCATGCAGGTCGTCCATGTCCACGCGCAGGCTGGCGTCGAAATAGCGCCATGCCTTCTCTTCCTGGCCCACTTCGCTGGCGAGAATCCCGAACACCGGCGCCGACAGCGTCGAATCGTGGGTGGTGACCGCGTCGTAATAGTCGAAGTCGCGGCGCTTGCTGCCGGCGTCGATGCCGTCGCCCGCCAGCACCAGCGCCATCACCACGTCGGCCTGCTTGCAGACCTGGTGGCGGTATAGCGTGAGCGGGTGGTAGTCGAGCAGCAGCGGGCGGTGCGGGCCCTCGCGCTTCGGGAACGGCCAGCGCGGCTTGCCGAGGAAGTCGTCGTCCTGCGGATGGATGCCCAGCGCCTCGTCGACGGGCAGGTACATCGCATCGGCGGCGCGCTGCCACAGGGCGACCTCGGCGACATCCAGCCCGATGCGCGACGCGAGCGCCTGCAGTGCCCTCGGGCGCTCGCTCTGCAGGCGCGACCAGGCACCTGCGGCGCGGCGCAGGTGCTGCTGGGCCATGCGGTTGGTGTACCAGTTGTTGTTGACCAGCGTGGTGTATTCGTCGGGACCGGTCACTTCATGGATGCAGAACGCACCGCCGAGCCGCGGATTGAAATGCCCGGCCTGCGGCCAGATGCGCGCGGTCTCGAAAAGAATCTCGGCGCCAGCCTCGCTGAGGAAGTCGAGGTCATCGCTGGCGTCGAGATAAAGTCCGATCCCGTAGGCGATGGCGGCGTTGATGTGGTACGCCGCCGAGCCGCTGGGGTAGTGCGCGGAACACTCGCGGCCGGCGATGGTGCGCCACGGATACAGCGCGCCGCGGGGATGGTTCATCGCACGCGCGGTGTCGCGCGCGCCGTCCAGCGTGCGGTAGCGGTACATCAGCATCGCGCGGGCCACGTCCGGCGCAGTGAACGCCATCACCGGCAGCACGAACGCCTCGGTGTCCCAGAAGCAGTGGCCCTCGTAGCCCTCACCGGTGATGCCCTTGGCGGCGGTGCCGGTGATGCCGTCGCGACCGGCCGACTGCAGCAGGTGGAACAGGTTGAAGCGCAGCGCCAGCTCGGCCGCGGGATCGCCGTCCACCGACAGGCCCGCGCGTTGCCAGAAGGCCTGCATCGCATCGGCCTGTGCCGCGGCGATCGTGTCGAAGCCCGCCGACCGCGCGCGCGCGAGCACGGCATCCACGCCATCGGCGGCGTTGCCGTTGCCATCGTCATAGGCGACGAATTTCTCGATCGCCACCGATGCGCCGGGTGTCAGCGTGGCGACGAAACGCTGCTCGACGCGGCCTGCGCCGGCCGCCGCGCCTTCGAGGATGAGGCCCGGCGACAGCCGGTGCTGCTGGGCGCAGACCAGCGCCACGCCGCTGTGGTGGGTGCGCTGGGTCAGCCGCGCGCCGTCGGCATCGGCGTGTTCATCCGAGACCTGCAGGTCCTTGCCTCCGTGCACGCCGATGCGGGGATCGTCGCCCTGCTCGACCGCCTGGCGTCCCGTCTCGATCGACGAGACCAGCGTCAGCGGTCCCGCGTAGTCGACGGACGCCACCTCGAAGCGGATCGCCAACAGCGCGCGCTCGGCCAGCGGCACCACGCGGCGCGCGGTGATCTCGAGCGTATGTCCCTCCGGTGTCTTCAGGCGCAGGCGGCGGTCCAGCGCGCCGCCCGCGAGGTCCAGCGTGCGTTCGAAGTCGAGCCACTCGGCATCCGCCACCTGCAGCGGCTGCTCGCCCAGGCGCAGGCGGATGTGCTTGCCCTCCGCGACCGGCAGGCGCGTATCGGTGCTGCGGGTGAAGCCGGGGAAACGCTCGTGGTAGTGGATCGGGTTCTGCTCGAACACGCTGGACAGGAACGTGCCGTCGCTGGCGCTGTCGCCTTCCTCCAGCGCGCCGCGCACGCCGAGCGTGCCGTTGGCCAGCGCGAACAGGGTTTCGTTGCGCGCGGCCCGCGCGGCATCGACACCCCGCTGCGTGAGTCGCCACGGATCGGTCCGGCCTTCGCTGGCCTGGCCTTCCGTCATCGCCACCGCCTGTTGTTGGTCCACCGACATCCCGACTCCCGTTGCGCTGACCGCCACGGCAGGTGCCATGGCGGGGCGACGCTAGGAGTCATTGTTATCGATGTCAAGTTATCGATATCAAATCATCATGGCAGTGAACGGCGTGGCGCCCGCATCCTGTCCGCTCTGGCAATTTATGCTCTTACAATCAATCAGTTGCGAGATTTTCTGGCCGACGGTGCCGGCACGGATGTCCACCGGATGGACGCTGCAATGCAGCAGCATCTCGCGCTCAGGTGGCGCGGACCACCAGATGGGTCGGCAGGGTCTCGGACGCGGCCGTCTCGCCCTCGATCAGGGCGCGGACCTTGCGCGCCAGCAGCACGCCGGCGTCGATGAAATTCTGGTGCACCGAGGTCAGCGGCGGCACGTAGGTGGCCCCCAGCGGGGTGTCGTCGTAGCCGATCACGGATACATCCTCGGGCACACGGCGACCGCGCTCGATCAGCGCGCGGATGGCGCCGATGGCCAGCAGATCGCTGGCGGCGAACAGGGCATCGACCTGCGGATTCGCTTCCAGCAGCGCGTGCACGGCTTCCGCGCCGGCGCCCACGGTGAAGCTGGCCACGGTGGGCGTCAGCGGCGCAATGCCGTGGCGAGTCAATGCGGCAGCAAAGCCCTCCAGCCGCTCGGCGAATTCGCCGTGCGCAGGATCGCCGAGAAACGCGGGGCGCCGCCGGCCGAGCGCGATGAAGCGCTCCGCCGCCAGCGCGCCGCCACGCCGGTTGTCGCTGCCGACGACGACCTGCGACTCATGCCGGCTGACCGCGCCCCAGACGACCATCGGCCGACCCCAGCGCTGCACTTCGTGCATGGCATCCTCGTGTGCGCCCTGGCCGAGGAGGATGACGCCATCGGCGGCCTGCACATTCGGCAGCGATCCGCCCTGCAGCGAGGTCAGCAGCACGCTATAGCCGGTGGAGGTGAGTTCCTGGGTGATGCCGCCCAGCAGGTCGAGGGGATACGGCCCCGACATCTGCCGCTCCACGGTGGGCTTCATCTCGACCACCACGGCCACCGTCATGCTGCGACGGAGCTTGAGGTTGCGGGCACTGACGTTGAATGCATAGCCGTACTGCTGCGCCACCTGCCGCACGCGCTCGCGCGTTTCGGCATTGACCAGCGGACTGTCGCGCAGCGCGCGAGACACGGTGATCGCCGAGACGCCCACCACTTTCGCCAGGTCCGCCATCGTCAGGTGGCCACCTGGCGCGGGCAGGTCCTTCACGGCGCGCTTGGAACGCGGCTTGCGTTTGGCGGGAGGCATGCGTGTCAGGTCCGTGCGCGGCTGGCTTCGTAGTGTGCGATATGCGCGTCCACCGGCGTCGACGCGATCACGCCACCGATCACCTCCGGCAACAGGTCGTCCAGCGCCTTGAAGCGCAGGCAGCTCTTGCCCATGTCCAGCTTCTTTCCCGCATCTGCGTAGGCGTTGCGCAGCACCACGTCCTGGGCCGAATGCTCATGGCACGTCGTCAGGTAAAGGGCGTAGTACTGCTTCTGTGCCGCCAGCGCGACATAAGCCAGCGGCTGCTTGTTGTAGGTGGTCGGATAGCGCGACAGCGGGATCTCCCAGCTGACCATGCCCCAGCTCATCGCCTCGACGTAGCCCTCCGGCATGTGCCGATTGACCAGATCGCGCACCACCGACACCACGGCACGGCGCTCCTCCGGCAGTTCCGCCAGATACTCGTCGACCGTCTTCGCGTTGCTGCTGGCCATCGCGTGCCCCTCGTGTGGCGGAACAGTAGCGCAAACGGATAAGGCGCGTCAGCAGACGCTGTTTCCAGCGCAGGCCATTGCCGGACGGAACATGGGCGAGGCGACTCCGGTCTTCATGCGTCCATTCCAGTCAGCGACATGCACGCACGGTGAAATGCGGACGAATCCGCCGCGTCGAATCCGCGGATTCGTGATTCGTTCACGTCGCGACGTGGGAGACGTTCATGCGTCGCTGGTTACGGTGCGCTCGCCCTCGATGATGGCGCGGCATATGCGGCATCTCATCGAAGGGCCATAAGAAAACAACAGGAGACTCCTGCATGACTTCGCTTCGTACCCTCACTATTGCCCTTGCTTCGCTGATCGCTGTTCCTGCCGCCTTTGCGCAGGATGCAACCGATACAGCGTCTTCCTCCACCGCCGGCAAGCGCTTTGCCGTCGTCGGTGGCGCCGCCATCCTCAAGCCCGACAGCGAGCCCGCAGCCGGCCTGAAGATCGACGGCGACGTTGCGCCCGTCATCAGCGCCAGCTGGTATGCCACCGACAACATCGCCATCGAACTGTGGGGCGCCGCCGACAAGTTCAACCATCGCGTGAAGGCGGATGGCCCCGGCAAGATTGGCACCGTCGATCAGCAGCCGATCGCGTTGAGCGGCCAGTACCACTTCGGTGCGCCCGACAGGGTGATGCGCCCGTTCGTGGGCCTGGGCTACTACGAGTCCAACTTCAGCAACGAAACCATCGGCGTCGACGGCGCGCACGTGGGCCTGGAAACCGCCAAGGGCGCCATGGCCACGGCGGGCATGGACTTCAACATCAACCAGACCTGGTTTGCCCGTGCCGATGCGCGCTACATGAAGGGCGACGCCAACGTGCGCGTGGCCGGCCAGGGCACGGGTGAAGAACTGACGATCGACCCGTGGGTCGTGGGTGTGGGTATCGGCGCGCGCTTCTGATCCAGTGCTCCAACGCGTCGATACGGCGGCGGGCCTTCGGGTCCGCCGCCTTTTGCCGGAATCGTGGCGCTACCGTGCGCCGTAGCCGCGCAACCGCTGCAGGCGCGTCACGCGCCACTTCACGCCCCAGGCATAGACCAGGTAATAACCGAGCAGCAAGCCGGCGACCGCCAGCAGGCTGCCATGGCCACTGAGCAACGCATGTGTCGGCATCGCATGGCCGGCCTGCCAGTAATGCGCCAACTGCACGAAACCCAGCACGATGCGCGCGGCGACAATGGCGACCATCAACAACGCGAGCCATGCATTCGGTTGGTAGAACACGCCTTGCGGCGCCACCTCCCAGCGCGTCAGCCACAGGCCCAGTAGTCCGAGCAGGGCGCCGGCAGCCAGTCCCGCACCCGCGCCCAGCAGGCTGTCCGGCCACCAGAACAATCCGATTGCGCTCATCGCGAGGAAGATCGCGACCGACGCCATCAGGCTCCATGCGTTGAACGCGAGCAGCCAGCCGCGAGCCATGCGTCGTGAACGACCGTAGCGATAGCGTTGCCACAGCGAGATCGGCAGCAGCACCACCCACAAGGCGAGCAACAGGAAGACGAACAGCAGGACGAGGACGATGGGCATGCCTGCATCATGCCGCAAAACAGCACGGCGTCAGGGGTGTTCCGCTTCCACATGCACCGGCTCTCGGCGCAGCAGGTACACGCCACTGGCGACGATGATGCCGGCGCCGATCCAGGTGACGCCATCGGGCAGTACCGACCACAACGCCACGTCGAGCAGCACGCCCCACAGCAGCGCGGTGTACTCCAGTGGCGCGATCAGCGACGCCTCGCCTCGGCGGAAGGCTGCGGTCAACGCCACCTGCGCCAGCGAACCCGATACGCCGATGCCGGCGATGATCCAGCCATGCGCGGGTAGCAGCGGCTTCCACGCCGGCAGGGCCAGCAGCCAGGCACCCAGCGAGAGCAGCACCACGAACCAGAACACCATCGCCTGCGTGCTGTCGCGCTGCGCCAGCATGCGCACGGTGACCGCACCCAGCGCGTAACAGACCGCTGCCATCAGGATCGCCAGACCGCCGCCGGTCAACACGCCGTCGCCGGTCGGCCGCAGGATCACCAGCACGCCGACCAGGCCGATGCCGATGGCGGCCCACCGTCCGGCGCCCACCTTTTCCTTCAGCAAGGGTCCGGCCATCGCGGTCACCAGCAAGGGCGCCACGAAGGTGATGGCGTAGGCGGTGGACAGCGGCATCGTGCGCAGGCCGTAGACGAAGCCCACCATCATCACCACGCCCAGCGCGCCGCGCAGCAGATGCAGCGGCCAGTGCACGCGCAGCAGCGAACGGACCGGCACGGTCGCCAGCACCCAGACCGTGACCAGCGGCAGCGACGACAGGCCGCGTAGCGCCGCCACCTGCAGCGGCGGATAGTGCGGCGCCAGCAGTTTCAGGCCCGCATCCATCACGGCGAACAGCAGCACGGCGGCCAGCATCAGCAGGACGGCGGAGGGGAGCGAGGGGCGTGGCGTGGCCATGGCCCATTATCACCAGCCGGGGTTCGGCAGCGAAGACGGCACGGTAGAATGGTGGCGTATCAACCGGATGAATCCCATGCCCTCCTTCGACGTCGTTTCCGAAGTCAACGCCCACGAACTCACCAATGCCGTGGACCAGGCCAACCGCGAGCTGTCCACCCGCTTCGACTTCAAGGGCGTGGAGGCGAAGTTCGAGCTGGAGGACAAGCTGATCACCCAGTCCGCACCGAGCGATTTCCAGCTCAAGCAGATGACCGACATCCTGCGCGCGCGCCTGATCGCCCGCCAGATCGATGCCCGCTGCCTGGAGTTCGGCGACGTGGACACCAACCTCGCCGGTGCGCGCCAGAAGATCACCGTCAAGCAGGGGATCGAACAGAAGCTGGCGAAGAAGATCGTCGCCACCATCAAGGACGCCAAACTGAAGGTGGAAGCGCAGATCAACGGCGAGAAGCTGCGCGTGACCGGCAAGAAGCGCGACGACCTGCAGGACGCCATCGCCCTGCTGAAGAAGACCGAGTTCGAGCTGCCGCTGCAGTTCGACAACTTCCGTGACTGACGCATCCACCATTTCTGGCCACGCGCCCGATCCGCTCGACGCCACCCGCCGCTGGGTGGAACGCGCGGTGATAGGCCTGAACCTATGCCCGTTCGCCAAGGCGGTGTACGTGAAGCAGCAGGTACGCCTGGTGCTGAGCGATGCCAGCACGCCGGAGGCGTTGCTCGAGGAACTGGCAGAGGAACTGGTGCTGCTGCGCGACACCGATTCCGAGCAGGTCGACACCACGCTGATCGTGCACCCGCACGTACTGACGGATTTCCTGGACTACAACGACTTCCTCGACAACGCCGACGCGGCGGTCGAGGCGCTGGACCTGCAGGGCGAGATCCAGGTCGCCAGCTTCCATCCGGACTACCAGTTCGCCGGCACCGCGCCCGACGACATCAGCAACTACACCAACCGCTCGCCCTACCCCACCCTGCACCTGCTGCGCGAAGCCAGCATCGACCGCGCGGTGGACGCCTTCCCGGATCCCGAGGTGATCGTCGAGCGCAACGTGAAGACGCTGGACGCGTTGGGACATGCGGGCTGGGCGAAGCTGTTCGCGGAGTAGCAGCGCCACGCGCTTTTCTGTAGGAGCGACGTAAGTCGCGACCGCACGCCTTCCACTCCCGGGGGCCCTACCCAAGGTCCGCATTCCCAAGCCACACCGCGTCCCAGTACGGATACTTTCCGACCGCATCGACCAATCCTGCACGTAGCGGATTGGCGACCACGTAGCGCGCCGCGACCTTGAGATCGTCGCAAGACCGCATCGCGCGGTCGTGGAAGCCGGGTGCCCATACGCTGCCATGCCGCCGCTCTGCTCGGAAAGCGCGGGATGTGTTGGCTTTCAACCGTTGCACGCAGACGGAAAGGGTTTCCAGAGCGCCCAGTTCAATCAAGCCGTGCCAATGGTCCGGCATCAATACCCAGGCCAGCAGCCGTGACCGATACCAGAGGCGCCTGTCCGTGATCGCTCTCGCAGTCTCGTGAGCCATGGCCGGATCGCGAAACAGCGGCCTGCGATTGCGCGTGACGAAAGTAACCAGGTACACCTGCCCCATGGTCGAGACGCGTCCACGCCGGAGTGCTTCATGCCCTGAGATCCGTTGGCATGGTGAATCTTTCATGCCCTGAAGCTTGCGGAGGCGATGGGCATCGAGACATCAGGAGAGGACTGACGTCCGTGTGGGTGTTTGCCGTGCGGTCGCGACTTACGTCGCTCCTACAGGAGAGGTGTTGGCCGCCAGCCGCTGCTCCAGCAGCCGCCGCGCATCGTCCAGCGACGGCAGGATGGTATGGCCGAGCGCACGCACGGCGTCATCCGGCTCCAGCAGGTCGGGAATCTGGACCGGGTACATGCCGGCCGCCAGCGCAGCGCGCACGCCCGTGGGTGAATCCTCCAGCACCAGGCACTGCGCAGGGTCGACGCCCAGCGAGCGTGCCGCCAGCAGGTAGATGTCAGGTGCCGGCTTGGGATGTTCGACGTCGCTGCTGGTGCAGATGGCGTCGAACCTCGGCAGCAGGCCTGACGCCTCCAGCTTGCGCAGCGCCAGCGGACGCCGGGTGGAGGTGGCAACCGCACGCGGAATGCCGCGGTCGTCGAGGAAATCGAGCATCGCGATGATGCCGGGACGGTGCGGTACGCCTGCTGCGACGACGGCGTCGTACAGCACATGCGAGCGCTGCAGGACGCGGTCGCGCTCGACCTCGCCGATCGCTTCGTCCAACAGGTGGCGGCATACCGCTTCGCTGTGGCCGACCATCGACAGCCACAGCACCTCGGGCAGGTCGTGGCCGGACTCGCGTGCCGCCTCGGCCAGGCAGGCGATGATGGCGCGCTCGCTGTCCAGCATCAGGCCATCCATGTCGAAGATCACCGCCGCAGGTGTGAACGGCAGCGGCGGCGTCATCATTCGCCGGCTCCGAACAACCGGCGCAGGTCGTCTTCATCGAGGATCCGCCACCGCCCTTCCGGCAATCCGTCCAGCGTGAGGCCGCCGACGCGGCTGCGATGCAACGCCTCCACATGATTGCCGACGGCGGCGAACATGCGGCGCACCTGATGGTAACGGCCTTCGGTGAGCGTGACCTGTGCATGGCGCGGATCGGTCACGTGCAGGCCCGCTGGCGCCAACGGTGTCTGCTCCGATTCCAGCATCAGGGTGCCGCTGGCGAACAGTGCTCCTTCGTCGCCGCGCAGGTCCTGCGCCAGCGTCACGTCGTAGACCTTGGGCAGGTTCGCCTTGGGCGAAATGATCCGGTGCAGCAGTCCGCCGTCGTCGGTGAGCAGCAGCAGGCCGCTCGTCTCGCGATCCAGTCGACCCACGGTGGACAGCACCGGCGAGCGATCACGGAAACGCGAGGGAAACAGGTCGTAGACGATGCGGCCCGTGTCCTTGGTCGAACACGTGTAGCCGACCGGCTTGTGCAGCATGATCGCCAGCCCGGGCGCCGGATCCAGCGGCTCCCCATCCACGCGGATGTTGTCGTGGTCGACCGGATCATCGGCATACAGCACCTCGCCGTCGGCATCGGTGATGCGCCCCTCGCGGAACATCCACTGCACCTGCTTGCGGCTGCCGTAGCCCAGGTTGGCGATGTGCTTGACGATCTTCATGCGCTTATCGCCTCGCCTTCGTTGCAGCGATCACCTTGAAACCGTCGCGCTCGCCTGCGACGCACACGTCGCCGAACCGCTCGTTCAAGGTCTGCTCGTACGGCAGGTGGCGGTTGGCCACCAGCCACAGCCGGCCACCCGGCTTCAGCGCCGCAGCGGCCGCGGTGATGAAGCGCTGGCCGATGTCGGGACGATCCGCGCGACTCTGCGTGTGGAACGGCGGATTACTGACGATGAAGTCGTAGCGTTCCGGCAGGCCAGCCGTGACGTCGTGCCAGCGGAAATCGAGGCGCGCAGACGATGCGGCGCCGCCCAGATTCTCCTTCGCCAACGCAAGCGCGCGTGCTTCGGCCTCGTAGAGATCCAGCGCTGTGATGCCGGGGCATCGCTCGAGCAGCGACAGCGACAGGAAGCCCCACCCTGCACCCAAGTCCGCGCCGTGACCGGCGATATCGGTCGGCAGGCATTCGACCAGCAGCGCGGACGCCGGGTCGATACGGTTCCAGGCGAACACGCCGGGGCGGCTGAGATAGCGTCCGCCTTCGATCCGGCGCGGCGCGTCCAGCGACGACCACTGCGCCAGCAAGGCGCTGTCGACGGTCTCGCCGAGCGGCCGCGTCCAGAACGTGCGGCAATGGAACTTGGTCAAGCTGCCCGCGATACCCGTGAGCTGCTTCAGATCCGCCTCGCCCGACTTCGCCCCTTCATTGTTGGTCATCGCCGCGACGACGATCCCACCCGGCGCGACAAGCTGCACCGCACGTGCGAGCAGCGCGCGCGCTTCCTCGCGCTGGCGCGGCGGCAGGACGAGAACGAGCGGATAGCGTGCATCGTCGGCGGCCGCATCGGCCACCACGCGCAACCCCGCACGCTCCAGCAGTTCGGCATCGGGACGGAAACTCTGTTCGCACACCAGCTGCGCCAGCGGGAACTGTCGCAACGCGGCGCCGTCGCGCGCGCGCAGGAACAGCACCGGTCCGTCAGGCCAGGCGAGTTGGCCCTGCGCGAAGGGCAGCATCAGCGCATCGAGCGCGGGATCGGAAAATTTGGAGGCCACGGTGCGAGGCGCAAGGGAGGAGGTGCGTCATTCTAGCGGCAGCCACTGGTGCTTCCTTCGGGTGCCGCCGGTCGGCCATCGAAAATAAAACTAAAAAAGTGTTGCGCTTCGCAAACAAGCGGCGTATTGTCCGCGCCCGTCGGCCTCGTGGCCGTTTTTTCACCAGACGAATTTTTCTCATGAAGCCCGCCTATTTCCTCGACAGCACGCTCGTCCTGCAGCCATCACGCTGCGGCATAGCGCTGAGCGCGAACGGCGGCGATCTGCGCGATAGCGAGAGCGCACGGCGCCTGGCCTTCTGACATCCGACTGACTCCCAGGGAGATCGGTCACCCCGATCTCCCGAGGAATGCGAACGCCCTCGGGTCGCAAGTCCCGGGGGCGTTTTGTTTCCAGCGTTCGCGGAGGATGCGCATGCATCGACCAGGTTCCCTCCATTCCACCACGGAAGTTTCTTTCCGCCCTGGAGCATCCGGGTAGCGCATGCGTGCGCCCCGAGGCAGGGGCGCGGCTGCGACCGGCGCATGTGCGCTGCGTTGTGATGCTTCGACGCGAGCGGCGCGGGGAATGGACACCACAGGGGCGTATTGCGCCCGAACGGATTGCCGGTTGGCGACAGCCGGCAATGCGGAGCATCGATCGAACACGCTACAGCGGTACGGGCTTGTGTCCCGTCCGGTGCGCGCGGCGCTGCCGTGGCGTATGCCGAAGCGTGGGAGAAGGTGTTCCTCAACGACGGCCTACTGGCATGGCACCCGCGAAAGCGGGTGGACCGGTTCGATTCCGGTACGTCACCTCTGGATAGCTCAGACGGTTAGAGCATCGGACTGTTAATCCGACTGTCGCGGGTTCGACTCCCGCTCCAACGCCCGTAAGGGCACATGACCTGTCACGTCATGACACCGGGACGAAAGTCCCACCAGGAAACGCCCCGTGCTGTGCGATGTCTTTCCGCGATGGAATGCAGGAAAGCAGCGCACCGCAGCGGGGACGGTGCCGGCACCGCGCCCTCGACGCGGAGGCACGCTGCGCTCGACGCGATCTTCGGATGGCGCCGTCGCAACGACACTTCCGCCGGTAGCGCCGGCTGTCCGCACCGCCTCCGTCCAAGGGCGTTTCCGCCTTCTTTCGTCGGCCGCATGTCGTGGCTGGCATCCGATCGTCGCGGGACTCGATCCACCGCGGCAATGTAGATAAACCGGATCTAACCACCAGAGCCAACAAGGAGAACAACGCCATGTTCTGGACCAAGAGGGTCGTGATCGGTGACGGCGAGCACGGCCTGGTGTATCGCAACCGTCGGTTCGAGCGCGTGCTCGCACCCGGCGTGTACCGCTGGTTCGACCCGATGGGTCGGATCGAGGTGCGCACCTTCAACATCGCCACGCCGGAATACGCCGGCCACGACGTCGACGCACTGATCGTCGGCCTGGGCAACCGCCTGGGCGAGACGTTCGTGCACGCCGATATGGGGGTGGACCAGGTCGGCCTGGTGCTGAAGAACAGCAAGCTGGAAGACGTGTTGCCGCCCGGCTCGCGGCGCCTGTACTGGATCGGCCTGGTGACGGTCGAGGTGCAGGCGGTGACGCTGGCGTCGCTGGAGGTGGACGCGGCCGTCGCGCGGCGCCTGCGTCAGCTGGGCACGCTGTCGAAGCTGGCGGTGGTAGCCGACGTCCCGGCGGAGTCCGCAGGACTGGTGTTCGTCGACGGCAAGCTCGAGCGCACGCTCGCACCCGGCGCCTACGCCTTCTGGAACTTCCAGAAGAACGTGGCGGTGGATGTGGTCGACCTGCGCGTGCAGACGATCGAAGTATCGGGTCAGGAGCTGTTGACCCGCGACAAGGTCAGCCTGCGCGTGAACCTGGCCGCGAGCACCCGCGTCACCGACGTGGTGGCGGCGCGCACCAAGGTCGCCAAGGTCGGCGACGTCGTCTACCGCGAACTGCAGTACGGCCTGCGCAAGGCGGTGTCCGCCAAGACGCTGGACGAACTGCTCGGCGACAAGGCCTCGCTGGACGCCGACATCTTCGCGCACGTGCGTGGCCAGTTGACCGGCCTGGGCGTGGAAGTGCTGGGCGTAGGCGTGAAGGACGTGATCCTGCCGGGCGAAATGAAGGAGATCCTCAATGCGGTGGTGCAGGCGGAGAAGCAGGCGCAAGCCCAGGTGATCCGCCGTCGCGAGGAGGCGAACGCCACGCGTTCCCTGCTCAACACCGCGAAGCTGATCGACGAATCCCCGGTGCTGATGCGCCTGAAGGAGCTCGAGGCGCTGGAGAAGGTCACCGAGAAGATCGACAAGCTCACCGTGTTCGGCGGCCTGGATGGCGTGCTGAAGCAACTGGTGACGTTGAAGTAGTACGGCCGGGCGCGGTGGACGGAACCGCAGCACCCGGCTTCAATGGAATGACGACATGAACATGCAAACACAATTCGAACTGCTGCACGCCGAAGGCAGCACCACGCCGATCAAGGGCTGGGTGCGCGGCGTGCCGCTGGAGTCACAGGCGCACGAACAGCTGCAGAACATCGCCTCCATCCCGTTCGTCGGGCCGTGGGTCGCGGTGATGCCCGACGTGCACCTGGGCAAGGGCGCGACGGTGGGCTCGATCATCCCGACCCGCGGCGCCATCATCCCGGCGGCGGTCGGCGTGGACATCGGCTGCGGCATGGCCGCGGTGCGCACCACGCTGCGCGCGAAGGACCTGCCCGACAGCCTGGCGCAACTGCGCTCGAGCATCGAGCGCAGCGTGCCGGTCGGCAACGGCCGTGGTGGCGAGCACTGGAAGCTGCCCGACAGCATCCGCACGCGCATCACGCAGTCCGGGCTGGTCGAGCGGTTGGACGCGATCAAGCAGAAGCATCGCAGGATCCGTACCGACAAGCTCGACTGCCAGATCGGCACGCTCGGCGGCGGCAACCACTTCATCGAGCTCTGTCTCGACGAAAGCGATGCCGTCTGGGTGATGCTGCACAGCGGCTCGCGCGGCACCGGCAACCTGATCGGCACCTACTTCATCGAGCGGGCGCGCGAGCAGCTGGCGCACCGCGTGCTGGGGTTCCACCTGCCGGACAAGGACCTGGCCTTCTTCATGCAGGGCGAGCCGTTGTTCGACGATTACGTGGAAGCCGTGTCGTGGGCACAGGACTACGCCCGCGAGAACCGCGAGGCGATGATGTCGCGCGTGCTGGCCGAGATGCGCCACCGTCTGCCGAAGTTCCAGTTGGAGAAGATGGCGGTCAACTGCCATCACAACTACGTGCAGAAGGAGACGCACGGCGGCGAGGACCTGCTGGTCACCCGCAAGGGTGCGGTGAGCGCGCGTGCCGGCGAGCTGGGGATCATTCCCGGCAGCATGGGCGCGAAGAGCTTCATCGTGCGCGGCAAGGGCAACGCGGACAGCTTCCACAGCTGCAGCCACGGTGCGGGCCGCGTGATGAGCCGTACCGCGGCGCGCCAGCAGATCACGCTGTCGCAACACCGCGAGGCGACGGCGCACGTCGAATGCCGCAAGGACGCCGGCGTGATCGACGAATCGCCAGCGGCGTACAAGGACATCGACGCCGTGATGTCCGCGCAGAGCGACCTGGTGGAAGTGGTGCACACGTTGCGCCAGGTGGTCTGCATCAAGGGGTGAGCTTCGGCTCGCCCCTTTTTTATTCAGCTTTGCAAGGCCGCTTGTTCGCGCGAAGACAATGTTTGCTTGACCCGAGGCGAACATCCCGACTGCCACACTCGACCGCATCCTGGCGCAGGAGACTGCAGATGAGAGCGTTGTTCGTGGGCGGTGTCGTAGACAACAGCGAGATGGACCTGGAAGGCGGACGACCACCGGTCCACTATCCCGAAAACAGCGGCGGCGGCCATGCGCGCTACCGCCTGCACCATGTCGGCGAACGCACCGACGGCAGCATCGCGTATGCGGTGTATGGCGCACCCGGCCTGCCCGAGGACGAGATCGAGCGCGTGATCGAGGAACGTGCCTACGTCCGCCGCTTCGATGCGACCCCGGTGCGGGCGGACGACCTTGGCAGCGAGGGCAGCGGCGACGACCGTCGCCACTAGTCCTTCGTCATCATCCCTGCAGTTCGCGCAGCGTCACCGACGGTGGCGCGTCCAGCACCTTGCGCGTGGCGAACAGGCCCGCGCCCAGGGCAGCCAGCATGCCGAGGCCGCCGCCGATGGCGGCCAACGACCAGTTCGCCTTCCACGGCAGGTCGAACACCTGCGTGGCCACCACGCCGGACAGCACGGATGCGGCGATCGCCGCGACCAGCCCGGCCAGCAGGCCGATGGCGGCAAACTCCGATGCCTGCGCCAGCCGCAGCTGGCGACGGCTGCCGCCAAGGACGCGCATCACACCGCCTTCCAGCAGCCGCTCGTCCTGGCTCGCGCTCACCGCCGCCATCAGTACCAACAGGCCGGCCGCCAGCGAGAACCAGAACACCACCTGCACCACCTGCGAGACCTGCTCGGCCGTGCTGCGGACCTGGTTCAACACGGCTTCGACGTCGATCACCGAGAGGTTGGGGAACTGGTTGACCAGTTCGCGGGTGAAGGCCGTGTCGCCCGCCGGCACGCTGACAGCGGTGATATAGCTGGCGGAATAGCCGTCGAGCGCGCCCGGTGAGGCGACCACGAAGAAGTTCGGTCGGAAGCTCTCCCAATCGACGCTGCGCAGGCTGGTGACGCGGCCCTCGAAACGCTGGCCGGCGATGTCGAATGCGACCTGGTCGCCGAGCTTCCATCCCAACCCTTCGGCGAAATCCTCTTCCACCGACAGCTCCGGCGACGATGGCGTGCGTCCGGTCCAGAACGTGCCCGCGGTCACCTTGTTGTCGTCGCGCAGCGTGGCCGCCATCGACAGGTTGAACTCGCGGTCGGCACGGCGCTGCGAGCGCTCGTCGGCGTCCTCGTAGTCGGCGCCGCTGGTGGGCTTGCCATTGAGTTCAACCAGGCGGCCGCGGATCATCGGATAGAGATCGACCGCCGACAGGCCACGACCCTGCATGAAGGTCTTCACCGGATCCACCTGATCCGGCTGCACGTTGATGATGAAGCGATTTGGTGCATTGGCCGACAGCGCGAGCTGCCAGCGATCCAGCAGGTCGGTGCGCACGAACGTCAGCAGCAGCAGCGCCATCAGGCCCAGGCCCAGCGCCGATACCTGTGCGATCGACGTACCCGCTCGCCGGCTGACGTTGGCCAGCCCATAGCGCAGGCTGCCGCGCAGACGCGAACGCAACCGGCGGACCAGCACGATCAGCGCCCACGCCAGCAGAGCGAGCACGGCAAGCGTGCCGATGATGCCGACCAGCATCGCAGTACCGAGCGCCGGCGAGCCGGCCTTCCACCACAGCAGCGCGCCGAGGCCGACGAAGCCGGTCAGTGCGACCAGCCATGCACTCGGTTCGGTGCGGTCGAGGTCGCGGCGCAGCACGCGCAGCGCCGGCACGCGACGCAGTGCCAGTACCGGCGGCGCACCGAAGGCAAGCAGCACGATCATGCCCACGCCATACCCCTGCAGCGCCGGCATCAGGCCCGCAGGCGGAATGTCGATCTCCAGTGATTGCTGCAGCCAGCGGCCGATGCCCCATTGCAAGCCGAATGCGATCAGCACGCCGACCGTGCAGGCCGCCAGTCCCAGCAGCACCAGCTCGCCGACGTGGATGCCGACCAGCGTGCGCTGCTGCGCACCAAGGCAGCGCATCACCGCGGTGCCGGAAAGATGCCGTTCGCTGTGCCGACGGGCCGCCATCGCGACGGCGACCGCGGCCAACACGACGGACACCAGCGCAGCGAGGCCGAGGAAGCGGCTGGCTCGATCCAGTGCGGAGCGCACTTCCGGGCGCGCATCCTGGATCGTTTCCATGCGCTGGCCGCGCGCGAGTTGCGGCTTGACCGCGGCGGTGAATGTCTCGACCGCGGCAGCATCGCCGGCGACGACCAGGCGGTAACGCAGACGGCTGCCTTCCTGCACCAGGCCGGTGGATGGGAGGTCGGCGAGGTTGAGGAACACCTTCGGCGCGACGTTGAAGTAGTCGAGCGCCGCATCCGGCTCCTGCGTGACCAGCGCGGCCAGCTTCAGCTCGCGTGTGCCGATGCCGATCGTGTCGCCGGGCTTCGCGCCCAGTGTTTCCGCGCCCGCCTGGCTGATCCACAACGTGCCCGGCGCGGGAATGCCGCCGGCATCGCGTTCGGCACCACCGGTGCGATCGACTACGCGGAAGCTGCCGCGCAGCGGGAAGCCTGCGCCCAGTGCGCGCAGGTCGCCCAGCGACAGCGACTCGCCGGCGCGGATCATGCTCTGCAGTTCCTGCGTTTCAGTGGCGCGCAGGCCCGGCGCGGCCGCCAGCGCACGCAATGCGTCGGTCGGTGGCGCATCGCCGCGCACCACCACGTCGCCGCCGAGCAGGCGATTCGCTTCGATCGCCAGCGCGCGCTCGGCGCGATCGGTCACGAAGCCGACCGAGCTGACGGCGACGACCGCCAGCACCAGCGCCGCGAACAGGATGCGCACATCGCCCGCCGCGAGATCGCGTCGCAGCTGGCGCCACGCCAGTGCCAGCGTCCTCATGCGACAGCGTCCTGCAGGCGGCCCGCATCCAAGCGGATAACGCGCTGGCAACGCGCCGCCAGATGATCGTCGTGCGTGACCAGCACCAGCGTGGTGCCGGCATCGGCATTCAGCGCGAACAGCAGCTCGATGATCGCCTGTCCGGTATGCGTGTCGAGATTACCGGTGGGTTCGTCGGCGAACAGCAGCGACGGCCGCGTGACGAAAGCGCGCGCCAACGCGACGCGCTGCTGCTCACCGCCGGACAGCTGGCGGGGGTAGTGACCCAGGCGCTGGCCGAGGCCGACCTTCTCCAGGATCTGACGCGCCGGACCTTCGACGTCGCTGTCGCCGCGCAGTTCCAGCGGCAGCATGACGTTCTCCAGCGCCGTCAGCGAGGGCAACAGCTGGAAGCTCTGGAACACGAAGCCGACCTTGTCGCCACGTACGCGCGCGCGACCGTCTTCGTCCATGCCGGACAGGCGCTCGCCGTCCAGCGTCACCGCGCCCGTGCTGGGCACGTCGAGGCCTGCGAGCAACGACAGCAGCGTGCTCTTGCCCGAGCCCGACGCACCGACGATGGCGACCGTGTCGCCGTGTTCGATGCGGAAGCCGATGTCGTCGAGTATCGTCAGGTCGCCATCAGGCAGGGGAACATGCTTGCCGAGGCCCTGCACGTCCAGGACGGCGTGGCGGGTGGCGGCTTCAGTGTGGAGTCTGCTGGCGTCGGCCATGATCGTCTCGTCGGTCATTTCGTGAATCATCGGGAGCACGGATTAAATGTTTCTTAATTTGAACAGGTATGGGGCCCCTCGCGCACGCATGCAATGGGTGGCGAGCCTGTCGTTGCTGCTGCTCGTCGCGTTATTCGCACGTCCCGCCGCAGCGCAGAGCGCAACGGCTGCACCGGCGAAGGGCGCGCGCACCCTCCTGGTGATGGGTGATTCGCTGTCCGCCGCCTACGGTCTCGCACCGAACCAGGGCTGGGTCTCGCTCACCGCGGACCGCATCGGCAAGACCAAGCCCGGCTGGCGCGTCGTCAACGCCAGCATCAGCGGCGAGACCACCGCGGGGGGCGCGGCACGCATCGCGGCGGAACTGCAACGCCACACGCCCGCCGTCGTCGTCATCGCGCTCGGCGCCAACGATGGCCTGCGGGGATTGCCGCTCGCACAGAGTCGCGCCAACCTCGAGAAGATGATCAAGGCGGCGCAGGCGGGCAAGGCGAAGGTGCTGCTGGTCGGCATGCGCATGCCGCCGAACTACGGCCCCGACTACACGCGCGGTTTCGAACAGAACTTCAGCGCGCTGTCCACGCAATACAAGACGGCCCTGCTGCCGTTCCTGCTGGAACCCATCGCGCTCGACCGCAGTGCCTACCAGGCCGACAACCTGCATCCCGTCGCCAGTGCGCAGCCCAAGCTGCGCGATCACGTGTGGAAGGCACTGGAGCCGCTGCTGCGGTGAAGCCGGGCATCCCGCCTACAGCAGCGTAGGATTTTTCCTACGCGACGACGGGGCATCCGCCGAATGTGATAGCTGGCACATTCGAGCACAGTTCCCTCGCCGGTTCCCTGCCCGGCGTGTTGACTGGAGTCCGTCATGCCCCGCCTGCTGTTCACCATCGCCGCCAATGACAAAGGCTGGCAACTCTATGAAGGCCAGTACGGCCGCAACTGGTTCGACAACCTCGGCGATGCGCGCGAGAACGCGAAGCTGCTCGCTGCCACGCTGCACCAGCACCACGGCATCCCGACCGCCGTGGTCGTCGAAATGCCCAGCAACGAAGCGATCCTGCTCGCGCGCCACGGCTGAGCCGTCGGCGCGCGGGCGCTTCAGCCGGCGATGCCCGCCAGCTGGCGCAGCCCCTGCGCGAACACCTCGGGCGGCTGGCCGCCCTGCAGCAGATGGCGGTCATTGAGGATGACGGAAGGCACGGCGCGGATGCCGCGCTGCTGGTAGAAGTGCTCACGCTCGCGGACCTGCGCGGCAAACGCATCCGTATCGAGGATCCGGCGCGCTTCATCGACATCCAGCCCCGTGGCGCCGGCAATGTCCACCAGCACCTCACGATCTGACACGTTCCGCCCTTCTCCGTGATAGGCCTGCAGCAGCGCGCGCTTGAGTGCGTGCTGCTGTTCCGTGCCGAGTTCGCCCGCCCAATACAGCAGGCGGTGGGAATCGAACGTGTTGTAGATGTGGTCGCGCTTCTGCAGATCGATGCGCACACCGAGCGTCTCGCCACGCTGGCGCAAGGCTTCGCCGTTCTGCGCCAGCTGATCCGCACTCAAGCCGTACTTGTGCGCCAGGTGCTCGGCGATGGGCTCGCCCTCCGGCCCCATGTCGGGATTGAGTTCGAACGGCTGGAAATGCAGCTCGACCTGCAGGTCACCGCCGATGTCCGCCATCGCGCGCTCCAGCGCGGCGAGGCCGATCGCGCACCAGGGGCAGGCGACATCGGAGACGAAATCGATCTTCACGGGTTTTGACATGCGCTGCGCCTCATTCCTTCGCGGTGTTCTTGTAGACGCGGCCCTGCTTCATCACGAAGCCGACGTTCTCCAGCGTGGTCACGTCCTGCAGCGGATCGCCGTCGACGGCGATGAGGTCCGCGTAGTAGCCCGGCTTCAGCACGCCCGCGTCCTTGTCGACGCCGAACAGGCGCGCGTTGACCAGCGTGGCCGAGCGGATCGCCTGCAGCGGCGTCATGCCGAACTGCACCATGCGCGAGAACTGGCGTGCATTGAGGCCATGTGGGTAAACGCCGCCGTCGGTGCCGAAGCCCATGATGGCACCGGCCTGGTGCGCCTTGCGGAAATTCTCGCGCTGGGTGGCGCCGACGCGGCGCTCCTTCTCCAGCGATTCCGGCAGAAATCCGGCCTTCTCGCCTTCGCCGAGGATGTACTCGGTGTTGTAGATGTCCATCACCAGCACGGTGCCCTGCTTCTTCGCCAGCGCGATGCCGTCGTCGTCGATGAAGCTGGCATGCTCGATGGAATCCACCCCGGCCAGCAACGCATTGCGGATACCGGTGGCACCGTGCGCGTGCGAGGCGACCTTGCGCCCCAGCGCATGCGCCTCATCGACCAGGGCCTTCAGCTCTTCCAGCGAGTACTGCGGCGCGCCGACTTCGGTGCCCTTCGACAGCACGCCGCCGGTGGAACAGGTCTTGATGAAATCCGCACCGAACTTGACGTTCTGCCGCACCTTCTGCCGCGCGGCCCACGGACCGTCGGCGACGCCCTCGCCCACCGCCTTGTATTCGGCCGGCAGCAGGTTGTTGTCGCTGCAGTGACCACCGGTGATGCCGATCGACACGCCACCGGCGAGGATGCGCGGCCCCTCGACTTCGCCCGTTGCGATCGCATCGCGCAGCGCCACGTCGGCATAGCCCGGCGAACCCGGCACACGCACGGTGGTGAAGCCGGCGAGCAACGTGGTGCGCGCGTTCTTCGCGCCCTTGATGGCGGCGGCCGGCAGCGAGATCGCCAGGCGGCGATAGCCCTGCAGGTCGGCGTCGCCGTGCAGGTGCACGTGCGCGTCCATCAGGCCGGGCAGCACGGTCTTCGACGACAGGTCGTGCACCGTGGCGCCGGCCGGCACCGGCGTGCTTGCGGCAGGGCCGACGGCGGTGATGCGCGTGTCCTCGATGACGATGGCCTGGTCGGTCAGCACGCGGCCGGATTCGACATCCAGCAGGCGCCCCGCCTTGACGTAGGTGGTCGCCGCGAATGCAGGCGCGCAGGCGACGGACAGAACGGCGGCGAGGACGGACAGGCGCATCGGAACTCCGGGGACGGAAACGGGCCCGCGCGACTCTAGCAGGCCGCGCAAGGCTTCAAGACGAAACAGGACGGGTCTTCCCGCCCTGCCCCTGCGCCGTCAGACCGGCGTGGGATTGCGGTAGGCGAAGCCGGCCTGGTGCCAGTACGGGTACGGCTTGGGACGCTGGCTGGCGGCGTCGAGCTTCGCGACCTGTTCTGCCGTCAGGTTCCAGCCGACCGCGCCAAGGTTCTGCTTCAGCTGTTCCTCGTTGCGCGCACCGATCACCACGCTGCTGACCGTGGGCCGCTGCAACAGCCAGTTCAACGCGATCTGCGGAATCGACTTGCCGGTCTCCTGCGCGACTTCATCGAGCGCGTCGACCACGTCGTACAGATACTCGAGGTCGACCTGCGGGCCGGCGTCCTGCGCGGTCTGCGATTGCAGGCGGCTGGTTTCCGGCAGCGGCTGGCCACGACGGATCTTGCCGGTCAGGCGGCCCCAGCCCAGCGGACTCCACACCACCGCACCGACACCTTGGTCGGCCGCCAGCGGCATCAGTTCGTGTTCGTAGTCGCGGCCGACCAGCGAGTAGTACGCCTGGTGCGCCACGTAGCGCGTCCAGCCGTGGCGGTCGGCGGCGGCGAGCGACTTCATCAGGTGCCAACCGGAGAAATTGGAGACGCCCAGGTAACGGATCTTGCCGGCCTTCACCAGCGTATCGAGCGTGGACAGCACTTCCTCCACCGGCGGGCGTGCATCGAAACCGTGCAACTGGAACAGGTCGATGTAGTCGGTGCCCAGCCGCTTGAGCGCGGCATCGACGGCGTTTATCAGGTGATGGCGCGAGGAGCCGACCTGGTTCTCGCCGTCGCCGAAACGGAAGGTGGCCTTGGTGGAAATGATCAGCGCATCGCGCGGCTTGCCCTTGATGGCTTCGCCGAGGATTTCCTCGGCCGCACCCTTCGAGTAGACATCGGCGCTGTCGAACATGTTCAGGCCGGCATCGAGGCAGACGTCGACCAGCCGGCGCGCCTCCGCCACGTCGGTGCTGCCCCACGCGCTGAACAGCGCGCCCTGCCCGCCGAACGTGCCGGTGCCGAAGGAGAGGACGGGCACGCGGAAGCCGGAGGCGCCGAGGTAGCGGTATTCCATGGAGGGTGTTCCTGAAGCGGGGAGTGCGACATTGCACTCCCCCGCCGCCGCAACGGCAACCCCGGCGATGGAAAACTTCGTTGCCGGCCGATGGAACGATCAGTACGCGCTGGCGGCAGGACGCACGATGATCTCGCTGACGTCGACATCGCCGGGCTGCTCGATCGCGTAAGCCATCGCGCGCGCGATCGCCTCGGCCGGAATGGCCGTCTGGCGGAACTGCGCCATGCCGGCCTTCGCCTCGGGATCGGTGATGGTGCTGGCCAGCTCGCTGGTGGTCACGCCGGGCGAGATGACGGTGACGCGGATGTCCTGGTGCTCCTGGCGCAGCCCTTCGGAGATCGCGATCACCGCGTATTTGGTGGCGCAATAGACCGCCGCGGTGGGATAGACGGCATGGCCGCCGATGGAGGACACGTTGATGACCTGTCCGCCCCCCTGCGCCTGCATCACCGGCAATGCGGCCGCAATGCCGTGCAGCACGCCGCGGATGTTGACGTCGACCATCGCGTTCCATTCGTCGATCTTCAGCGCGGCCAGCGGCGACAGCGGCATCACGCCGGCGTTGTTGACGATGACGTCGAGCCGGCCGAATTCACTGCGTGCGAAGTCGACGAACGCCTGCACGTCGTCGAGGCGGGTGACGTCGAGGGCACGCTGTCGGGCGGTGCCGCCGCCGGCTTCGATCTCGGCGACCAGCTGTTCGAGCCGATCGGTGCGCCGCGCGCCCAGCACGACCTTCGCGCCGCGACGGGCGAGTTCGCGCGCGGCGGCCTCGCCGATGCCGCTGCTGGCGCCGGTGATGGCGATGACTTTTCCTTCGATTCCGGACATGGGGCACCTCGTTGGGGGAACTCGGCACGGGCTGTGCCGGGACGGGGCGCAGTCTGGGCGCCGCCGCCGTGGCGTCGATATCCGGTTCCTCCGCAATCCTTGCCTGATCCTGCGCAGCCCGGCCACAGACGGTTCCATCCACTCACCCGCTGCGTAGACTCGCTTCCAGTCCACACGCCGGCACCGCAGGCCCTTCCATGCCCGACTCCCATTCCCCTCTCGATGCCCGCGTCCGCGAACTGGCCGGACTGATTGAACGATCCACCGGCAAGGACGGTTTCCACACCACCGCGATCCCGGCCCTGAACTTCTCGCGGCTGAGTGCGCCGATGGAACTGCCCATGCGTGGCGTGCAGGAGGCGGCGCTGTGCCTGATCGTGCAAGGCGCCAAGCGCGCCATCCTCGCCGACGAGGTCTACGAGTACGACGCCAGCCGCTTCGTGGTGGCCTCGGTCGACCTGCCGGTGACCGGCCAGGTCACCGAGGCCTCCGTCGAGGCGCCCTACCTGTGCCTGATCCTGAAGCTGTCCGCCGCCACCATCGCCGAGATGGTCACCGAGGCCGAGTCGGCGAAGGCGCCGCTGCCGCCGCCGTCGCGCGGCCTGTTCCTGCAACCCAGCAGCGTGGAGATGCTGGATGCGGCGATCCGGCTGGTGAAACTGCTCGACACGCCGCGCGACATCCCGCTGCTGGCGCCGCTGGTCGAGCGCGAGATCCTCTACCGCGTGCTGTGCAGCCCGCAGGGCGCGATGCTGCGCCACATCGGCATCGCCGACAGCCAGGGCCAGCGCGTGGCGAAAGCGATCCACTGGCTCCGCGAGCACTACGCCAAGCCGCTGCGCATCGACCACATCGCCCGCGAGGTGCACATGAGCGCCTCGGCGCTGCACCACCACTTCAAGGCGGTCACCGCGATGAGCCCGCTGCAGTACCAGAAGCAGCTGCGCCTGCAGGAGGCCCGGCGGCTGATGCTCAGCGAAGTGCTGGATGCCGCCAGCGCCGGCCATCGGGTGGGCTACGAAAGTCCCTCGCAGTTCAGCCGCGAATACAGCCGCATGTTCGGCGCACCACCCGTTCGCGACGTGGAGCGCCTGCGCAACCTCTGAACGGTCTGGAAACAGGGACTGAACGCCTCACGACGGCACGTCGTCATCAGGTTGTCTGGTCCCGGTGGCGGGCGCACACTTCGTGTCACATCCTTGGAGGATCCGCCATGAAGGCGCCTGCCCTGTTGCTTACCGCCCTCGTCGCGCTGGCTGTCGCCGTGCCCGCCGGCGCCCGCCCGACGAACGTCACCGATCCCGACCTGCCGCGCAGCGTGCCCGCCGGTGGCGGTGCCGTCAGCGTCAGCTGGACCGACCCGGCGCAGTTCAGCGAGATCAGGTACAGCGGCAACCGCTGGGAATCCGCGCGCGGCACGTGGGTCACGCAGCTGGCCACTTATCTGCGCGATGAGGCGGGCCAGCATCTCGCCCGCGGCCAGACCCTGGCCATCACCATTTCCGACATCGACCGAGCGGGCCGTTACGAACCGACGGCGCGCATCGGCATGAACGACATCCGCGTGGTCAAGGATCTCTATCCGCCGCGCATGACGCTCACCTTCAGCCTGAAAGGCGCGGATGGCAGCGTGGTCGCCGAAGGCGAACGCAAGCTGGTCGACCACGGCTTCCTGATGGGCTCCAATCTCAGCAGCAACGACAGCCTGCGCTACGAGAAGCGCCTGGTGGATGACTGGCTGCGCAAGGAGTTCCGCGACAGCCAGGCGCTGACGTCGGCGCCCTGAGTACGCGAGATCGCTCCACTACGCAGGCCCCGCTCAACGCGGGGCCTGTCCGTTTCCGTCTTCCGATTCGTGCGGATACACCGCCGAGACCGTGCACTGGAAACGCATGCCGGCCCGGAAGCGCGACTGGCGCACGTCGTCGCTGATCGGGAACACCGGATTGACCACTCCGAACGCCACGCTTTCGCCCTGTCCCTCGGCCACGACGCGGTCGCCGGGATTGCCGCAGATCAGGCTGATGCCGACCCCCGAGCGGAAGCTGATCGCCGGCGCGGCGTTGAGGTCGGGGCAGCTCTGCGGCAGCTCGACGCGGTAGTAGCGATGGCCGCCGGACCGCTTCGGCGCCACTTCCACCAGCATGCCCTTGCCGTCTTCCGACCACGAGCGCAGGTAGCGCGTGTCGAAGCAGTAGCTGGACGACCCTCCGAACCCGCGACGCCGTTCGCCACGTACCTCGACGGCGTCCAGCGTCGTTGGGCCGGTTTCGTTGGCGAGGGAGGCAGCCGCACGCGCCAGCGTCGCGTAGTCGCGCGCGCCGACCGGCGCCACACCGATGATCGGACAGGTAGCCGCTCCGATGCGAACGGCTTCGTCCGCGTGGCCGCAGACACGCCCTCCGCGGGCAAGCAACTGCGCCTTTGCGCCCGCGCTGCCCGGGCAGTCCTCGCCCAGGTCGATGCGGAAGCGCTGGCCGCTGCGGTCCAGTGCCGCCAGTTGCCGTGGCGAGGCCTGCTGCAACTCCGCGACCTGGCGCGCGTCCAGGCACACCGGTGCCGGTACCGCGGGAGATTGTGCGGATGCCACCGGCGTGGCGATCATCATGAGGATGAACGTGGGAATCGGGCGCATCCGTGCCTCGGCGCGTGAATGAGCAGGGATCATAGTCCACGCTTGCGATCCGGTGCGCCCGGCACCATCTCTGTCCTGCATCCACCACGGAGTTCCCCATGACGGCCTTCGACCTGACCCCGCCCACCGACGCGCAGCGCGACACCCTGGTTGCGGGGCTGAGCGACGAGGAACGCCGCGTGCTGCTGCAGCATGGCACCGAGGCGCCCTTCTGCGGCGTGTTCCTCGACAACAAGACCGACGGTGTCTACACCTGCCGGCTGTGCGGGCTGCCGCTGTTCCGCTCCAGTGCGAAGTTCGATTCCGGTACCGGTTGGCCGAGTTTCTTCCAGCCGGTCGATGACACGCACGTCGGCCGCATCCGCGACGGCAGCTACGGCATGGTCCGTACCGAAATCGTCTGCGCGCGCTGCCACTCGCACCTGGGCCATGTCTTTCCCGACGGCCCGCCGCCCACCGGCGAACGCCACTGCCTGAATTCGGTGTCGCTGGCCTTCACGCCCAACGGCGAGTCATTGCCGGATCCGCTGCAGCGGGGCGGCGCGGAAGCGCAACCGGCTGGCTAACCGGCCGCTTCGCCTGTCACGAGACCGGCACATGACGGCGGTAGCCTGACCGTCACCCTACCGTCTTGCGGTTGCCGCACGGCTGCAACACATGGCTCTGCCTGTCGAACCCGAAGTGCCCACGTCGCCGTTCGCCGGCCTGCCCGGCGCACTGTGGCTGTACCGGTTCGACACGGCGGGCCGCGCGCAGGTCCTGGACGCCGCGCAGTGCGGCATCGACGCCGTGGACGTCGCCGGGCACTGGCACTGGCTGCACGTGGACCTCAGCGATGCCCGCAGCGCGCAGGTGATGGCGAAGCTGCCGATTCCCGACGACGCACGCGCCACGCTGCTGTCGCCGGATTCGCACGTCAACCTGCAACTGGAGGACGAGGCCGTGCATGGCGTGTTCGTCGACTGGGCGCACCAGCGCGGTGTCGACCTGGCGGCCGAAGGCCAGCTGCGCGGCGATGACGGCATCGGCTGGCTGCATTTCGCACTGACGCCCGACCTGCTGGTCACCGCACGCCGGCAGGCGCTGCGTTCGGTCGAAGCCGCGCGACGTGCCGTCGGCGCCGGCACGCTCGTGGATTCGCCGGTGCGCATGCTGGAAGTCATCGCCGGCCGGTTCGCCGATACCGTCGAACGCAGCAGCGACGGCCTGTCGGTGCGTCTGGACCGCATCGAGGACCGGGTACTGGCCGACAGCATCGGCGAGGAACGACGCGACCTGGCGCAGCTGCGCCACCAGACCGTGCGCCTGCATCGCCCGCTCACCGCGATGCGGCGCGTGCTCAAGCAGTTCGAGCAACGCCATCCGGCCGACACCGAGCACGAACTGCTCCCCGCGGTCGCGCGCCTCACCCAGCGCTTCGACGATCTCGACGGCGATGTCGGCACCCTGCAGGAGCGCGCACGCCTGCTGCAGGACGAAGTCGCGGCGAAGCTCGCCGAACGCACCAACCGGCATCTGTACGTGCTGTCGATGGTCACCGCCCTGCTGCTGCCACCCAGCCTGGTCGCCGGCCTGTTCGGCATGAACCTGCCCGGGCTGCCGTTCGCGAACAGCACGCACGGCCTGGCCTTCGCGCTGCTGCTGGGCGTGGCATCGAGCGTGGTGGTCTTCCTGGCGTTGCGGCGCATGGGTGTGTCCCGCTCCACCTGAGTGAGCAGCCCGGTCGCGGTATCCTGATGGCCTGATGACGCTTCCCCTCCGCATTGCCACCCGCTACGTCACTCCCCTGCGCGAAGGCGGTTCGATGCCGGCCGTGGTCGAGGCCGATGACGATGGCCTGTATGTCCTCAAGTTCCGCGGTGCTGGACAGGGCCCGAAGGCGCTGGTCGCCGAGCTGGTCTCCGGCGGACTTGCGAAGGCCTTGAACCTGCCGATGCCCGACCTGGCATTGATGGAACTGGATGCCGACCTCGCCCGCACCGAAGGCGATCCGGAGATCCAGGACCTGATCAAGGCCAGCGCCGGACTCAACCTGGCGATGGATTACCTGCCTGGTGCGGTGAACTTCGATCCCGTCGCCGAGCAGCCGGACGCCGACCTCGCCTCGCGCATCGTCTGGTTCGACGCCTTCGTCAGCAACGTCGACCGCACCGCACGCAACACCAACCTGCTGATGTGGCACCGCCGCCTGTACCTGATCGACCACGGCGCGTCGCTGTACTTCCACCATGGCTGGGAAGGCGATGTGTCCGGGGCGGGCAAGCCGTTCCCGCTGATCCGCGACCACGTGCTGCTGCGCTGGGCCTCTCGCGTGGCCGACGTCGATGCGGACCTCGCGGCGCGCCTGTCCGCCGACGTGATCGCCGCCATCGTCGCCGACGTGCCGGACGCCTGGCTGCAGGGTCCGGACGCGTTCGGCGATGCCGCCGCGCAGCGCGCGGCCTACGTGGCCTACCTCACGCAGCGCGTGGCGCAGCGCGAAGCCTTCGTGCAGGAGGCGATCCGTGCACACGGCTGACACCTACGACTACGCGGTGATCCGGGTGGTACCACGCGTGGAACGCGAGGAATTCGCCAACGTCGGCATCATCCTGTCGTGCGAGCGCGCGGGCTTCCTGGAAGCACGCATCGAACTGGACGAGGCACGCCTGCGTACGCTCGATCCCACGCTCGATGTCGAATCCCTGCGCCGCCACCTCGATACGATTCCGGCGATCTGCCGCGGCGGTGAAACGGCCGCGCCGATCGGGCTGCTGCCGGCACGCGCGCGTTTCCACTGGCTCACCGCCAAGCGCAGTTCCATCATCCAGACCTCGCCGGTGCACATGGGCCGCTGCGGCAACCTGCCGGCGACGCTGGAACACCTGATGGACCGCATGGTGCGGCCGCCGAAGGCCACCGTGCCGCGATGAGCGTCTACGTGGACGACGCGATCACCGTGTGGCGCGGCCGTCGCTGGGCGCACCTGATGGCCGATACGCTGGGCGAACTGCATGCGATGGCCGCACGACTCGGGATGCCGCGCCGCGCCTTCCAGGACAAACGCAGCGGGGCGCACTACGACGTGAGCGAAGACCTGCGCGCAGACGCGTTGCGGTTGGGCGCCATCGCCATCTCCCGCCATCGCGACCGGGAGCAGGTCCGCGCGATCATCCGCATCGCGCGGTCGCAGTGGAGCGGACTGGACGCGGGCGCGTCCTGACCCTCACGCCGCGGACGCGTACGTCCGCGACGACCCTACCCTTCAGAGTTGCTGTGCCTTGCCGGTGCGGATGGCGTCGCCCAGCAGGCGGTCTACGTCGCGCTGCAGCTTGTCGGTCGCCGCCATCTGCTTGCGGGCCAGCGCTTCCTGCTGGCGTGCGAGCGGTTCCTGCTGCCGGGCCAGGACGTCCTGCTGGCGGGCCAGCGTTTCCTGTTCATCCGCGAGCGCTTTCATGCGGCGATCGCTGGCCGCTTCATCGGTGTTGTTGCCCCGCATGGAGGCGGAGGCGCGTTCGACGCCGATGGCAGCCATCTTCATGCCCAGTTCGCCCTGCTTCATGCCCAGGTCGCCCTGACGTTCGCCGAGCGCACCCTGCTGCTCACCGAGCTTGCCCTGCTGTTCGCCGAGTGCCTGGACGGGCGCATGCGCGGCTTTCATCTGCTGCATCGTGGCGGCATCGCGCACCACGTATTGCTTGCCTTGCTGGCGCACCCACAGGACGGGCGCATTGCCCTGCTGCAGACGCTGCGCCGTGCGGATGTCGTCGCGGTGGCCCGCCATCGTGACGTCGGCACCGTCGATGAGTACATAGGCGTCGCCGCCACGCGAATCGCCGATGTTCCACGTGCCGGTCATGCGGAGCGCGGGCGGCGGCGGGG
>NZ_LSIF01000067.1 GCF_001556105.1 Pseudoxanthomonas mexicana | reverse complement strand
TGTTCCAGGTCGGCGCCAACGCCGGCCAGGCCATCGCCATCGACAAGACCGTCGACGCCAAGGCCGGTGCGCTGGGCAACGTCAAGTTCGCCGCCGACGTGCAGGGCACCGCCATCGCCACCGCCGCCGCCGACGGCAGCGTCACCGGCATGACGATCAACACCGTCGCGATCGACACCGTGTCGTACAAGGCGGGTGCCACCGGCACCGATATCGCCAAGGCCCTGTCCACTGCGATCAACGCCAAGATGGGCGAAACCGGCGTCTACGCGACGGTCGGTGGCACCAACAACGACCAGGTCACGCTGTCGTCGGTGAAGTCCGGCAAGGATCTGGTCATCGGCGGCACGCCGGCCAACTCCGGCCTGACGGCCGCTACCACGACCGCTGCCGCAACCGCCAGCGCCACCGTCATCTCGAGCCTGGACATCAGTTCCGTGAAGGGCGCGCAGCAGGCCCTGGACGTGGTCGACGAAGCGCTGAAGTCGGTCAACTCGGCCCGTGCCGACCTGGGTGCGGTGCAGAACCGCTTCACCTCGGTCGTCGCCAACCTGCAGA
>NZ_LSIF01000066.1 GCF_001556105.1 Pseudoxanthomonas mexicana | reverse complement strand
TGTTCCAGGTCGGCGCCAACGCCGGCCAGGCCATCGCCATCGACAAGACCGTCGATGCCAAGGCGAATGCCCTGGGCGGCGCCCGCTTCGACAGCAATGCGCTGACGCTGGGCAACCTGACCACGAACGCCAACGTCAGCATCTCCGGCCTGCAGATCAACGGCGTCGCCATCGACACCGTGCAGGTCACGCAGGGTGCGGACGGTGCGGCCACGGCGGCGGCCACGCGTACCGCCGTCGCGACGGCGATCAACGCCAAGATGGGCGAAACCGGCGTGTATGCCGAAGTCAACGGCACCACCGGCCTGACCCTGACCTCGGTCAAGGACAGCAGCAACGCCGACGGTTCCTTCAAGGCGATCACCGCCACCGTCGGCACCTGGACAGGCACCAACGCCGCCGACGGAACCCAGACCTACACGGCGACCGTCGCCGCCTCGGCACCCGCCCGGCAGTTCGCCAGCAACCTGGACATCAGCTCGGTCAAGGGTGCGCAGCAGGCGCTGGAAATCGTCGACAAGGCGCTGACCTCGGTCAACGGTGCGCGCGCCGACCTGGGTGCGGTGCAGAACCGCTTCACCTCGGTCGTCGCCAACCTGCAGA
>NZ_LSIF01000065.1 GCF_001556105.1 Pseudoxanthomonas mexicana | reverse complement strand
TCATTTCCCCACGCGACGTGGCGCCGTGCGATGGCGGGCTTGAGCCCGCCCTACGTGCAAGGCATCCCGTTGCTTGTGTAGGGCGGGCCTTGGCCCGCCGTGTTGAGCGCGCGCGTTTCGTGCATTAACCGCAGCCTGTCGCGCATGCGCGGGCTTCACGGGCCACCAACACGCGCCGCCGCTAAGCTCGACGCACCGACGAAACTGGGGACGTGCATGGACCATTCCGCGGCAGCCGCAGGGCCGCATGCGTCTTCGGAACAGCGTCTGCGGCTGTACGAAACCATCCTGCAGACCACGCCCGACCTGGTCTACATGTGGGACCGTGAGCACCGCTTCACCTACGCCAATGCCGCGCTGCTGGCGATGTGGGGCATGACCTGGGACGAGGCGATCGGCAAGACCTGCCTGGAGATCGGCTACGAGCCGTGGCATGCGGCCATGCACGACAGCGAGATCGACCAGGTCGTCGCCACGCGGCGGCCGGTGCGCGGCGATGTGCCGTTCAACGGCACCAATGGCCGCCGCATCTACGACTACCTGCTGGTGCCGGTGATCGGCCCGGACGGCGAGGTCGAGGCCGTCGCCGGCACCACCCGCGACGTCACCGAGCGCAAGCAGCACGAAGACGCGCGCCGCCGCAGCGAGGAGCGGCTGGCCGCGATGGTCAACGCCACCACCGACCTCGTCTACCGCACCAACCAGGACTGGACCGAGATCGACATCGTCGGCGGCAGCCTGCTGCTGGGCCGGCACGGCTCGCTGACGCCGGACTGGCTGGAAGTGCTGGTGCACCCCGACGACCGCGCCGCGGTGGGTGAAGCGGTCGCCCATGCGCAGGCCACGCAGACCACCTACAAGGCCGAACACCGCGTGCGCAGCGACACCGGCGAATGGGCCTGGCTGTCCTCGCGTGCGGTGCCGATCCGGCCGGTGGGCGGGCAGGTGACCGAGTGGTTCGGGGCCGCCACCGACATCACCGAGCGCAAGCTGCACGACGAACACCAGCGGCTGCTGGTCAACGAACTCAACCACCGGGTCAAGAACACGCTGGCCATCGTGCAGTCGATGGCGGTGCAGACGCTGCGCAACGGCGGCGACACCGCGCTGGCCGCGGAGCGCTTCGAAGCGCGGTTGCATGCGCTGGCGCAGGCGCACGACGTGCTGACGCGCAAGTTCTGGGAAAGCGCGCAGATCGAGGAGATCGTGCGCATCGCGGTGGCGCCGGGCGAAGACGAAACGGGTCGCTTCGACCTCCATGGCCCGGCGGTCGACCTGGACCCGCAACGTGCGCTGGCGCTGTCGATGGCGCTGCACGAGCTGTGCACCAACGCCACCAAGTACGGCGCGCTGTCGGTGCCGGCGGGGCGCGTGGAGATCCACTGGACGCGCGACACCGACGGCGGCCAGGCGCGACTGGTGCTGTGCTGGGAAGAGCGGGGCGGCCCACCGGTGGTCGCGCCCACGCGGCGCGGCTTCGGCACGCGCCTGATCGAACGGGGTCTTCGCCATGACCTGCGCGGTGAGGTTACCCTGACGTTCGCGCCGACCGGCGTGGCCTGCCGCATCACCGCCCCGCTGCCGAACGAAGGAGCCCACGCATGACCGAGCCGTCCACCGCCAAGCGCGTCTTCATCGTCGAAGACGAATCGATGCTGGTGATGCTGCTGGAAGACCTGCTGCCGGCGATCGGTTACGACGTGGTCGGCACGGCGGGCTCGGTCGATGACGCGCTGGCGCAGTTGAAGGAGACGGACGTCGATCTCGCCGTGGTGGACGTGAACCTGGCGGGCACCGAATCGTTCCCGGTCGCCGATGCGCTGCGCGTGCGCGGCGTGCCGTTCCTCTTCACCACCGGCTACGGCCAGGATGGGCTGCCGCCGCAGTACGCCGGTACGCCGGTGCTGGCCAAGCCATTCCGCAGGCTGGATCTGGAAGCGGCGCTGTCGCGGTTGCAACCGCCGGGCTGAGCCTCGCGTCAGTGCATGGCGGGATCGGCGCCATGCTCGTAGCTGACGCCCAACCGGCGCGACAAGCCATGCAGGCGGCGCAGGATCGCCGAGCGCAGGTGCATCGGTGCCTTGTCGTACACCTGCGTCCACAAGCCGCGCAGGAAGGTGTGGGGGTCGCCGATATCGGCGCCGGTGTGGACCAGGATTTCCGCGTCGGACAACCGCGCGTCGATACGTTCTTGGCAGAGCATGCGGCGATGGTGGAAGCGCGTATGTAAAAACGCCGTCGCGTTCGTGTGCACGCATTCATGCGCCAGTCGCCTGCGCCGTTGCGTGACTGGACGCTGAAACGCCGACGCCCGTATTCACGAACCGCAAACGGGCCGGACGCGAGGCTGCACCTCCACACGCGAGGAAGCGCCCATGGCCAAGACCTTGTCCACGCCGCTGCACGACCCGCCGAATCCGCTGGAGCAACAACGCCGGCCCGCGGGCCCGCCGTTGCCGGGCGAAGCACGCGGCAAGCGCACGAACGAGGCGCGCAACGATCCGGCCACCGAGCCGGGCGCGACCGAAGGCCAACCCCGCCACCATCCTGCCCAGATCTAGGAGCGCACCATGACGCCACTCGACAAAGCCCTGCGACGCGAAATCACCATCGGCGAGAAGCCGTACACGCTGACCATCGATCCCGACGGGTTGAAACTGGTCGAAAAGGGGCGCCGCAACGGCGTGGAAGTGCGCTGGGGCGAGCTGCTGTCCGGCGATGCAGGCGCCGGCGCGGCACCGCAGGCGTCACCCGCGAAAGACTGACCGCGCCGTCACCGGCGCCTCGGAGCACGACATGACGAACGCCACTACGCCATCACCGACGCCACCCGGCACGCCGACGCCGCCGGGCCAACCGACGCCGCCCGGCACGCCGTCCGAACCGGGCAAGCCGAGTGTGCCCGGCACGCCGAGTGATCCGTACGCGCCGGACGAACCGCAGACACCGCCCCAGCCGCGTGATCCCGGCGATCCGGAGGACGTACCCGGCGGACCGGACCAGCCTCGGCAGGATCCGGCGCACATCGATGATCCGCGCGATCCGCGCAGCATCGCCGACTGACTCGCGCGTCGGAATCGAAACAACGAAATCGCCCGCCTCGATACGGAAGGATGACCCGATGATCGCAGGCGCCCACACGCCACAGGAGCAAAGAGGAGTGCCCATGCGACTTGCCGATTTCATCCAGGCGAACACCGAGCGGATTCTCGATGATGCCGTGGAGTTCGCCATCACCCAGGCACCGGCAGGTGTCGCGTTCGATGAAAAGACCTTGCGCAACGACGTCCCGCTGATCCTGGATGCGATCGTGCTGGACCTGCGCACGGCCCAGAGCAGCGCGCAGCAGCGGGCCAAGGCCGAAGGCCGCGCGCCGGCCAGGGTGGGCCCCGAGTCGGCGGCGACCAGCCACGGCCGGGCGCGTGCGGATGACGGATTCGGCGTCAACCAGATGATCGCGGAGTACCGGGCGCTGCGCGCGTCGGTGCTGCGCCTGTGGGCCGCCGACCAGACGCTCGCTACCGGCTCCATCGAGGACATGATCCGCTTCAACGAAGCGATCGACCAGGCGGTGGCCGAATCGCTGCTGGAGTTCTCGCGCACGGTCGAATCGTGGCGCCAGGTCTTCCTCGGTGCGCTCGGCCACGACCTGCGCGGGCCGCTCAGCGCCGTCATCGGCACGGCGGACTTGCTGGTGGAGCGCACCAGGGACACCCCGCATGCGCGGCAGGCGGAGCGCATCCTCAGTGGCGGCGTGCAGCTGAGCCGGCTGGTGGATGGCTTGCTGGATTACAGCAAGAGCACGCTGGGGGGCGGCATGAAACTGCAGCGCGTGGCCTGCGATCTCGGCGAGGCGATCGCCGAGGAGATCGAGCTGCTGCGTGCCGGGTTGCCCGAGGCCTCCATTGCATTGCAGGTGGAGGGGCAGGTGCGCGGCGCGTTCGACGACACGCGTGTGCGCGAGGCGATCCACAACCTGGTGACCAATGCCGCCAAGTACGGCGACGAGCGCGCGGAGATCCGCGTGTCGCTGACAGGCCAGACCGACCACGTGCTGATCGCGGTCAGCAATGCAGGCGAGCCCCTGTCGGGCGATGCGCTCAACACGCTGTTCGATCCGTTGCGACGCGGCTCGAACGCGGCCCACAAGGGCGAACACACCAGCCTGGGCCTCGGCCTGTTCCTCGTGCGCTAGATCGCCACCGCGCACGGTGGCGACGTGACGGCCCGCTCCGAAGACGGTACGACGACGTTCGCGATCACGCTGCCGCGCCGCGTCGCCTGACGCAGCACCTCAATGCCATGCAGGTGGCGCATCGTCGAGGCGATGCGCCACCAGTTCATGTGCGGTTGTCGGAAACCACACGTTTCGATCACGGCGTGGTCACCAACATGACCCGGCTGCACGCGGTGATCACCTGCAATGCGGAGGATCGGAGTCACGCCGCGCACGACGTATTCGTGCCGGCATGAGGCGCTGCATGTCGCATCGCTTCACCACTTCGGAGGATCCCCCAGATGACACGCGATACATCACAACGCGACGCGAACCGTGACCCCCTCAGTGGCGCACTCGGCTCGCACCCGGTCGGCGTCGGCGTCGGTGGCGCCGCAGGTGGTCTCGCCGCCGGTGCGGTGGCCGGCACGGTGTTCGGCCCCATCGGTACGCTGATCGGCGCGGCGGCCGGTACCGTCATCGGTGCCGCCGCCGGCAAGGGCGTGGCCGAACGCATCGACCCCACCGGTGAAGCCGATTACTGGCGCGAGACCGCGCCGACGCGCCCGTATTATTCGAGCGAGCATGATTTCCAGCGCGACTACGCAGGCGTGTACCACGCCGGTGCGGTGGCGCGCGGCGAGTATCCGGAACAGTCGTGGGACGACACCGAACGCCGCCTGCAGGCCGGCTGGGAACAGCGCCGGGGCGAGTCGCGGCTGGACTGGGAGCACGCACGTCCGGCCGTGCAGGACGCGTGGGAACGCGCCGACCGCACCTATGGCGCCTATGCGCGCAGCGACGACACGTTCTCCAGGCGCTTCGAGCAGGCACCGTATCGCCAGGAAGGCGACGCGTTCGACGACTACCGTTCGGCCTACCGCTACGGCACGTATGCGCGCGGCGAGTACAGCGACCGCACGTGGGACGACAGCCTGGCCTCGGAGCTCCAGCGCGGCTGGGATCGCGCGCGCGGCGGTTCGCGGCTGACGTGGGAACGCGCCAAGCATGCGGTGGCCGACGCGTTCACCCTGGACCGGCAGAAGCCGCATTGACGAATGCCGGCATGGGTGCGCTCCGTTGCGACCGACGGAGCCCACCCTGCGGATCACGTTGCCTGACGAAGCATTGAGCCGTCAGCGCGCGTAACGTGCCGGCGATTCCTGCACCTTGCCGGTCGCCGCCATCGCGATGCGCGGGCGCAGCCAGTCGGCGAACCCGGTCTCGCTGATCGAGCCTTCGGAGAGTCCCAGGTACTGTGGGTAGAGCTCAACGTCCGTCGCACTGAGCCTGCCACCATTGAGCACGATGAAGACTTCGCAGGCGACCGCCGCGGTGCGCTTGTTGCCGTCGACGAAAGGATGATTGCGCGCAAGGCCGTGCGCCACGCTTGCCGCGAGCTGCGCCAGATCCGGAGTGGGGTCGCCGTATGCGAACAACTGCTGTGGGCGTGCAAGCGCGGATTCGAGCAGTCCTTCGTCGCGCACGCCTGTGCCGCCACCATGTTCGGCGAGTTGCCGGTCGTGGATGGCGAGGGCCAGCGTCCTGCTGATCCAGGTGATCATGGCCGCTCCTACTGTGCGAGCTTGTTGAGCAGGGTGCGGCGCTCCCGCATCACCTGCTCGGCGATCTCCATCTGCTCGGCCACCGTGGGGTCGTAGACGGTCAGGCGGATGCCGTCAGGGGTTTCCAGCGCGTGAAGTTCGTCGCCCTTCTCCAGGCGCAGGCGTGCCAGCAGCTCGCGGGGCAGGATGACGCCGGCGGAATTGCCGATGGTGGTGATCTTGAGCTTCACGGGATGCCTCCAAGCGTTATAACGGGCGTTATACGCGGGGGCGGAGGCGAGGGCAAGGACGGCGCACATACGCCCGGCATCGCCGCCGCCGCGGCATGCGCAGCGGTCGTTATGTGACAGGGTCCGCACAATGGATCACGCTGACGCCGGTTGTCGGCGCACGCCTTCATTCTTGAATGGCCACGCCGTTGAAGCTGTCAGAAGAGGAGTGCCAGGGACGTTCCATGGAAGCAGGGCTTGTTGCGACCTATGTGCCGGAACTGGTGGTCACGTCGTTCGCCGTGGCCGTCGTGGCCTCGTATGCCGCGCTGAAGACCACCGGACGCATCCGCGCCAGCGACCCGGTCGCCCGCCGCTGGTGGCTGGCCGGCGGTGCGCTGGCGATGGGCATCGGCGTGTGGTCGATGCACTTCATCGGCATGCTGGCGCTGCGCCTGCCGATCCGGCTGGGCTACGACATCGGCATCACCGTGCTGTCGCTGCTGCTGGCGGTCGCCGCCAGCGGCTACGCGCTGTGGCTGGTCACCCGCGACCATGTCACTCGGCTGCGCCTGCTCAGCGGCGCGGTGGTGATGGGGCTGGGCATCGCGGCGATGCATTACATCGGCATGGCGGCGATGCGGATGAACCCGGAGATCATCTACCGGCCGCTGTGGTTCGGCGCGTCGTTGCTGATCGCCATCGTCGCCGCCGGTGCGGCGCTGGCCATCGCGTATCGCCTGCGCGACAACGCGCACCACGAACGCCTGCACCGCCTGCTCGCCGCCGGCGTGATGGGCGTGGCCATCGTCGGCATGCACTACACGGGCATGGCCGCGGCGCACTTTCCCGCCGGTTCGATCTGCAGCGCCGCGCTGCGTGACGGGCTGTCGCCGGATTCGCTGGCGTGGCTGGTGGTGGTGGTGAACGCCGCCGTGCTGGGCACCGCGATCGGGGCGAGCGCGCTGGACCGGCTGCTGCATGACCGCACCGCGCGCCTGTCCGATTCGCTGCAGCAGGCCAACCGGCAACTGACCCACCTGGCGATGCACGACGCGCTGACCGGGTTGCCGAACCGGCTGCTGCTGATCGATGCCTTGCAGGACCGCATCCTGCAGGCGCAGCTGCAGGGCGACCGCTTCGCCGTGCTGTTCATCGACCTGGACGGCTTCAAGGGCGTCAACGATGCCTTCGGCCACCACGTGGGCGATGCGCTGCTGGTGCGCGTGGCCGACACCATGCAGCGCACGGCATTGCCCGGCGACACGGTGGCGCGCCTGGGCGGCGACGAGTTCGTCGTGGTCACGACGGTATCGCAGGCGGGCGACGCCACCGCACGCGGCGAACGCCTGCTTGCCAGCCTGGCCGAATCGGCGCGGCTGGCGGAGAACGACGACGTGGTGGTCAGCGCCAGCGTCGGCATCGCGCTGTATCCCGGCGATGGCGAAGACGCGCAGGCCTTGATCGCGCACGCGGACGCGGCGATGTATTACATCAAGCAGGCCGGCCGCAACGGGCTGGCACTGTATGCGCCATCGATGGGCGATGAAGTTCAGGGCCAGCTGCAGCTCACCTATGAACTGCGCAAGGCGCTGGAACGCCGGCAGCTGGTGCTGCATTACCAGCCGCAGGTGCGCGCGCTGGACAACGGCATGGCGGGCATGGAGGCGCTGGTGCGCTGGCAGCATCCGCGCCTGGGGCTGGTGATGCCGGACCGCTTCATCGCGCTGGCCGAGCGCGTGGGCCTGATCGTCGACCTCGGCCAGTGGGTGCTGGATGAAGCCTGCCGCCAATGGGCGGCGTGGCGTCGCGCCGGTGCGCGCGTGCCGACGGTGTCGGTGAACCTGTCGCCGGTGCAGGTGCGCGGCGATTACCTGGTGGCGCAGGTGGCCTCGGCGATGCGCCGGCATGGCCTGCCGCCCGGCGCATTGACGCTGGAGATCACCGAGTCGATGGCGATGCTGGAACCCGAGCGCACGGTCGAAGTGCTGACGCAGCTGGTGGCGGTGGGTGCGCGCATCTCGGTGGACGATTTCGGTACCGGCTATTCCAGCCTGTCCTACCTGGCCTACCTGCCGGCGCACGAACTGAAGATCGATCGCCAGTTCGTGCGGCAGATGACCACCGGCTCGCGGCATGCGGCGATCGTGCAGTCGGTGGTGATGCTCGGCCAGCAACTGGGCATGGAAGTGGTGGCCGAAGGCGTCGAGACCCTGGAGCAGAAACAGATGCTGGCGTCGATGGGATGCAGCCGCCTGCAGGGCTACTACATCGGCAAGCCGCGTGCGGTCGAGGAGATGTCCGACCAGGTGCTGCATGCGTTGCCCGCCGCGTCCGGGACGCACGGCTAGCGACAGGCACGGCGGTCCTCAGCGGACAAAAAGAAGCGCCCGCAGCCAGGGGCTGCGGGCGCCGGCACCTGTCCCGGGGAGCAGGCGCGCTTAGCGGTAGACGCGCTCGCAACGACGTTCGACGACGCGGTTGCCCTTGTGTTCCTGGCTGTTGCCCTGCACCTTGCGGCCGATCGCGCCGCCGGCGATGGCACCGCCGACCGTGGCGACCTTCTTGCCGTTGCCGCTGCCCACCTGGTTGCCCAGCAGGCCGCCGACGACGGCACCGATGGCGGTGCCGGCCACGCGATTCGGGTCACGGCTGTTCTTCTGCACTTCCACGTTGCGGCATTCGACCTTGCTGCCGTCGCTGAAACGGCGGCCTTCGTCCTGTGGACCATAGGCCTGCGCCCCGGCGGCGGACATCACCGACAGCAAGCCGAGCGACAGTAGGATGCGTGAGGTCGTCATGATGGATCTCCTGGGTGGGTATCGCGGTGCCAGCCTGCGCGGCGGGATGCGAACGAGCGGTGAAAAATCCACTGTTCGACGTTGCGCGTTCATGCAGCGGTTCGGAAGCCGTGACGTGCGCATAACGAAGATGAGGGCGGGCTGACGGGCATTGCGCGTTCTTGACGGCGACACCACATCGCCCCGCCTACCGTCTGCGCATCCCCTCATCGGAGCACGCCATGCATACCCCCGAGGAACTGGAAAGGAAGCTGTGGAAGGCGATCAAGTCCGACCGGACGGTGATGATCGGACTCGATGGTGGCGAGGATGGACACACGCGGCCGATGACCGCGTTGCTCGAGCACGAGGGGCGGGGGCCGTTGTGGATCTTCACCGCGACGGACAACCTGCTGGCGCAACGCACGCGCACGCCACAGCGCGCCGTCGCCACGTTCGCGTCGATGGGGCACGATATCTTCGCCAGCCTGCAGGGATCGGTCGTGCGCGACGACGACCGTGCCGTGATCGAACGCCTGTGGAATCCGTTCGTCGCCGCCTGGTACGAAGGGGGCAAGGAAGATCCGAAGCTGGCGTTGCTGCGCTTCGATCCCGAACACGCGGAAATCTGGCTGAACGAGCAGAGCCTGCTGGCCGGCGTGAAGCTGCTGCTCGGTGTCGATCCGAAAGAGGATTACCAGGACAAGGTGGCGGACGTCGATCTGCGCGGATGAGGGCGGCGCGCGCGCATCGCCGCGCGCCATCCCATGCACGGAGCGCGCTGGAACAGGGCCGCCTACGGTGGATCACGTACCGGGCGCGTCGGATTACCGTGCCCGCAAAGCGGCGCTGCACACAGGAACGAAACGCGTGGCTGAGGCCATGCGTTTCGTTGTCCTGCACCGGTGAAGCGGATACCGCGCCAGCGATCCTATCGGAGGGGACGCACGTGCAGCCAGGCTGGACGAAGCTAGGGCTTCGTACAACGGTATCCGTGTGGTCGCCGTGGCTGTTCCAGCTGGATCCGGCAGGCTGCTGCTGCAGCACCGACCACGCCCGCAGTATCGCGTGCGGTTCGCAAAGATCGCGTCAACGCGAAGCGCGGGAAGCGGACGAACTGCGCACGCGATCACACCGTGGCGTGAACGCGTGCTGTCCTGGCGTCAGCGCCCCGCCGCGGCGCCGTTCGACCCTGCCGTGCCGATGAAGACCGGATTGGAATAGAACCAGAGGTCCTGCCACGGATCCTCGCCGGGCACGTCGGGAAGCGGCGTGGTGTCCTGCGTGCTGCCGCCGCGCGCACGCACGAACGCACCGCGCGCGGGTACCGGCAGTTCCCACGTGGCGACGCGCCACGCGGCCTCGTTGCGCCAGCGGTCCGGCGTCCAGCGACGGGTCTGCATCACCGGCGTACCGTCGTCGCCGGGCGTGCCGACGATGAGTTCCATCTGCGCCAGCGCGGGCCGATCGCCATGGGGATTGGGTCGACCGGGCTGCCGCACGCGCAGTTCGATGCGCATCGTCGCGCCTGCAGGCAGTGCGAGTGTTTCGCCGAGCGTCGCCTGGCGCGTGGGGTGGCCGGGTTGGCGCACCGTCAGTTCGAGCGCATCGATCAGATCGCCGGTGACCGCGAACATGCGGCCGTGGCGAAGACCATCGAGGATGTCGTCGGCGTCGGGCCGCGCCCACACGTAGGTCTTGCTGTATTCGCCCGGGTCATAGTCGCGTCCGCCGTCGCGCAGGTTGACGTGCGAATCGGAACTCGCGGTGATCCAGAAGCGCCGTCCCTCGGCCAGCAGCGTGTCCCACACGCCGCCGACCTGCGTGGTCATCTGGTCGAAGCCGCCGAACGTCGGCGCCGCCTTGTTGCGGTAGAGACCGCGCTCGCTGCGGATCGCCTGGTGGCCGGGCGCGCCCTCCATGCCGACCAGCACACGCGGTGCGCGGTCGTGCCAGCCGCGCAGTTCGAGGGGATCGACCTTGCCCCAGACGCCCACGCCGGTGGCGGTGCGCGAGGGATGGTTGACGAACATCAGCGGTGGCGAAGGCAGGTCGCGCATGTGCGCCAGCGCGTCGAGCATGGTCTGGCCGTCGTCGCGCGGCACGCCGTCGACCGGTTCGCTGCGGCTGAAGCGGCGCTCGATCTCGACCAGTTCGTCGCGTTCGCGCGCGCTCGGCGCAATGATCAGCGATGCGTGTTCCGCGGCCGGCACGTCGAACTCCATGCCGTTGAACTGGATCAGCGCGGGAACGTCGCGACGCGCCTGTTCCAGCGCGGGAAAGGCGTGGTCGCGCGTCACCGCCGAATGGCCGGGACCACCGTGGTCGGTGTGCACCATCCACGTCAATCCGAACTTCGATGCCTGGCGCGCGTTGTCGCTGCGCGTGTAGGGCGAATCGCCGCCGCGCACCGGCGTGGGCGGCGTGGTAGTGCTGTCCCAGTCCACGCTCCACTCGCTGTGCACGTGATGATCGCCGGGTTGCCAGCGACGACCGTGGTCATCGGCCGCGAGCGCGAAGGTGGGAAGGGCCAGCAGGGCGAGGCAGAACAGGGGACGCGGCATCGATACTCCTGGGGGCGGCACGGAAGACCGCGCCGCACGTGCCGGGCCACTGCTGAAGTGGCCAGGCGGGGAAGGCATGCGTCGCCCCTGGGAGCGACGCAGGGGCTCAGAAATCGGCACGCAGGCCGAGGCTGATGCGTCGGCCTGACTTCTCGTACATCGTCGGGAACGACGGATCCATCGTGTAGCCGCTGGTGGCTTCGTCGGTCAGGTTGATGCCCTTCAGGCTCACCTTGAGGTGGTCGTTGATGCGGTAGCCGATCGACACGTCCAGCTGGCCATAGGCATCGCGCCAGATCGGATACATGTTGTAGCCGATCGATTCCACGTATGCACTCTTGCTGTTGTAGGACATGCGGGCGTCGAAGCGTGCATGCTCGTAGTACGCGGTCAGGTTCCAGCTCTTCTCGGACAGGCCCGGCATCGGCGTGCGGATGCCGAGGTCGGATTCGCCCGCCAGCGAGCTGTCCAGCATCGTGTAGTTGGCGTTGATGCCGAAGCCGTCCAGCGACGCATGCAGCGCGGCCAGCGGCAGGTTCGCGATCAGCTCGATGCCTTGGACGTCGTACGAGCCCTTGGCGTTCACCGGCTGGTAGACGTCGAAGTCGTAGTAGCCGTTGAGCGTGCCGTTGGCGTTGTAGACGGCGACGTCCTCGACCACGCCGGTCAGCGCGTTGACCACCACGCCATCGATCCTTTTGCGGAAGTACGACGCCGCCAGCAGGCCGCCGTTGTCCAGGTACTTCTCCAGGCCGATTTCCGCCTGCCTGGCGTAGGTCGGCTTCAGGTCCGGGTTGCCGTCGGTGAAGCGGAACGAACTCCAACTCGCCGTGCGCTTGTAGGCGACATCGGTCAGCGCGGGGCGGATCAGCGTTTCGGAGCCGGCGGCGCGCAGCAGCAGGCCATCGGCGAGTTCCGCGGTCAGGTTGAAGCTGGGCAGTACGTCGCTGTATCCGCCGTCGCTGGACACGGGCGTGCCGCTGTAGCCGGTGCTGCCGTCGGGATTCTGCACCGGGTGGTAGCCGAACGAGGTCACCGAGGTGTCGACGTAACGCGCGCCGGCGTTCACCGTCACCGGCACGCGACCCAGGCTGAAGTCGAAGTTGGTCATCGCGTACAGGGCGGCGACGCCTTCGTCGACGCGGTAGTACTGGGCGTTGTCGAACGGTGTGTAGAAGCCGGGATAGCGGAAGTAGCCGCGTGCGAAGTCGTTGGAGACCTGTTGCCAGTCGAGGTCCTTCACGCTGTAGGCGCCACCGGGGACGATGTCGCCGATCCCCTGCAGCGGGCTGTCGGCCAGCGTGCGGGTGTTGACCCACGACGTGTCCCCGGCGGACGGGCCGGTGATCTTCAGCTCGCCGTACTGGCGTTCCTTGCTGCGGTCGGTGTAGCGGCCACCGAACTGCACGCTGCGCAGTGCGGGCAGGAACGGCAGGTCGAGCTTGCGCGTGACGTCCAGCTTCGCGGCGTACTTGTCGTCGTTGATCTTTTCCAGCGTGGTCTCGTAAGCCTCGAACAGGTAGCGCGAGGGCGAGTTGTACATGTCGAAGCCGTTGGACGTGGCGCTGGGGATCGTCTCGCCGCTACGGCCGGTCCAGCGCGTGCGCGACGGCGCGTAGGCGACATGCTTCAGGTTGGAGTAGTCCAGCGTCTTCTCGGCGCCGGAGTAGCCGACCATGGCGTCGATGTCCCAGAGGTCGTTGTTCCAGTCCAGCGCGAGGCTGTACTGGCCGTAGGCGGTTTCGTTGATGCGTTCCTTGCTGAGGAACTCGTGCTGGGTGGCGGTGTACGACACGTCGCGCAGCACCAGCATGCCGTAGTCGGACAGCGTGGTGTCGTCGTATTCGTAGATCGTGTCCAGCGTACTGCGGCTGGACGCGGAGTACGCCGCGGCGTCGTATTCGTCCTCGGTGGTGTCGTAGCCGCCGACCATGGCGTCGAAGGTCAGGCTGAAGGTGCGGCTGGGCCGGTACTGCAGCGAGGTGGTGGCGCCCCACTTCTTCTGGTCGTTGAGGTAGACGCGGTCGCCCACCTTGTCCTGGAACACGATCAGGTTGCTCTCGGCGGTGTCGGCGCGGTTGTCGATGACCCGGCCGGTATCCCGCTCGATCACCGCTTCGGCCTGCGAACCGCGCGTACCGGAGGCACCGAGGAAGCGCGACATCGGGCGGAAGTTGATGCCCGAGGTGGAATCGGTGCGGTTGGTGCGCTGCGCATACGAGAACGACACCAGTGCGCCCCAGTCGCCCCAGGTGTCGCTGGCGAGGAAGGCGAACTTGGGGTCGGTCTCCCTGGAAATCGAGTTGTGCGCGCCTTCGGCGGAGAGCACCAGCTTGCGGTCGTTGTAGTCGAACGGGCGCGCGGTGGAGATCTTCACCGAGCCGGCGATGCCGCCTTCCTCGTCGGCGGCCGTCGGTGACTTCTGCACCGTGACCTGCTGGATGATCTCGGAGGCGAACAGGTCGAACTCGACATCGCGTCCGCCGCTGCCGGAGGCCGTCGCGAGGTCGTTGATGGAGACGTGGGTGTACTCCGAGGGCAGGCCGCGGACGTTGACCTTGCTGCCCATGCCCTTGTTGCGCTCGATGGTCACGCCGGGCATGCGCTGCAACGCTTCGGCGAGATTCTGTTCGGGGAAATCCGCGACGTCGGTGGCGACGATGGAATCGGAGAAGCCGACCGTGTAGCGCTTCAGGTCGACCGCCTGTTCCAGGCTGCGGCTGTAGCTGCCGACCACTTCCACGCTGTCCAGTTCCTGCGCGTCGACGGCTTGCGTCGTTGGGCTGGCCGCGGAGGCCGTCGGCGCCGGCGTCTGCGTGGGTGCAGCCGGTGCGGCCGGCGTCGTGGCGCTGTCGGCTTCGATGGTCACGGTGCCGGCGTTGAGATAGCGGAAGCGCAGGCCGGTGCCTTCCAGCAGGTGCGCCAGCGCCTGGTCGGACGATAGCCCGGCGGGCACCGCGCGCGTACGCGGATTGCCGGACTGTGCGTTGTAGACGAACTGCAGGCCGGTCTGCCGCGACAGCGTGTTGAGCGCGCTGTCGAGGGATTGCGCGGGGATGGCGTCGGTCGCGACGTTCGTCTGCCGGGCGGCGACGGTGGCGGTCGCGGTCTGCAGGGCGAGGGCGATGGAAAGAACGAGGAGTCGGCGCATCATGGGGTCCGGTGGGGTGGGGTGGTGGCGTCGCGATCGCCGCGCGCTCACGCTTCCTACGATTCCGCACGAAGAAGATCGGGCACCGGTTTCTTCGTGAATTTTTTCTTACAGCGCCCGCTCAGCGCACGATCGATACCGATGCAGGACGCGAGTGCACGCGGATCTCGCCCGCCTGCAGGGTGGTGGCCAGCGTGGGTTGTTCGTCGAGGAAGGCGCGCAGCGAGTCGAGATCGTTCGCCTGCAGGTTGCCGGTCAGGCGCAACGCGCCGGCCGTGGGGTCGTCCACCTGCAGCTGCACGCGGTTCATGCGGTTGAAGCGGTCGGCGATCTCGCGCAGCGGTTCGTTGCGGAAGACGACCCGGCGTTCCCACCATGCGGTCAGCACGTCGGCATCTTCGCGGGTGACCTGCACGCGACGATCCTCGTGCGCGATGCGCGCGGCCTGTCCCGCCCGCAGGTCGGCCAGCAGCGGACCGTCGCCCGCCTCGTCGATCACCTGGATGCGCCCCTCGGTGACGCCGAAGCGGGCCTGGTCGCGCTGCAGCGAGACATCGAACGTCGTACCGATGTCGCGCACTTCCAGGCCGGCGGCGTGCACGGTGAAGGGACGGCGGTCCGGCGCGACGACGAAGCTGGCCTGGCCGCTCGCCAGCTCGACACGTCGCTGGAACAGGCTCAGCGACACCGAGGCGGTGCTTTCCGCGTTGAGATGCAGCACGGTGCCGTCGTCCAGCGTGAACACCCGCGGAGCCCCATGCGGGGCGGCATAGGTGTTCCGCGTCGGCAGCGCGGCGTGCAGCCCAACCCCGATACCCACCAGCAGCACGGCCGCGACGGCCACGCGTCGCATCCGGCCGCGACGCACGACCTCCGGCGATGCCGGTGCCGCACGGCGTGGGCGGCCGAACGCGATCACGTTGCCGGCCTCCGGACGCTGGCCGGCGATGATCGCATCGACGTCGTCGTCCGCGGGCAGGTCGTGCAGTGCATCGCCGAGTTCGGCGACCACACGCGCCATGGCCAGATACTCGCGCAGATGGTCGGGCGAGGCGACCAGCCAGTCCATGAAACGCTGTTGGTCGGCCGCGCTCAGCGCGCCTTCGCGCTGCAGCAGATGCCACTGCGCGGCGGCTTCCGTGGCCGTGGTCCGACCGAACATCGGGATGCTCACGGCGCGTCCCCGACCGCGCGCCGGCAGACGGCCAGTCCGCGCACCACGTGCTTCTTCACCATGTGCGAGGACACGCCCATGCGCTCGGCGATCTGGCGGTAGGTCAGTCCATCGCGGTACTGCATGACCAGCACCGCGCGCGTCCGCGCCGGCAGGCCGGCGAGCAAGGCCTGCATGTGCTGGCGGCGCTGCGCGCGGTCGGTCGCATCCTCGACGCCTTCCGGACTGGTCATCAGCGCGGCCACCTGTTCGACGTCTTCGATGGGGACGGGCAAGCGTTGCCGGCGTGCGGCCTGCTCGCGCGCCAGGTTGGTGGCGACGGTGTACAGATAGGCTTCGGGGTTGACGATGCGTTCGCCGCTGCCCTGGTGCGCGCGAAGCAGGCGCAGGTAGGTCTCCTGCACCAGGTCCTCGGTCTCGTCGTTGGCGCCACGGCGCGCGAAGAAGCCGCGCAGCGCCGGCGCTTCGTCGGTGAAGACGCGCGTCAGTGCCCTGATCGCCTGTTCGGCCAACGTCCCGTCCTGTCCCCGGAAAGGGCGGCACGGTACGCGGTGGCGATGACGTCCGGATGACAGCGCGGTGGATTACAGCCGGTGAACGCAGCGCAGGCGGATGACGCCGGCATCGACGTCATGCGTGCGCGATGCCCGTGCACGCAGGGCCGCGACGAGTGCATCGGGATCGCCGTCGACGCCGCGCGCCGCGCTGTGCGTCACCTGGCCCCAGGCGATGGCGACGCCGTCCTGGTAGACCTCGTAGTCGGCGAAGTAGTGGCGCGGCGACGCGTCGTCTCCGTCAGGTGCCGACGTGCACATCGCATTCGCATTCCGCATGGCCGAGTCGCTCCAGCGCGATCTCCAGCGCCAGCGCATAGCTGCGTGCGCCGTAGCCTTCGATCACCGCGAGGCGCCGGCCGGTGGACGCGGGCAGGGTGGCTTCATGCCCGCCGAGATCGTCATGCACCTCCACGTAGGGATGCGCCAGGCCCTGTACCGCGCGCTGCAGCAGCGGGTGATCGGACAGCGAACCGGGATCGAGCAGGGTCGCACGTACGCCCCATTCGTTGGCCAGGCGCAGTGCGTTGAGGACTTCGGTGGTGGAGCCGCAGCTGCGCACGGCCAGCGTCTGGCCGGCGCAGCCGGCGCGTTGCACGAGGGCGCCGAGGATGGACGGTGGCAACGGCATCGGCGGCGACGTCAGTCCGTCGTGGTGCTCTGGACCACGGATCACGAGGATGGACATGAGGGATTCCTGCTCAGGCATGGAGGGGGGCCGTCGGTTCGGGGTGATCGACGCGGCGCAAGGCGATGGCCAGCGCCATCGTGTAGGCGTGCGGCAGGTCGTCGCGCAGGATCACCGTGACCAGCGGGGGATGTTGCGGCTGCACGCGCGGTTCAAGCGCATGCGCGGCATCGTCGTGCAGCTCGATGTAGGGAACGGGCAGGGCATCCAGCGCATCGCGGAGCGCGTGCGCGTCGTCGGGGCTGTCGACGGCGAGGTCGCCCGCATCGATCAGCACCATGCCATCCTGCCGGCGCACCTGGCGCACCTGGCGCAGGCGGGGCAGCAGGTCGCGCAGGCTGTCGAAGGCACGGCAGTGCAGCGCGTGGCCAGCCGAATGGGCGCGCAGGCGCAGGTCGTGGTCAGTCGAAGCGAAGTGAGGCGGTGAACCGGCTGCCGCACCTGCGTGCGGGCCGCGGAGGATCAGGATGGACATGGAGCGGGTCGTGGCGCACGGCGGTGCGGTGTGGCCACGATAGGTGTCGCGCGCATAACGCCGCTACGCGGTTTTCCCGCCGATGCCGTAAAGAATGCGTAGCGTGCTGCGGCTTACTCCGCTTCCAGTGCCTTGCGCATGCGCGCGTAGTCGCGGCGGTACTGGCGCGCGAGCTGTACTTTCCTGGTCGTGCTGAGGATGCGGCCGGAGACCTGGAAGAATTTCTTCTCTTCCTCGCGCAGGTGGTGATGCACCTTTCCCGACAGTTCGCGCGCCTTCTTCAGCCACGCGGTGTAGCGGGGATCCAGCGACTGGATGTCCTCGACCAGTTCGTCGATCTCGTGGTGTTCGTGCAGCGCGTGGCGCGAGGAGTTGAGCCCGCGGTCGTCCATCAGGATCGGCGCGTAGAGGAAGCGTTCCTCGGCGGCGGCATGCGCGGCCAGTTCGATGCGCAGGGCGGTGAACAGGTCCAGCCGCTCGCGCGTGCCGGGTTTCGATCGCAGCATGCGACGGCACAGCGAGCGCTGCGCTTCGTGGCTTTCGTGCAGGGCGTCGTAGATGGACTCGGGCATGCGGGCTGGCTCGTGATGGCTGGCGAGCGGCAGCGTCCGCCATGGCGCGTGCAGGCGGCGTTAACGCGGTGCAGACGCTCCGTTGCGGACACTCGCTGTCCGCGTTCTATGTCATCACTGTCGGCTCCCAATTCGAGGATCACGCCATGGAAACCCAGGAATTGCATCGCGGTCGCCTGATCGACCACATCCAGCTGGTCGTCCGCGACCTGAAGGCGAGCCAGCGGTTCTACACCGCCGTGTTCGATGTGCTCGGCGTGCCGATGGGCGGCGAGGACGAGGGCTATTTCTGGGCGGACGAGCTGTTCGTCTCCACCGCCGGCAGCGAAGCGGCGCAGGGCGCGTTGACTGGCCGCCATCACCTGGCGTTCCAGGCGCAGGACAAGGCGATGGTCGACGCCTTCCACCAGGCGGCGCTGGCGAACGGCGGCACCGACAACGGTGCGCCGGGGGAGCGGCCTTATCACCCCGGTTACTACGCTGCATTCGTGCTGGACCCGGATGGCAACAACATCGAAGCGGTCTTCCACGGTGAGGCGAAGCGCAGTGCGGCGTCGGTGAAGATCGAGTTCTGAATCCTTCTCCCCGCTAGGCGGGGAGAAGGTGCCCGGAGGGCGGATGAGGGGCGAGCGCCGAACGCGGCACTATCGTGATGTTCGGATTGCCTCGCGCCTCCGTTCGCCCCTCACCCGCCTTCGGCACCCTCTCCCCGCTGACGCAGGGAGAGGGGATGTCGCGCGATAGGCGATACGGTGGCTTACACGAACATGCCGCCCGAGGCTTCGATGCGCTGGGCGTTGACCCAGCCCGCACCCGGCGACAACAGCACGGCTACCGCGCCGCCGATATCGTCCGGCAGCCCGACGCGGCCGAGCGCGGTCTGCGCGGCGACGAAGGCGTTGAGCTGCGCGTTGTCGCGCACGGCGCCGCCGCCGAAGTCGGTTTCGATCGCGCCGGGCGCGATGATGTTCACCGCGATGCCGCGCGCGCCGAGTTCCTTGGCCTGGTAGCGGGTCAGCACTTCCATCGCGCCCTTCATTGCCGCGTAGGCGGCGTAGCCGGGAAGTGCGAAACGGGCGAGGCCGGACGAGATGTTGACGATGCGACCGCCATCGGCGATCAGTGGCAGCAGCGTCTGGGTCAGGAAGAACGGGCCCTTGAAGTGGACGTCGACCAGTGCATCGAATTGTTCACGCGTCGTCTCGGCGAAACCCGCGTGCACGCCCATGCCGGCGTTGTTGACCAGGTGGTCGAACCGTTCGCGGCCCCACGCGCCGAGTTGCGCACGCACGGCAGCGGTAAAGGCGTCGAAGGTGTCGCTGTGGCCCACATCCAGCGGCAACGCGGCGGCGCGCCGGCCGAGGGCTTCGATCTCCGCGACGACGGACGCGGCTTCGGCCTGCTGGTTGCGGTAGGTCAGCAGTACGTCATGGCCCTGGCGGGCGACGGCGATAGCCATCGCGCGGCCGAGGCCGCGACTGCCGCCGGTGATCAGGGTGAGGGGGGCGAGGTGTGTGGTCATGGCAGGACTCCAGTCGGGGAAGGCGGTGGCGACACCGTGCCGGTACTGTATTGGGCGGCCATGGGCGGATAAATCGGCTTAGACTGATTGGACCGTTCGTCACTGGCGAACAATCGCCGGAGCCGTGATGAATCGCCTCGATGCCATGCAGGCCTTCATGCGGGTGGCCGAGATGGCCAGCTTTACCCGTGCGGCCGACAGCCTGGGCATGCCCAAGGCCAGTGTGTCCACGGCCGTGCAGCAGCTGGAAGGCTGGCTGGGTACGCAACTGCTGCACCGGACCACCCGGCGCGTGCAGATGACCCAGGACGGGCAGGCGTTCTACGAACGCTGTCGCGACCTGCTGGCCGACATGGACGAGGTGCAGCACCTGTTCGCGCGCACGCCGCAGGCATTGCGGGGCCGTTTGCGCGTGGACATGCCGGCGCGGTTTGCCCGCCATTTCGTATTGCCGCACCTGCCGGAGTTCCTGCAGGCGCACCCGCAGCTGGAACTGGAACTGAGCTGCACCGACCGGCGCGTCGACGTGGTGCGCGAGGGCTTCGACTGCGTGCTGCGCGTGGGCACGTTGGCCGACACCAGCCTGATCGCGCGGCCGCTCGGCCAGTTGCGCGTGGTGACCTGCGCCAGTCCGGCCTACCTGCAGCGCCACGGCATGCCGGCGTCACCGGAGGACCTGCGCACGCATCGGCTGATCCACTACGCCAGCACCTTCGGCGGCAAGCCGGATGGCTGGGAATACTGGGACGGCGCGCAGTTCGCCAGCGTGCCGATGGACGGCGCGCTGACGGTCAACAGTTCCGACGCCTACGAAGCGGCGTGCGTGGCCGGGCTGGGCCTGATCCAGGCGCCGATGGCCGGGCTGCGCACGCTGATCGAGCAGGGGCAGCTGGTGGACGTGCTGCCGCAGTACCGCGCCGAACCGATGCCGGTGACGCTGCTGTATGCGCACCGGCGGCACCTGCCGCAACGCGTGCAGGCCTTCATGGCGTGGCTGACGGAGACCTCGCGCCCCTACCTGGACGCGTGAAGCGCGCTACACGGCCTGGCGTGCGCCGGTATCGGCCTGCGCGTGACGTCGCACGAGTGCGCGGAAGAACGGCCCGGTCAGCAGCGTCGACAGCACGGCCAGCGTGACCAACGCGGCGAACGCGTGCTCCGACAGCAGGCCATGGTCGCGCAGGATGGTGGCGGCGACGATTTCCATCAGCCCCTTGCATTGCAGCAGTGCGCCGACCGCGAGCGCTTCGCGGCGCGACAGCGTGGAAGCCGGCGGACACAGCAGCACCGCGACCAGCTTCGCCACGACAGCGAGTACCAATAGAGCCAGCGACGCCTGCAACGAGGCCCAGCCCAGCACGCTGCCGTCGATCTTCAGGCCGCTGTGGCCGAAGAACAGCGGCGCCAGTCCGATCAGCGCAAGCTGGCCCATGCGTTCGACGGGCAGCCGCTTCGTCCAGGCCGGCGGCACCATCGCGCCACCGAAGTAGGCGCCGAGCAGCGCATGCAGGCCGAACTGCGAACTGGCCCACGCGCCGGCCACCAGGAACAGCGGCAGCATCAGCCAGATGGCCCAGGTCGGCGGGTCGCGGTGCAGGCGCTGGGCCAGCGTTCCGGCAACGGCGAGCACGGCGACGACGCCGACCGCGAGCACGGTCGACCACGAGGCACCGGCCAGCAGCGAGCCGCCTTCGGCCGCCAGCAGCAACACGGCGAGACCGATCCACAGCACGGCGTCGTCGATCACCGCGATGCGCAGCGCGAGCTGCGTCAGCGGACGATGCAGCGGGCCGAGTTCGCGCACGATGCCGATCAGCACCGGCAGCGCGCTGACCGCGATGCACAGGCCGATCGCCAGCGCGCCCATCCACGCGCCGCCCTTGGGCGCTTCCCAGCCCGGCAGGCCGGTGAAGTAGTAGTGCGCGGCCAGCGTGCCGAGCGCGAACGGCAGCAGCAGCGCCATGCCCGCGCTGGCGACGAAGCGCAGCGCCTGCGTGCGCGGCAGCGGGGTGGCGTCGGCGGCCGTGGGCAGGTGCGCCGACTGCCGCGTTTCCAGGCCGGCGGTGAACGCGAGCAGCAGCACGCCGACGAAGCCGATCTGGTCGCCGAGCTTCGACGGTACGCCCCAGCCGGCCGGCAGCGCGCCGGTGGCCGCCAGCAGCAGGCCGATGATGATGGGGATGACCGCGATCGGGATCGACCGCCCCAGCGCGCGCCAGGCGACCCAGGCGAGACCGATGAAGATCAGGGCGTCGAGGACGAAGGCGGGGGTGCTGGGCATGGGGCGATGGTAAACGCTGCGGGCGCGGTGTTGTCGGCCGCGTCAGTGGCGCTCCCACAACGGTGTGACCGGAAAAGCACGAGGCCCCGACATGCGGGGCCTCGTGCGTGGTGTGGATGCGGGTGGCTTACGCCTCCACGTCTTCCTTGTACGCATCCACCGGGATGCACGCGCACATGACGTTCTTGTCGCCGTAGACGTTGTCCACGCGCGAGACCGGCGGCCAGTACTTCTGCAACTTCAGCGTGGCCAGCGGGAATGCGGCCAGTTCGCGCGGGTAGGCGTGGGTCCACTCGCTGGCCATCACCATCGTCGCGGTGTGCGGCGCATTGCGCAGCGGGTTGTCCTCGCGGTCCAGGCGACCGTCCTCGACCGCGCGGATCTCTTCGCGGATCTCGATCATCGCGTCGATGAAGCGGTCCAGTTCATGCTGCGATTCGCTCTCGGTCGGCTCGACCATCAGCGTGCCGGCGACCGGGAAGCTCAGCGTGGGCGCGTGGAAGCCGAAGTCGATCAGGCGCTTGGCGACATCCTCGGCGCTGATGCCGGTGGCGTCCTTGAGCGGGCGCAGGTCGAGGATGCATTCGTGCGCCACCAGCCCGTTGCGGCCGGTGTAGAGCGTCTCGAAGTGCGGTGCCAGCCGCGTGGCGATGTAGTTGGCGTTGAGCAGTGCCACCTGGGTGGCCTTGCGCAGGCCCGCCGCGCCCATCAGCGTGATGTACATCCAGCTGATCGGCAGGATGCTGGCGCTGCCGAAGCTGGCCGCGCTGACCATGCCGACATCGCCTTCGCCGCCCAGCGTCTTCGGCAGGTACGGCGCCAGGTGCGACTTCACCGCGCACGGGCCCACGCCGGGGCCGCCGCCGCCGTGCGGGATGCAGAAGGTCTTGTGCAGGTTGAGGTGCGACACGTCCGAGCCCCACTTGCCCGGCTTGGCCACGCCGACCAGTGCGTTCATGTTGGCGCCGTCGGTATAGACCTGGCCGCCGTGCTGGTGGACGACGTCGCAGATCGCGACCACGTCTTCCTCGAACACGCCGTGCGTGGACGGGTAGGTGATCATGATCGCGGCCAGGCGGTCGCTGTACTTCTCGGCGGCGCGACGGATGTCTTCGACGTCGACGTTGCCGTTCGCATCGCACTTGGTCACCACCACCTGCATGCCGCACATCTGCGCGCTGGCCGGGTTGGTGCCGTGCGCGGATTCGGGGATCAGGCAGATGTCGCGGTGGGCGTCGCCCCGCGCACGGTGGTAGGCGCGGATGGCCAGCAGGCCGGCGTATTCGCCCTGCGCGCCGGAGTTGGGTTGCAGGCTGACGGCATCGTAGCCGGTGCACTCCACCAGCATCGCTTCCAGCTCGTCGATCAGCTGCGTGTAGCCCTGGGTCTGATCTGCCGGCGCCAGCGGGTGGATGTTGCCGAACTCGGGCCACGTCACCGGGATCATCTCAGCGGTGGCGTTGAGCTTCATCGTGCAGCTGCCCAGCGGGATCATGGTGCGGTCCAGCGCCAGGTCTTTGTCGGAGAGTGCGCGCATGTAGCGCAGCAGTTCGTGTTCGCTGTGGTGCGTGTTGAACACCGGGTGCTGCAGGAACGCGGTGCCGCGCTTCAGCGTGGCAGGCAGGGCGTCGGCCGTCGCCGCGTCGGCGGCATCGATGTCGCCGATCTGCGCGCCGAACAGCGCCGCCAGTTCCACCACGTCCTTACGGGTGGTGGTCTCGTCCAGGCTGATGCCCACGCGCTGCGCATCGATCGCGCGCAGGTTGATGCCGGCGGCCTGCGCCTTGGCATGGAGAGCGGCGGCATCCACACCGCTGACATGCAGCGTGTCGAAGAAGTGCTCGCCGACGCCGACGCCGGCCGTGCGCAGCGCGCCGGCCAGGATCGCGGCCAGGCGATGGGTGCGGTGGGCGATGCGGGTGAGGCCTTCCGGACCGTGGTAGACCGCATACATGCTGGCCATCACCGCGAGCAGTACCTGTGCGGTGCAGATGTTGGACGTGGCCTTCTCGCGACGGATGTGCTGCTCACGCGTCTGCAGGGTCAGGCGGTAGGCAGGCTTGCCTTCGGTATCGACCGACACGCCGATCAGGCGGCCGGGCATGCTGCGCTTGTAGGCGTCGCGGCAGGCCATGAAGGCCGCGTGCGGGCCACCGAAGCCGAACGGCACGCCGAAGCGCTGCGAGTTGCCGACGACGATGTCGGCGCCCCATTCGCCCGGCGCGGCGATCAGCGTCAGCGCGAGCAGGTCGGTGGCGACGGCGACGAGGCCGCCGCGCGCATGCACGGCGTCCGCCAGCGCCTGGTGGTCGGCGATGCCGCCCAGGGTGTCGGGGTACTGCAGCAGCACGCCGAAGCTGTCGGCGGCGAGCGCATCGGCGGCGCTGCCGACGACCAGTTCGATGTCCAGCGGTTCGGCGCGCGTGCGCAGCACTTCCAGCGTCTGCGGGTGCACGCCGTCGTGCACGAAGAACACGTTCGACTTCGACTTGGCCGAGCGCTTGGCCAGCGTCATCGCCTCGGCGGCGGCGGTGCCTTCGTCCAGCAGCGAGGCGCTGGCGATCTCCATGCCGGTCAGGTCGGTGACCAGGGTCTGGAAGTTGATCAGCGCTTCCATGCGGCCCTGCGAGATCTCCGCCTGGTACGGCGTGTAGGCCGTGTACCAGGCCGGGTTCTCGAGGATGTTGCGCAGGATGACCTTCGGCGTGTGCGTGCCGTAGTAGCCCTGGCCGATGAAGCTGCGGAAGACCCGGTTGCGGTCGGCGACGGCGCGGATCTTCGCCAGCGCTTCTTCCTCGTTGATCGGGGCGGGCAGGGCCAGCGGCTGCGCGGACTTGATGCTGGCCGGCACGATGGCATCGGTCATCGCATCGAGCGAGGCGTGGCCGACCACGCGCAGCATGTGCGCGATCTCGGCGTCGTTGGGGCCGATGTGGCGTTCGAGGAACGCGCCGTGGTGCTCGAGCTCGCGCAGGGAGGGGGTGTTCGACATGGGAGGCATCCGGGAAGGGCAATAGGACCAGGCGCGCGGAAAACCGCGCGTGGGATGCCCCTCTGTCCTTTTGCCTGAGAGTTTGGAAGCGCGCCGACGATGACGTCGCGTGCTTCGTGCCCCTTCGGCGCCGGCGCTGCCGCGTGGGCGGCCGGTCTCTCCAGAGTGTCGTTGCAGTGGTGGTATCGGGCCTGAGCGATTACGGGCGTTTGCGCCTTCGGCAGCACGTCGCGGGCGACGGGCTTCTCCCACCGGGTCTTGCCGGCGGAGTATAGCCCGGCGCGGCGGGTCGCCGGCGGTTTGGGCGTACCATGTGCAGCCCGGCGCGGCCTGTTCATGAAGCCCCGCCGCGCCTGTCCGGAGTTTTCCCGCAATGAGTGCCCCCCACGCGATCTCCAACCGCCGCCTGGCCTTGCTGCTGGGCGGACTGGCGATGTTCGGCCCGTTCTCCATCGACACCATCTTCCCGGCGTTCCCGGCCATGGCCGCGCAGCTGGGCGCCGACAAGGTGGCGATGCAGCAGACCATCAGCGTCTACCTGCTGACCTACGCGTTGATGAGCCTGGTGCATGGGCCGCTGTCGGACACGTTCGGCCGCCGGCGGGTGATCCTGGGTGGGCTGTTCGTGTTCCTGCTGGCGTCGGTGGGCTGCGCGCTGGCCACCGACATGGGCACGCTGCTGCTGTTCCGTGGCGTGCAGGGCCTGTCGGCGGGCGTCGGCTTCATCGTCGGGCGCGCGGTGATCCGTGACGCGCGCGACGGCGACGATGCGCAGCGGCTGATGAGCCAGGTATCGATGATCTTCGGCATCGCGCCGGCGATCGCACCGATCGTGGGCGGCTGGATCCTCGGCTGGAGCGCATGGCCGATGATCTTCTGGTTCCTGGCCGGGTTCTCGCTGCTGCTGATCGTCGCGGTGGTCGGCTGGCTGCCGGAGACGCATCCGCCGGAAGTGCGCCACCGCGTCTCCCCGCGACATCTGCTGCGCGACTACGTGGGCATCGCGCGGAACCCGCGCTTCCTGCGGCTGGCCGTGGCGGGTTCGCTGAGCTTCGGTGGGCTGTTCCTGTACATCGCCTCCGCACCCGCCTTCGTGATGGACCTGTTGCGCTTGAACGAACAGCAGTTCGCCTGGCTGTTCCTGCCGACGATCGGCGGCATGGTGCTGGGTGCCTTCCTGTCCGGTCGTGCCGCCGGGCGCATGGAAGGGGCGCGGTTGGTGAGGATCGGCTACGCGTGCATGGCGCTGGCGATGGTGGCCAATGTCGGCTACACGGCGTGGGCCGGTGATGAGATCCGGGTGCCGTGGGCGGTGCTGCCGATGATGCTGGCGGCGCTGGGCGTGGCGCTGGTGTTCCCGATCCTGACGCTGGCCATCCTCGACATGTACCCGCGCCAGCGAGGCGCGGCGTCGTCGCTGCAGGCGTTCAGCAACCTGATCGTCAATGCGGTGGTCGCCGGTGTGCTGTCGCCGCTGTTGAGCCATCATGGGCTGCACCTGGCGCTTGGCATGGCCGGCTTCACGCTGCTGGGCTGGCTGATGTGGCAATGGGAGGCGCGCGTCCATCATCGTCGGCTGGCGTGCCCGAAGAACGCTGCCGCGCTCGAACCCACCGATCAACTCTGACGTATCACGAGAACCTCCATGTCGATCCAGTCCAAGGCCCGCCGCGAGGCGAAGAAGCGCAAGGCGGTCAAGGCGCATAACCAGGCGCGCGCGAATGCGCCGTCCATCGAGCCGCACGCCGAGCTGCGCAATCCGCAGGGCGAACTGCTGGCGGGCGTGGTGCGCCAGGCCGGCGTGTGGGTACTGGGGATGGACGGCCGTATCGCCGGCAGTTCGGACAGTGCCGCCGAAGTGCTGGCGATGATCAAGCAGGCCGCCGCGCTGCACGAGGCGCAGGGCAACGCGGTGCGGCTGGTGTACTCCGACGAACTGCGCGACACCGCGGTGATCGAGGCGGCGGCGCAAGGGTTCACGCTGGAGCAGTTCGAGGAACAACTGGCTGCGCAGATGAAGGACCGCAAGCCGGAACCATCGCCGGACGTGAACTGAGGGGCGGATTTCTCCTGTAGGAGCGACGTCAGTCGCGACCGTGGATCGCGACGCGCCATTGACGCGTAAGCAAGGGGACATGATGGCCCCCTCCCATACCTGTCTTCCTGGCGATCGAATCCTCAGGCCGTGCGGTCGCGACTGACGTCGCTCCTACAGAAGGGCGCGCTGGCGGCGCAACCAGGCGGTGACGCCAGCGAGTGCCAACATCGGCAGCCAGACCCACCGTAGCTCCGACAACAGGACGTCCACGCCGCGCGCGCTGAAGAAGCGGTTCGCGAACGGCGACACCTCGATCACCCGCCACGGCGCGAAGTGGCGGGCGTCCGACCACGGCCAGAACAGCGCGACGCCGAGGCCGCCATCGGTCAGCATGTCCAGCAGCGGGTGCGAGGCGGCGGACAGCGCGACGAACAGGAATGCCGTCATAGCCGGCGTCCTGAACCAGGGTGCGCCGAACATGGCGAATACACCGCAGGCCAGCGCGAACACCAGCGAATGACTGGCACCACGATGGCCAAGCGCATGGGCGTATTCGATGCCGAGTTTGAATCCCACGACGTCGGCGTCCGGCACTATCGCGGCGATCATGCCGGCGGCGAGCAGGCGAGGCGGAATGCGTTGCGTGCCTAGCGCGACACCGGCAGCCAGCGGGATCAAGGCGTGGGTCAGGATGGTCGGCATGGATGATCGAGGGCAGGCGTGTAGCCCAGAGCGTGGGCCCGCCATGTGGGCCTGCGATGAAGTCCCTGTGTGCAGCCAAGAAAAAAGGCCGGCACGGGCCGGCCTTTGCAGGCATCTGCGGTTCGCCGATCAGGGTTCGTGCCGTGTCATCCGCACCGGTGATGCCGGTCGTGCGCGTGGCGGCGATGGGGTGGGCATGACCACCGGCACCGGTGCGGTGGCGGAGGTGAGCGGGGCACTGCGCGCCCCCTGGCCCTGGGCGACCGCGCCGGCAGAGCGGACCAGCGGCTGCGAGCCATGTTCGCGAACCGGGTCGACGGCGATCCATTGCTTGATCTGCGGGAACACCAGGTCAAGGCGTGAGTAATGATCGCGATTCAGCGTGTTCGTCAGGCTGCCACTGTTCGTGCACAACGCATCGCCACCGTACAGGCCGCCTCTCAATCGGTAGCTGTTGTCGGTGTGGCGCGTGAACAGGCCGGAGCCGCTGCTACCACCTTCAGTGGTGCCTTCCAGCCAGCCCACGGTGTACTGCTCGGCATAGGCGTCGCTGACGTGCTGGCCGCGCGAGTACTTCTTCGCGTCACCCGACGGATGGTGGATGGTGATGACCTCCGCATTGGGGGCAAGCGCGCCGGCGTCCCAGCCGGCGAACGTTGCGCTGGCGGGTGCGGGGTTCTTCAGGCGCAGCAACAGGGCATCGATGTTGGCGTCGTAGAACATGACGTCGGCACCGCCGGCCAGCGCATTCGTCCTTGTCCCGTTTGCGACACCGCAACTGGAATTCTCGAACGCCCAGTAAGTGACCAGGCTCGCGGCCACCTTGGCCCGATCCTGCACGGGGACATTGTTCGCCCCTCCGCGGAAGCAATGGTCCGCCGTGTAGAACCACGGCACCTGCGTGGCCGGCGAGGTGTCGTTCAACAGGGTGCCGGTGCAGATGTAGGAGCCATGCAGGGTTCCATCGGTCTTGTAGGTGTTGAACACCATGTGCGCGACGGCGTTCTTGGCCTGCACGTAGGCCGGCCCCAGGCTGTCGACCTTGCAGACGACATCGATGTTGCAGGAGCCGGAATCGCCCAGTGACTTGAGGATCTTGAAACCGCTCGCGCTGCTGGCCAGCAGGTGCGAGACCTCGGGTGCCTGCAAGCGGGCCTGGGCGACATTGACATGAGCCGGGCGGTAGATCTCGATGATCTGCGCCTCACCATCGGTGGCGGGCGTCCAGTAGCGCCCCTGGTCGTCGGCAAGCGACTGTGCTTCTGCGGCCGTAATCACGGCGATGACGCGAGTGGGATCATCGGACCCGGCGAAGCGAAGCTCCACATGCGGGTGCAGCCTGTCCACCTGCACGCCTACGCGCAACCCCATCGCATCCGGCGAGCCCACCTGCAGGCGTGCGACGGCATCGCCTGCCTGCAACGGAATCCAGCGCAGGGCAGGTGTCGTGCGGGACAGGCCTTCGCCGGTCAGCGTGCGACCAATGCCGATCTGCGTGGCCTTGATGCCTTGGCGTGCGTTCGTACGCTCCAGATCCACCAACCGCTTGATCGGCATCTCCCGATACCGCTGCTGCGTGGTGCTGCGCGCAGGGAACGGGGCAAGCTTCCAGGTGGGCGCAGCCTGCGCCGGCGTACGGCTTGATTCGCCGGCGACCTGTGTCACGCCGGCCAGCGCGATGGCCGGCGTGGCGAGCACCAGGCTTGCCAGGATGCGGAAGACGATGGGGAGTGTCATGGGTCGGGCGTCCTTTCCATGGGGCTTCTTGAATGCAAAAACGGGCCGTTGCCGGCCCGTCCATTACGGTGCTTACGACTTCGCAGGCGCCGCCGGTGCCGGTGCAGCCGCCGTGGCCGGCACCTGCCAGCCGCAGGCCTGGCCTTCGTTCTGCTGCTTCAGCCAGTCCTGCAGCGGGGCGAAGTATTCCAGCACCGCGCCGGCATCCATCTTCTCGGTGCCGGTGAGCTCCTTCAGCGTGCCCTGCCATGGCTGGCTGGCGCCCTTCTCGAGCATCGCCCAGAACTTCTGGCCCGCCGCCTTGTTGCCGTAGAAACTGCAGTTGTACAGCGGACCCTTGTAACCGGCCGCGTCGCACAGGCCCTTGTAGAACTGGAACTGCAGCACGTGCGAGAGGAAGTAGCGCGTGTACGGCGTGTTGCCCGGCACGTGGTACTTCGCGCCCGGATCGAAGAAATCCTCGCCACGGGCGGTGGCCGGCGCCACGCCCTGGTACTTCGCCTTCAGCTCCCACCACGCCTTGTTGTAGTCGGTCGGCTTGATGCTGCCGTCGAACACGCCCCAGCGCCACCGGTCGATCATCAGGCCGAACGGCATGAACGACACCTTGGCCAGCGCCATGCGCATCTGCGCATTGATCAGGGCTTCGTTGCTCTGCTGCGGCGCATCCACCATGCCGATCGACTTCAGGTAGTCCGGCGTCATCGCCAGCACCATGGTGTCGCCGATCGCTTCGTGGAAGCCGTCGTGCGCGCCGGTCTGGAACAGCGGCGGCAGCTTGTTGTAGGCCAGGTAGTAATACACGTGGCCGAGCTCGTGGTAGATGGTGGTGAAGTCTTCCTCGTTCGGCTTGATGCACATCTTGGTGCGCACGTCGCCGGTCATGTTCATGTCCCACGCACTGGCATGGCAGACCACGTCGCGATCGATCGGCTTGATGAACTGCGTCTTCGACCAGTAGCTTTCCGGCAGCTTGGGCATGCCGAGGCTGGTGTAGAACTCCTGCGCGCGCGCGGTCATCTGCTTGGCGACCTGCAACTGTGCGTCGCGCTCGGCCTGGAACATCTTGTCGGTCGTCGGGCCGGGGCCGGCCTTCGCCAGTGCTGCCTGGTAGTCCGCCTGGTACTGCTTTTCAAGCGCGCCGGTGATGTCGAGACTGCCCGCGCCCTTGTACGGTTCCAGCACGTCCCACAAATTGCCCCAGTCCTGCTGCCACATGTTACCCATCAGGTGCGCGGGCAGCAGGCCGTTGACCTGGCCCTTCTCCACGCCGTAGGTCGCCTGCAGCTTGGTGCGGGTGTAGCAGTGCAGCTGTTCGTACAGCGGCTTGACCTGGCCCCACAGGCGATCGGTCTCGGCGGCGATTTCGGCCGGCGTCATGTCGTAGCCACTGCGCCACATCTCGCCGGCATCGGCGAAGCCCATTTCCTTCGAGCCTTCGTTCACGAGGTCGACGAAGCGCGTGTAGTCCGTGCGCATCGGCTGCGCGATCGTGTGCCAGCCCTGCCACGCGTCAAGCTGCGCGTCGTAATCGCGGCTGCTGCGCAGCACGTCTTCCAGTTCGCCCAGCTGGCGGCACTTCTTCGCATCGCCTTCGCCGGTGCAGTAGCTGCCCGCACCGTAGGTGCCTTCCATCTTCGTTGCGATCTGGGTCAGCTCGGCGAGCTTGGCCGGATCCTTTGGCGCCGGCATCGCGGTGGCCAGCTTCAGCAGCTGGATGGCGCGTGCGGTCTCGGGCGACATCTGCTGGCCCTCGAATTTCTTCGCTTGCTCGATCCAGCGGTTGAGCTGGGTCAGGTAGCGCTCGTTGCCCTTGGCCGCCAGCAACTGGCTGTCGTCGTTGATGTAGGTGCTGGACAGCCACTGCGCGGCGGTCAGCTCCGGATACATCTTCTTGAATTCGTCGTTGACGCGCGCGATGAACTGGTCGGCGGTCTCGCCTTTCGATGCGGCCGGTGCGGCGGCCGTCTCGGTGGCAGGCTCGTCCTTCTTGCAGGCGGCGAGCGTGGCGATGCCCGCGCCGACGGCGAGGGCAAGCAAAAGGTGGCGATGCTTCACGGGACGTCCTTCAGGGTGCGCGGGCGCAGGAACCGGAAGGGTAGTGAGGGCGGGGCAGGGGGTGCAAGTGCGGCCGCCTGCATCCCCCGTAGGAGCGACGTCAGTCGCGACCGACGACCTTCCGACGACTTGAAGGCCGGTGGATGCAGTTACAAAAGGCTTGTGGGCGCCGATATCGTGCGGTCGCTCCTACAAGGTGCGCCCTCAGCGGTACGGCAGACCTCGTTCCCGCAGGAAGGTGCGCGCGTCCTCGGCGTCCTGCTCGAACCACGCCTGTGTCGACCCAAGCCGGTACGTGTATCCCCAGGCATCCATGTCGGCCATCAGGCGTGCGCGCCCGATGCCGGGCAGTTCGTCGGCCAGGATGATCTGCAGGCAGCAAGTGGCGTCTTCCTCGATCACCGAGTCGGTGGCGTCGGTGTGCACCTGCGCGCGCCGCTCAGGCGGCAGCACGATCAGGTGGCAGGCTTCGTGCAGCATCGAGTGCACGGGCGTGTCCCCGCGCACGTAGACGTTGTGGGCGATGACACCGGCTTCCGGTTCACCCCAGTAACTACCGGGAATGGACGCACCGTCCTCGACGCGATGCAGCACCAGGCCGTAGCGCGACAGCAGGGCCGATGCCTCGGGAAACGGCAGCGCGCCGACCCGCATCACTTCAGGTTCGACGGTATCCGCGGCGACGTCCATGGTCGAACGGTGCAAGGGCGGAGCAGGGCTCCGCCCCGGCGGTCAGGCGCTGCCTTCCTGCAGCGATACCGAGATATCCAGCACGTCGTGCTCGCCTTCCTTGATCAGCTTCACGTTGACCGCTTCGGCGTCGACATTGACGTACTTCTTGATCACTTCCAGCAGCTCGCGCTGCAGCATCGGCAGGTAATCGGGCGCACCGCGGGTGGTGCGCTCCTGCGCGACGATGATCCGCAGTCGATCCTTGGCGATGGACGCGGTTTCTTTCTTCGGCTTGAGGAAATCGAACATGCCCATGATCAGGCTCCGAACAGCTTGCTGAAGAAGCCTTTCTTTTCCACGGTGGTGAAGCGCAGCGGACGGTCTTCGCCCAGCAGCCTGCCGACCGCATCGTCGTACGCCTGGCCGGCGGGCGATTCCAGTTCCAGGATCACCGGCTCGCCCTTGTTCGAGGCATTCAGCACGTCACCGGATTCCGGGATCACGCCCAGCGTCTTGAGGCCCAGCACTTCTTCCACGTCCTTGATGCTCAGCATCTCGCCGCCTTCCACGCGCGACGGGCTGTAGCGGGTGAGCAGCAGGTGCGGTTTCAGCGTTTCGCCGTTCTCGGCCTTGCGCGTCTTGGAATCCAGCAAGCCGAGGATGCGGTCGGAGTCGCGCACGCTGGAGACTTCCGGGTTCACCACGACGATCGCGGTATCGGCGAAGTACATGGCCAGGAACGCGCCCTTCTCGATGCCGGCGGGCGAGTCGCACACGATGTAGTCGAAGCCATCGGCGTCGAGGTCCTTCAGCACCTTCTCCACGCCTTCCTTGGTCAACGCGTCCTTGTCACGCGTCTGCGACGCGGCCAGCACGTACAGCGTTTCGAACCGCTTGTCCTTGATCAGCGCCTGCTTCAGCGTGGCTTCGCCCTGGGTGACATTGACGAAGTCGTACACGACGCGGCGCTCGCAGCCCATGATGAGGTCGAGGTTGCGCAGGCCGACGTCGAAGTCGATGACCGCGACCTTCTTGCCGCGACGTGCGAGGCCGCACGCGATGCTGGCGCTGGTGGTGGTCTTGCCGACGCCGCCCTTGCCGGATGTGACTACGATGATTTCAGCCAACGGTGTTCTCCTTGGTCGTTCTTATGTTCGGGTGATGCCGCGTCATTCCTGCGCAGCGATCTTCAGTTGGTCCTGGTCCAGCCAGATCTGCACGGCCTTGCCGCGCAGTTCCCTGGGTACTTCCTCCATCACCTTGTAGTGGCCGGCGACGGCGACCAGTTCGGCATGGAATTCACGGCAGAAGATGCGGGCGTCGGCGTTGCCGCGCGCACCGGCGAGGGCGCGGCCGCGCAGCGCGCCGTAGATGTGGATGGAGCCATCGGAAATGACTTCCGCGCCGGCACCCACGGTGCTGAGCACGGTCAGGTCGCGGTTCTCGGCATACAGCTGCTGGCCGGAGCGCACGGGGGTCTTCTGGACCAGCCCGGGTTTTGTCTCCGCGGCTTTCGCGGCGGGGGCCGGAACTGCTTTTGCCGGAGCGGGATCGGGTGAGGCGGCTCGGGCGGGTGCCGGCTGCGCCACTGGTTCGTACTGTGCGCGGAACTTGGCGAGCAACGGCAGGCCGAGCGCCTCGGAGAGCGTTTCCGTATCACGCGTGCCATACGCCAGCGCCACCGGAAGGACGCCGGCACCGCGCAGGCCATCGATCAGCGCGGTGGCGGTGGTCACGTCGGGCACCTGGCTCAGGCCGCCGAAATCGACGATCACCGCCGCGCGACCGAACAGCTTGGGCGCGCGTTCGACGCGTTCGCGCATTTCGCGGATCAACTGGTCGACGTCGAGGGTGCGGATGCGGAGGTTGGCGATGCCAACCTGGCCGATCTTCAATTCGCCGGCCTGCTCGTAGTCCATGGAAGCTCGCGTCACGCTCATGTACCGGTCGGCCGTTGCACGCTGGTGCCGGTCCGCAGGCGGGTGCGGGTCCACGGCACATCGGGAAGGGCGTCGCCGTACGTGTCGCGCACCCACGGATAGCTGCAGAGTTCCTTCATCAGCATGCTGGCACGCACTTCGGCTTCCGCCATGACGTTCTGGCCGACTTCGCGGAAACCGAAGCTGCCATGGAACAGCAGGGCGGGGTCGGCGCCGTGGTCGAGGAACACTTCGCACGCGAGTTGCGGGTAGCGCAGCTCGGCGAAGCTCTGGACGTCGGCATAGAAGGCGCGGCCCACACCACCGCCGCGGCGGCGGCTGGCCACGACGATGCGGTCGATGTAGAAGAACTGCGGGTAGCGTTCGCCGAACCAGGCGAAGTTGCTGCTGTCGTGGCCGGTGCTGGAACCGAAGCCGACGAGGAAGCCGGCGAGGTTGCCGTCGCGCTCGGCGACGCGGAAGTATTCGGCCGTCTCGTGGAAGCGGCGGACCTTGGCCGAATCCAGCGGCAGAATCGCCAGTCCGGCATTGTTGTTGAGGGCTAGGACGGAATCCAGCTCGTGCTCGCGCACGTCGCGGATGACAATCGACATTACCTGACTCCGAACGGGTCTTGCAGGGCGGCACGCGGCCAAGCCCGGATTATCGCATGGTGCCGCGGCGACCGGCGAGGCGCGGGGTGAGCCGGGGATGAACCCGGCCACCTCACGTTCCAGCGCCGACATGACTTTAGTTGGGCCATCTGCGCCGGCGATTCCGCCTAATATGCCCGGATGTTGGGACGACTCAGCCATACCCGCCTGCTGCGCGCCGCCGGGCTCTATACGTGGGCCCTGGTAGGTATTCCCATCATCCTGAACGTGTGGGTGCTGCCGCCGTCCAGCGGGACCGACGGGCATGGCGTCAACCTGCCGTTGACGGCGCTGAGCTACTTCGCGTTCGGTGGCGTGTACTGGCTGGCGACACGCGCGCTCGACGGTCGCCGCGACGGCATGCCCACGGCATGGAATGTCCCGCTGGCGATGGTGCTCACGGCCACGGCGATCGGCGTGGGGTTCTACACGCAGACCGGACTGGGTGCGGTGCTGCTGCTGATCATGGCCGGCGTGCTGCCCTGGCTGCTGGAGTTGCGCTTCGCCGTGGCCTGGCTGCTCGCCGCCCATGTGCTGCTGGTGCCGTCGTTCATGGCGCGCGACGACTTCAATTTCTGGGAAGCCCTCTTCCAGTCGATGTTCTACGTGGGCTTTTCGGCCTTCGTGCTCATCACCACCTATGTGGCGCGGCAGCAGGCACAGGCCCGTGAGGAGCAGCGCAGGCTCAACGCCGAATTGCGGGCCACGCGCGTGCTGCTGGCCGAAAGTGCCCGTGTCAACGAACGCACCCGCATCTCGCGCGAGTTGCACGACCTGCTGGGGCACCACCTGACCGCGTTGAGCCTGAACCTGGAAGTGGCCGGCCACATGACCGAGGGCCGCGCGCAGGAACACGTCCGCCAGGCGCACACGCTGGCCCGCCTGCTGCTGACGGACGTGCGCGAGGCTGTCAGCCAGCTCCGCGACAGCGGTGCGATCGACCTGGGCGCCGCCCTGATGCCGCTGGCGGAGAAGGTGCCGTCGCTGACCATCCACCTGGATATCGAGGAGCCACTGACCCTTGAAGATCCCCACCGCGCGCACGTGCTGCTCCGTTGCACCCAGGAGATCATCACCAATACCGTGCGCCATGCCGGTGCCCGCCACCTGTGGCTGCGTTGCCGGAAGGAGGGATCGAGCATCCTGATCGACGCCCGCGACGACGGCGCGGGCAGCCCGCAGGTGGTGGCCGGCAACGGCCTGACGGGCATGCGCGAGCGTCTGACGCAGTACGGCGGCGAGCTGCGCATCAACACCGAACCGGGGAAGGGCTTCCGCCTGCATATCGCCCTGCCGGTCAACGAGGTGGCGCCCGCGCTGGTGCCCCTTCCCGTTTCCCAACCCGAACCCATACCCGAGCTCAGCTCCGGAGGAACCCCGTGATCCGTGTCTGTCTGGTCGACGATCAAACCCTGGTGCGCCAGGGCATCCGCTCCCTGCTGGCGCTGGATGACGGCATCGAGGTCGTGGCCGAGGCCGCGGATGGCAAGCAGGCGGTGGAACTGGTTCCGCAGGTCAAGCCCGACGTGGTGCTGATGGACATGCGGATGCCGGCGATGTCGGGTCTGGAGGCCCTGCAGGCGTTGGCGCGCCTGGGCCAGTTGCCGCCCACCATCATCCTGACTACCTTCGACGACGACCAGTTGGTCCTCGCGGGCCTGAAGGCCGGTGCCCGGGGCTACCTGCTGAAGGACGTGTCGCTGGAACAGCTGGTGGGTGCCATCCGGACGGTGGCCGATGGCGGCTCGCTGGTGCAGCCGGCCGTGACCCAGCGGCTGTTGTCCGGGCTGGAGCACATGCGCAACGAGTTCGTCAGCCTCGACCGCCCGGATCCGCTGACCGACCGCGAGACCGAGATCCTGCGCCTGATGGCGAGCGGCTTCTCCAACAAGGAGATCGCCAACTCGCTGGGCGTGGCCGAAGGCACCATCAAGAACCACGTGTCCAACATCCTGTCCAAACTCGGCGTGCGCGACCGTACGCGTGCCGTGCTCAAAGCGTTCGAACTCCAACTCGTCTGAGCCTGGAAGGGCGGGTCCGCCGCAGCGCATCCAGCGGCTGTCATGGGCGCGGCAAGCGTGGCCGTTGGCGGCCCGGCTGAACCGGCAAGACGCCCGCCGTTGCAGCGCAGCAGGGCGTTGCAGGCAAGGCGTGCGTGCGCCTGCGTACGCCCCCGTTGGGGGCGGCCCACCAGTCCCGGATGGGCTGCGCGAAGCCCTGCAACCCTGCTAGGATGCGCGGTGCATTTTTTTCACGGCCGAGGCACCGGCCCCCGGAGACTCCTGAATGACCCGTTTGATCGAGTTCGTGATTGCGCTGGCGCTGGTTCTGGCGCTGTTTCTGGTGATCGGCCTGATCCTGCCGTCCTCGCGCCAACTGCAGGAAAGCATCGAGACCAACCGCCGCATGACCATCGTGTTCGACACGGTGAACAACGTGCGTCGGCTGAAGGACTGGAACCCGCTGATCCCCGGCGCGGCCAACGAGCTGAGCTATTCCGGCGGCGACAACAACACGGGCGTCGGCGCGAAGGTGGATTTCAATTCCGCCAACGCAGCCTGGGGCCAGGGCAGCTGGGAAATCGTCGAGAGCGAGCGCCCGGCGCCGACCGGCGGCCCCGGCAAGGTGACGTATGCGATCGTTGACAAGCGCATGGGCAGCGACAAGCGCAGCGTGTTCACGCTGGAGCCGAGCGGCAAGAACAACCGCAACGTCAAGGTCACCCAGAGCTACGAGGTGAAGTACGGCTTCAACCTGCTTGGCCGTTATGCCGGCATGTACGTCAGCCGCCACGTGGGTGATGCCGTCAAGGCCGGCCTGGGCAAGCTGACCAACATGCTGGCCACCGTGCCGAACTTCGACTACCGCACCGAAGGCAGCCCGCTGACCGACCTGAAGATCGTCGAGGTGCCGGTCGAGGACCTGCTGGTCGTCAATGCCGGCAACATCGACCGCACGAACGATGCCATCAAGGGCTCGATCAAGCAGAACCAGGAGTGGATCAAGCGCGTGATGGATGCCAACGGCCTGGTCGCCGCCGGCCCGCTGCGCGTCATCACCACGGACTTCGGTGCCGAGAAGTACGCGTTCGACATCGCACAGCCGGTCCGCAAAGGCACTGCTGCACCGAAAGCCGACGCTGCCGAGGGTGCAGCGCCGGTGACCCCGCCGCCGGCACCGGCGCCGGTGGCATCGACGGCCGAACTGAAGGTCACCATCCCGTCCGGCGCGCCGGTGGAGTACGTCCGTACCCAGCCGCGCAAGTCGGCGTTCGCCAGCTACACCGGCTACATGGCCGAGCTCGACAACCAGCGCAACGCACTGCGTGCCTGGGCCGTCACCTCGGGCCACGAAGTCGTCGACCGTCCGTATGAGTCCTGGAAGTCCGGTGTTGACGGCTCCTTCCTGGAAGACGGCAAGTTCGACATCTACTGGGCGGTCAAGCAGTAACACCACCAGGACCTGCGTCCCTGATGCCAGGTACCACGCCAACGCGCCGCTTCATGCGGCGCGTTGCGTTTGGCGGGAACCCGTCCGCACCGTTTTCCCCAGCCACTGGCAGGATGCCGGTCTTCAGACGAGGTCTGCAGTGCCCATGAATTACGACCGGCGCCAACGCAAGCCATCACTCCTGGCCCTTTCCGGTGCATTGCTGGCGGCCGCCTCCGTTGGCTTGTCTGCTTATGCATCGCATGGCGCGGCGGACAGCCAGGCGCAGTCGAATCTGCAGACCGCCGCGTTGTTCGCCTTCGGGCACGGCCTGGCATTGGCCGCGCTGGCGGCGGGCACGGCGCGCCGCATGGGCAAGGGGGCGCTATCGCTGCTGCTGTTGGGAACGTTGTTGTTTTCCGGCAGCCTGGTTGGCGGGGCGCTGTGGGGCGTGAGCACGCGATTGGCGCCGGCCGGTGGCGTCACCCTGATGCTCGGCTGGGTGCTGTGGGCCGTCGACGCCGTCCGGCGCTGACACCGTGCCCCGGCACACGCGCGGCTTCGATACCGAGCAGGCGTGGGACCACCTGAGACGGCGTGACCGCAGGCTGGGCGCGTGGATGAAGCGGATCGGCTACATCGAGCCGCAACCCAGCTGGAAGAAGACCTTCGATCCGGTCGATGCACTGGCCAGGGCGATCCTTTACCAGCAACTGAGCGGCAAGGCGGCGGGCACCATCGTCGGTCGCGTCGAAACCGCCATTGCCAGCGCGCGCCTCCACTTCGACACCCTGGACCGCATCGACGACGCGGCGCTACGCGCCTGCGGCGTGTCCGGCAACAAGACGCTGGCGCTGCGCGATCTGGCGGCGCGCGAGCGGCGTGGCGAGATCCCCACGCTGCGGCAGATGTCGACGATGCACGAGGACGCGATCGTCGCCGCGCTGGTCCCGGTGCGGGGGATCGGCCGCTGGACGGTGGAGATGATGCTGATGTTCCGCCTCGGCCGCCCGGATGTGCTGCCGATCGACGATCTCGGCGTGCGCAAGGGCGCGCAGTTCGTCGACAAGCTCGATGCCATGCCGACGCCGAAGGAACTGGCGTCGCGCGGCGAGACGTGGGGGCCTTACCGCACGTATGCGGCGCAGTACCTGTGGCGCATCGCGGACTTCGGTACCGAAGCCAAAACCGCGACGAAGCGTTCGCAGGATTGACGCAGCGCTAGGTGTCGTTGGCCTTCGGTGCGAACAAGGGGTCTTCGCTGAGCGAGCGTTTCAGCGTCGGTGGATTGCGCTTCCAGTCCCTGACGAAGCGATGGTAACGGTATGTCGCCGTCATCGCGCGGAAGTAGAAAATGGCGAACAGCAGGCCGAGCACAAGTCCGGAAGGTCTACCCGTCTCCGCCATGATCAGGATCTTCGACAGAACGAAGTAGGCCAGCATGAGCGTGGCGGCGGTTCGGCTGCGTTTGTAGATGCCGAAGGCGAGCATCGCGATCAGGCCGACATCGACCAGATTCCACGCGCCATCTCCCACCCCATTGCCACCGGATGCCATTGCGATCACGGTCAACAGCAACGTTATCGCTCCCGACACGCAGGCGGCGACCCAGCCGTGTTTGATTGGTCGCGCGATATCATCCGGTACGTCCCGCTCCGATGACACCGCGACCTCGGCAATTAGCGCGATAGGGCTTTCATAAGGATTGGGTGCGTTCAAGGTGTCCTTCCCGAGTGCTTCAAGCGCGAAAGGAACAGCGTAACGCCGCAGCCTGAGCTGCGTAGTCGCCATTCAAAGTTCCCCGGGCCAAGCGTGGCTTCGTCGCGACCGCGCCGTCAAGCAAGGGTTGTCCGTCCGAACCGCCAGTGCCACGGCTCGTAAACGATGCCGTGTGGATTGTCGCGCGGGTAACTCATGACGAAGCCGAAATCGATGGCATGGCGGGTGAGCCATGCGAAGGCCTTCGTTTTTTCGAATGATTCTTCGGCTGGTGGCTCGCCCGGCGTGCCGATATCGAGCGCACGTCCGCCATGATGTTCGCTGTAGCCGGGCGCGGCGTTGACGGTGAGGATCTCTTCGACCGTCTGCCCGCGCGCCAGCTTGCGGGTAAAGATGCCGAGCTGATAGTCGTGGCTGCGGTAGCCGGAGATCGCTTCAAGGACGATGCCTTCCCTGTAAGCCGCGCGCTGCATGACAAGCCAGGCGCGTGCGGCAGCGGAGGTCAGCCACAACGGCCTGCGATAGCGGTCGCGTCCGGCGAACGCCAGCGCGGCCGGCTCGGCGACCAGTGCCAGGCCGCTGCGCTCGCCGTACGTGTCGTCCAGCCCGAGTTCGTCCAGTCGCTCCTGCAATGCGTGCAATGGCAACGTGCCTTGCGCTTCCGCATCGAAGCCGCGGGTGGCGCCCTCGAGCCGATCCAGCGCATCCCACGCGTCATCGATCCCGGGTTCGCGTGACAGGCCAGGTACGAGTGGGTGAATCGCGTGCGCCGACACGGCCGCGAGGTAACGGCCATCCTGCTTGCGGCGCAGGACCGTATGCGAGCCGGCAAGCGCGCGTGCATCGGCATTGCTGCGCACGCGCAATACATCGGCGGGCCACAGTTCGATCTGCGCGGTGTTGAGCAGCAGTGTCTTCAGGGCTCGGGCGGGCAGGCGGCGCATGCCCGCAGCTTAGCGATGCGGCGTGGCGACCGCCAGTTCGCGCAGTCGAGCCAGGACGTCGGCGGGACGTGCCGGACTCAGCAGCACCAGCCCGCCATCGCGCAAGGGCAGGGTGAGTACGCGGGTGCGATCGGTGACGAGGCAGAACGCCTTGCCCAGGTTGCGCAGTCGAAAGTGGCCCGCCTTGAAGCCCGGCAGGCTGAAACCGTTGGTCTTCAGCATCGGCGCAAGATCGGTGTGCTCCTCCAGGCTCAACACGCGTGCCTTGCCGAGGTCGATCGCTTCCACCGACAGTTTTTTCGTATAGAACGTTGCGAGCACCTGCAGCTCACGGTTGTCCAGTACGATCCGGCGGCGTCGCAGGGCGAGGGTCAACACGGTACCGATTGCGAGCACGAACGGCACCGCGAGCCACGCGGCCAATGATGGTGCCGTGCGCGAGCCTACCGTCATCGCCAGGATGACACCGCCTGTCGCAAGCAGCATCGGCAGCCACAACCACCAGACGGTGTGGCTGGGCAATGGCGCGAGGTCGAATTCCTGTTTCTGCTGCATGGCGCTCCTACGATGCCTCGATGGAAGGTGTGCAGGCCGGGGTGGCGGCCGTGTCGTCCAATAGCCGCCGGGTCTCATCGGCCAGCCGCTGCCATTGGGTCTGTCGCGGCACGCGGGCGAACCCATCCCCGGGTTGGAACCCATAGTCGCCGAACTGCGAATGGTTGCCGCCGGCGATCTCGACCCAATGCGTTGCCGGTGGCAGCAGGTGACGGTTGCGTGCGACCCGCTCGGGCGTGGCCAGGCCATCGCGGTCCGCCACGAGTTTGGTGACGGGCAGTGTCAGCGCGGACAGGTCCACGTCACGCGGGTGCGAGGTGCCGACGAGCAACAGGGCCGCGACGCCGTCGGGATGGGCGAGGACGTAACGCGATGCCACCTCGCCACCACGGGAATGTCCGCCGATGACCCAGCAATGCACCTCAGGCATGGCCGCCATGGCGTTGCGGCCGCGCTGCAGGACGGGTGATCCTTCGGCGCCGCCAAGCGCACCGCGTCGCGGCAATTCGACCACGGCGACGGGATAGCCTGCGTCGGCCGCATGGCGTGCCAGCCGGGCATAGGCGCGCGGGTCGACCAGCGCGCCGGAAAAGAACAGCAGCCCGACCGTGCGTGTGGGCGAGGCGCGTGGCTCAAACACCCAGCGATCATTGCCATGCACAACGTCGACGCGATCATCAGGCAGCGACGCGCTTAAGCCGTCCGCGTTCGCACGGTAGGCGACCAGACACCAGAGGATGAACACGGCCGTGGCCGCCAGTCCCAGCGTGATCCAGACGCGCTTGATCCGCTTGATGAGTCCCGCCATCGGCCGAGTCTCAGGCGGGCTTCTTGAAAAACAGGCGCACCGAAACCTCGTGTTCGATGAAGAGCGTGCTGACCAGTTCCCAGCCCTGCGCACTCATCCTGTCCAGATCCTGCTGGATGCGGTCGGTGAGCTTGCCGGCGAACATCCTGTACGGGACTTCGATGACCTTGTGGCTCCAGCGATGATTCATGGCGATTCCTTGTCCCCGGTTCCCAAGGCGCTACCTTTGGGTAGTCGCCCGGCCTTCCGCAGCGCGTCGCGCAACACGTATTCGATCTGTGCGTTCAGCGAACGCAGTTCGTCGTCCGACCATCGCTGCACCGCCGCCAGCACGTCAGCGCTGATACGCAGCGGATAGGCTTTCTTATCCTGCTTCTCGCTCACCGCGGCGTCCCGTTGCGGCGCAGCTGCAGCACCATCGACACGATCAGTGCGTTCACCAGCACGACCATGGCGATCACGATGCCGTGCACCCAGCCGTCACGGTCCGCTGCCCAGTACGTGCCAACCGCACCTGCCTGGATGGTCAGGCCGATCAGCACCCAGTGCAGCGCCATGCCGCGCGAGCGATGATCCGGGGCGCGGCTCACCCACGCGCCAATCAGCAGCGAGGGCAGGCCGGAAACGGCGAGGATCAGCGGAACGAGGGCATGCATGCCGGCGTGCCGCGTCAGTAGATGGAGCCGGTGTTGACGATGGGTTGGGTGCCGCGCTCGCCGCACAGCACGACCAGCAGGTTGCTGACCATCTGCGCCTTGCGCTCCTCGTCCAGCTTCACCACGTCGTTCTTCTGCAACTCGGCCAGCGCCATCTCCACCATGCCGACCGCGCCGGCGACGATGCGCGTTCGCGCGGCGATCACCGCGTTGGCCTGCTGGCGCTGCAGCATGGCCTGCGCGATCTCGGGGGCGTAGGCGAGGTGGCTGATGCGCGCTTCGATCACGTCCACGCCGGCCTTGCCCAAGCGTTCTGCGATCTGTTCCTGCAGGTGCTGCGAAATCTCCTGCGGATGGCTGCGCAGGGCGATCTGGCCTTCCTCGTGCTGGTCATACGGGTAGCTGGACGCCATTGCGCGCAGCGCGGCCTCGGACTGGATGTGCACGAAGCTCTCGTAGTCGTCGACGTTGAACACGGCTTCGGCCGAGTCGACCACCTGCCACACGATCACCGCAGCGATCTCGATCGGGCTGCCGTCCAGCTCGTTGACCTTCAGGCGGCTGCTCTCGAAGTTGCGGATGCGCAGCGACACCTTGCGCTTGCTCAGGAAAGGGTTGTTCCAGCGCAGGCCGTTGTCCTTCACCGTGCCGACGTACTTGCCGAACAGGCTGAGCACGGCGGACTGGTTGGGTTCCAGCTTGTACAGGCCTGCCAACAGGAACATGAGCACGAAGCCGAGCAAGGCGGCCACGCCCATGTAAGCGGGCTGCTTGTCCGCCGCGCCCGTGATGAAGAGGGCGATGACCCCCAGGCCCAGTACCAGCAGGCCCAGCAGGCTTGGAATTCCGGGCAACGACGACGTGGCGTTCTCTTTCATGGTCTTGGTCTCAGGACGGGATCACAGCAACGACAGGCCGGCGCCCGCGGCGAGCAGGGCGGCGGAGAGGACGAGCAGGGTGGGGGCCACGCGGTGCGCCTGGGATGGCCAGCGGCGCTGGATCTGGTGGATCACGTGGAGCATGGGGTTCCCCTTGGCCGGCTTGCGATAGATGGAAAGATATCAATTTGATATCAATTGTCAACGAGCCCCGGGGCCGTCCGTCGGCGGGCCCGCTACACTGGCGCCCCCTTTCCCGGACGCCCTCGCATGACCACCCTTGGAACCCCGTTGTCTCCCCATGCCACTCGCGTGCTGCTGCTGGGGTCGGGCGAACTGGGCAAGGAAGTGGCCATCGAACTGCAGCGCCTGGGTGTGGAAGTCATCGCCGCCGACCGCTACGCGGACGCGCCGGCGATGCAGGTCGCCCATCGTTCGCACGTGCTGGACATGCTGGACCCGGCCGCGATCCGCGCACTGATCGCCAGCGAGCAGCCGCACCTGGTGGTGCCGGAGATCGAGGCGATCCACACCGAAACCCTGGTAGCGCTGGAGGCGGAGGGCGCCGCGCGCGTCATTCCCACCGCGCGCGCCGCACGGCTGACGATGGACCGCGAGGGCATCCGCCGGCTGGCCGCGGAAACGCTGGCCCTCCCCACGTCGCCGTACCGCTTCGTCGATACGCGCGAGGAGTACCGCGAGGCGGTGCAGGCGATCGGCCTGCCGTGCGTGGTGAAACCGGTGATGTCGTCCTCCGGCAAGGGCCAGAGCACGCTGCGCAGCGAGGCCCACATCGATGCGGCGTGGGACTACGCGCAGACCGGCGGCCGCGCCGGCGCGGGCCGCTGCATCGTCGAAGGCTTCATCGACTTCGATTACGAGATCACCTTGCTCACCGTGCGTCATGCCGGTGGCACTTCATTCTGCGATCCCATCGGCCACTGGCAGAAGGACGGCGATTACCGCGAAAGCTGGCAGCCGCAGCCGATGTCGCCGCGTGCGCTGGAGCGTGCGCAGCAGATCGCGGGCGCGGTCACCGATGACCTCGGCGGCTGGGGCCTGTTCGGCGTGGAGCTGTTCGTGAAAGGCGACGAGGTATGGTTCAGCGAAGTCTCGCCGCGGCCGCACGACACGGGGCTGGTCACGCTGGTGTCGCAGGAGCTGTCGGAATTCGCACTGCATGCGCGCGCCATCCTCGGCCTGCCGATCCCGGTAATCCGTCAGAGCGGTCCATCGGCGTCCTGCGCGATGCTGGCCCACGGTCACGGCGTGCCGGTGTTCGGCAATGTCGAAGGCGCGCTGGTCACGCCGGATACCGCCCTGCGCCTGTTCGGCAAGCCGCGCGTGGAAGGCCATCGCCGTGTCGGCGTCACGCTGGCGCGTGCGCAGGACACCGACACCGCACGCGCGGTGGCGCGCGACGCGGCCGCGGCCATCACCATCGACCTGGCATGAGGCGCGCGGCATGAACGGAGCGACGCCATGAATGGCAATACCGGCTACGCCGTCTTCTTCTTCCCGCAGGCGCTGGAAGCGCTGGGCGAGGCGATCAAGCCCTACCTGACCGACCAGCCCGATGGCCCGCACATCTTCTGCAAGGAGATCGACACCGGCGGCGCCTTCACCGAGATGACGCTGGTCGGGAAGAACGCGGAGGGCCACGACGTGCAGGTGGAACTGATGGTCCCCGGCAGCATGATCCGGATGATCGTGTCGGCGCAGAACGAATCGCTGTTCGGCTTCGGACCGCGCGCGTCGGCGGTGGGGACGCAGGTCGGAACCTAGGGGCTGCCTTGCCGGCAGCGGTTTGCATGCAGGGGGCGCGTCGCAGGGAGAGGGACATGCGCTGGACGATCGGATGCTTGGTCTTGTTGTTGGTTCCCGCGCATGCCGTGGAGCCGCAGGCATCTGCGGCGTGTGGTTCTGTCGATGCCTGCGTGCAACAACTGCGGCTTCTCGCGAAGCAGGACCGCGATTTCGGTTCGTCGATGGCGCCTGCCGAAAGTCGCCTGTTGAAAGCCATGCGGCTGCAACCGGGTGCCACCGGCGCGCTGGTGCAGCTGCTGGAGGATCCCGACGAGAACGTCGCCAACCTTGCGGCGGCGGGGCTTCGCGACGTCAAGGTGATCGATCCTGTGTACTTTCCGCAGATCGTCCGCGGCCTGGATCGGGGATTGGGCTGGCTCGCGCCGGCACTTGGCCGCATCGACACGTCGGAGGCCGCCGACGAGGCGGTGGCCCGGCTGCTCGTGTCGGAGGATGCGCCAGCGAACCAGGAGGCGTACGCGGCCAGGTTGTCCGGGCGGCGCGCGGTGCCTGCCATCGTCGCGCACGCTGCCTGCCGGCGTTCGTGCGATGAGAAAACGCATTGGATACTCGGCGCGGTGCTGGCGGACATGGATCCGGAGGCCCGGCGTGATGCAGCTTCCGGGTTGTTGGACATCGCGGTCGTCGCGGCGGAACCCTTGGCGCGCAAGGTGCTGGGCATGATCGACGGGCTGGGCGAAGCCGGGGCCGTCCTGGAGCCGGGACTGACTGAGCTGGCGCAGCAACGGCCATCGTTGCAGCCCCATGTGGACATGGCGTTGGTCGGCATCCGCTCATCACGGACCGGTGCCATCTTTGCGCGGCGGCTGCAGGACCAGCCGCATGTGCTCACGCTGAGGGACCTTGCTGAAACCGGCAGTGCGGGCTTCGCCGCCGGCGATGTCGTGACCGGCCTCCTGGACCATGGCGATGCGGAGATCCGCGTTGCGGCAGCGCGCGCCCTGGGGTTCATCGGATACGCACCTGCGGCCGCAGCGCTGGCGGGAAAGCTGGACGATCCCATCGATGCCCGGTTGTCCTGGGTCGCGGCGGAGTCACTGGGGCGACTTCGTGCGTCATCGGCGATGCCCGCGCTCGAACGGATCGCGGCGTCGCATTGGTACACGCCCGTTCGCGAGGCTGCCGGCAGTGCGTTGCGCCACATCCGTGAAGGAACGGCTTACCGGCTCAAGTTCCACGAGAAGAATTTTCCATTGGAATTCTTCGCTTACCAGCACATCCAGGGAGAGCGGGCTGCTTGCCTGAAGTATGCCGAGCGTGAGCAGCGGGAGCCGGCGGACAGGAAGCTCTATGCGCGCACGGCACAAGCAGCGCTTTCCAGGTTGTCCTATGCCACCACCGTGGTGAGCTTCGGTCCCGCAGAGTCTCCTGGCGACAACGTCGACCAGAAGGATGTCGGCGTGATCAGGGTGACGCCGGACAACATGGTGGAACATCGCCGGACGGTATCGCAGACGCCGAGCGTCGCGCTGCGCACCGAGCAGGGTTGGCTGGTCGGCGGCGATCGCGGGGAATGGGGCGGCGAACTCGTGTTCATTGGCGACGATGGACGCCGCCAGACGCTCCTGGAGCAGAACGTCGAGGACATCTATGCATTCGGCGGTCGCTATGTGGCGACCGTGGGTCTCGCCCACATGCTGTCCAGCGATGGCGAGGTCGTCGAGATATCCCTGCTGCCCGACGGGGCCTGGCGTGCGGACACCTGGCGTGTGTTGCCGGGGGCTCCGTCGATGTCGTATCTCACCCGACAAGGCGAGTTGCTGGTGGCGACCGTCGGTGGCACGGGTCTGGTTGTTTCACCGGACGGCCGCATGCGGGAGGCCGTGTGCACGCGGACCTATGACACATCCCGTGCCGATCGTGCGACGCGCGAAGCCCAGGCAGCTGCAGATGAGGCCGCACGTGAGGGCGCATCGGAGTAGTGCGGGATACCCGTAGCGCCGTGCGCTGGTGCTGGTCGCCTCGGCGACGACTCAGAGAGTAAGGTCCACCCACACCAGGTGATGGTCGCTGCCGTCGGCGATGGCGGCGTCCGGCTGGTCTTTCTTCGGCCAGAACACGCCACTGCCGGTCAGGCCGAAACCCGTGGACGGCAGCACGTAATCCAGCCGCAGCGCGCCGTTGCGGCGGCCGAAATCGCCGGTGACATGCGCAGGCGCACCGCGGCGCTCCAGTCCCTTGGCGGCGTAGGCCAGTGCGGTCTCTTCGCCGCCGTCGCTGCGCGGCGTGGCCATGCGCATGACGCGCGGGTGTTCCAGCAGTTCGATGATGGCCTCGTGCTGGCCGTCGCCATCGGCGGGGTCGTTGTTCAGATCGCCGGCGATGACGAAGCGCGCATCGGCTGGCAGGCCGCCGCAGCGGCCCTGGTCGTCGCAAAGCCAGGGCGCGTCGCCCGGCGTCAGGTACTCGCGCCACAGGCCGATCTCGTCGGCATTACGCAGGCCGTTGCGGTTTTCCGGCCCGTCGAACACGGGAGGCGTGGGATGCGAGACGAGGAAATGCACCACGCCGCCCGGCGTGCGCACCGGCACGTCCCAGTGCGACTTGGAGGACAGGCGCAGCTGCTTCCAGGTCGCGTCGGGATAGAACGCTTCGCGCGTGGTCGGGTCCACGGGATTGGTGGCGCCGGGCAGCGTGCTCCAGCGCAGCAACTGAAAGGTACGCACCCTGGCTTCGTCAATGGGGAAGCGCGACAGCACGAGCATGCCGTACTGGCCAGGATGCAGGCCGTAGCCCCAGGCGTCGTTGCCACGCTCGCGGCCGCGGGTGCCGACCGATCCGTTGCGATCCAGGTCCAGACCGCTGGGAACGCCGGTGTTCACCGGGGCGAGATAGCGATACGGGTACCGCAGCGGTTCGCCGCCGCCGGGTTGGGCAACGTCGAGATAGCGCTGCTGGAACAGGTCGGCGGCGCGGTGCGCGTCGTCGTAGTCGAACTCGTTGAGCAGCACCAGGTCGGGTCGCACCTTCTGCAGCACGGCCGCGATCTTGCGCGCGTGCGCGCTGTCGCCCTCCAACTGCCCGATCACGCCGCCCGTGTCGTCGGAGAACAGTGAGGTGTTGTAGGTGGCCACGCGGAGCGGCACGGTCTGCCGGCTGGCGGGCTCATCCATCTTTGCGGGCGAGCTGCAGGCGGCCAGGGTCATGGTGAGCAGGAGGAAGAGGGTGCGCATGCGCGGATTCTGTCATGCCGCTGTGACAGGCGTAAAAAAAGCGCCCCGGAGAACCGGGGCGCCGCAGGCCAAACGACGGGTTGGCCCGGTGGAACGTCAGAACGTGCAACCCATGGCGGCGTACGCGGTCTTGGCCTGGTCCATCGCGGTCTTGCACTGCGCGGCCAGCGCCGTCTTGTCGGTCAGGGCCGACCACCCGGCCTTCGACTGTTCGATGCCCTGCTTCATCATCTCGCGCTGGGCTTCCGGCACCTTGTCGGCGATGCAGGCGTAGACCTTTTCCAGATACTGGTCGCACTCGGCAACGCCGGTGCCGGCTTCGACCGTGTCCGACGTGGTGGCGACGGCACCTGGAGTGGCAGGCGTTTCGACCACCGGGGCATCGGCGACGCGCGCGGCGTCATCGGCAGGCTTGCAGGCGGCGAGCGCCAGGACGGTCAGCGCCGCGAGGGCAAGAATGTTGAACTTCATGAAAGCTCCAGACGATTGAATGGATGTTGCAGGTCCGTCGCACAGCTGCGCCGGTGGCACATTTTGTGCACTCAATCACGAAGTTGCTATTCACATTTACGTCTCACACTTGTCGTGCCGACGCAGCGCCATGGCTCACCCTTCTGTACGAACCCAACAACGCCCGTCGAAACATTCCAGCGGGGCGAAACGACGCTTGTAATCCATCTTGCGATGGCCATCGATCCAGTAGCCGAGATACAGGTGCGCGTAGCCGTCGCGTCGCGCCCATTCGATCTGGCGCAGGATCGCCAACGTGCCCAGGCTGCGTGTTTCAAGTGCGGGATCGTAGAAGGTGTAGACCGCCGACAATGCGCCGGGGATGACGTCGGTCACTGCGACCGCCAGCAATTGCCCATCCTCGCGCAATTCCACGAAGCGTCCACGTGACCAACTGCCCACGAGGAACTGGTCGAACTCGGTCGCGCCGTGGTTATCCATGCCGCCGAGCGGATGCCGTGCCGCCAGATAGCGACGATAGAGCGCCAGGTGCTCCTCGTCGCGCAAGGCAGCGACGATCCTCGTCTCCACGCGCGCGTTGCGCGATGCGCAGCGACGCTGGCTGCGGTCGGGTGCGAAGTCGGCCACCGGGATCCGCACGGCGACACAGGCGCGGCATTGGCGGCAGTGCGGCCGGTAGACGATGTCGCCGGAACGGCGGAAGCCCCAGCCCAGCGCATCCGGATACAGCTGGGACAGGCGGGGGTCGCGCGGATCCAGCACCAGATCGCGTGCGACACGATCGGGCCAGTAGCCACACGGATGTTCGCCGGTATGGAACAGGCGCAGATCGTCGATGGGGTGCGTGTTCTCGCCCACGTCAGCCCGTCCAGCGCGTGGCCAGGGGCCAGAACGCGAGGCCCGCCAGTGCGCCGACCACCGCACCGGCGACCAGGTCGCGATGCGTATGCCGCTGCAGCGCGAGACGCGACCAGGCCACCGCGGCGGCGAACATCAACGCCGCGAGCATCCACACCGTACCGAGTTCGCGCAACAGGCACGCCGCGAAGACGACGAACGCCAGATGCAGCGACAGCTTGCACCAGCGAGCCGTCAGCATCGCGACCAGGATCATCGCAGCGGACAGCGCAAGTCCCAGCGCGAACAGCGGCTGTCCGCCGTGCCACGCGACCAGCACGGCGCCGGTGGTGAGGGCGACCAGCAGGAAACGGTTCAATGCGCTGCGCTCATGCGTCGCACTGGCATCCACATGGTGCCAGCGGCCACGGCGCACCTGCCACCACGAGTAGCCCATCACCAGCGCGGCGAATGCGCTGAAGCCCACTGCCGACCATGCGGCCGTCCGCGCATCGCCCTGGGCCAACGCGATCGCCAGCACTGCCATCGGCAGCACCAGCATCGGATGGCCGAAGATCGACAGGGCACGGGCGAGCGGAAGTGACATGCGGCCAGCATACTGCGGCGGCGCCGTCGCGGGGATCGCGACCGTCCGTTTGCTGAACACGTCCGTCCGCGCGTCAACCGGCACGGTGCAGGCGCGTTTTCCGTGTCAGTGGCGCACATGGCGCCGCGTCTTCAGGAGAACACGATGAACCGCAAGACCCTGCTTTTCGTGGCCGTGCTGGCCGCCCTCGGTGCCGGTTCCGCGCTGGCCGCTACACAAGCGGGTGACGTGCAGAAGCCCGCGCGCACCAGCCTCGACAAGAACAATGACGGCGTCATCGACAAGGCCGAGGCCACCGCGCATCCGCGCCTGGCAGAACGCTTCGCAGCGCTGGACAATAATGGCGACGGCAAGCTGACCGCCGACGAGCGTCCGCAGCACAAGGGCATGCGTGGCCATGGCCGCAAGGGCGGCTCGCGCCACGGCGATGGCTTCAACAAGCTGGACACCGATGGGGATGGCAAGATCAGCCGCGCCGAAGCCGCCGCGCAACCGCGTTTCGCCGAGCGTTTCGACACCATGGATGCGAACAAGGATGGCGTGATCGATCGTGCCGACCGTGAAGCACGCGGCAAGCAGCGCCGAGACGAGTGGTTCGCCAAGGCCGATGCCGACAAGGACGGCAAGTTGACCCGTGCCGAGATCGACCAGGCCGAGGTCGCGCGCCGGGCGGAGTTCCAGCAGCGCATGCAGGCCCGTGCCGACGAGCGTTTCGCGTCCGCGGATGCGAACAAGGATGGCCGCCTGTCCCGTGATGAAGTGAAGGACAAGGGTCGCTTCGCCGAGCGCTTCGACGCACTCGATACCAACAAGGACGGGTTCCTGTCCAGGGATGAGCTGGCGGCAGGCAAGGCAAGCCGCCGTTGATGCACACGCACGCACCCGCTCAGGCGGGTGCGTGTTGCGGCATCTTCAGAGTTCGAATCGGCCTGACTGCAGCAGTGCGAACAGGATGGCCGCGATGGCGAGTGCGCTGCTGAGCACCACCGCCTTCCGACCGATCACATAGTCGTAGCCGCGCCGGCGTCTCGCATTGGCCGGATGCGCAAGAATGGGAGCCATGATGCGGGGCAAGGTGACCAGGTATTGGTAGTTGATCACGCACATGCCCACGACGGTGATCGCGACGATGGTCTGCCAGCCGGGTGCGAGCACCGTTGCCAGCATCAGGCAGAACAGCCAGGCCGCGCCGCTGGTGGCGTTCAGCGCCATGAAGCGACGCACCTGTACCCGTTGCTGCGCGGTCTGGCAGAAGCGCGCGAGGTACCACCAGGTGAAGGCGTAACCGATCAGGCCAGCGACGATGCCGCCGATCGCACCCCCCAACGCGCCCGGGTGCTGCGTCACCTGTTCGAAGATGACACCCAGCGAGCCGCCGGCCACGCCGCCGGTGACGCCCCCGGTGGTCATGCCGCCGGTGCCGAGCTTCCCTGCCAGCCCCGTGCCCAACACGCCGGAGCCGATGACGGTCGCTGCACTGGCCGCCGGCATCGCGCCGACCAGCCCACCCAGCACGATCATGGTGAAGGCGGCCGCCGGCGCAGTGGCGCGCGCGAATTCGCCGAAACGCTGCAGCAGTTCGTCGCGCACCATGGCGCGGGCGCGCGACAGGCGCTTGCGCACCGCCGCGTCGCTCAGGCCCAGCAGGTCGGCGACCTGCTGCGAACTCTGGCCTTCGCGATAGAACAGCAGCAACGTCTCCCGGCTGTCTTCCGGCAGCGACGAGATGATCTCGGTGGCGACGAGTTCCTCTTCCGTCTGCAGCAGTCGCTCGTCGGGCGAGGGGCCCGGGTCGGCGGCCATGCCGATGGCGATCTCCGCCACCTGGCCCGACATGGGCCGGCCATGCTGCGCGCGCAACCAGTCGCGGGCGAGGTTGCGGGTGATCTGGCGTAACCACGGCAGGAAGCTGGCGCTGTTCTTCAGCCGGTCCAGCTGCTGCCAGGCCTTCAGGAACGCCTCCTGCGCGATGTCCTCGCTCGCCTGCACGTCGCGGGTGATGGCGAGGGCGATGGCAGTCACCGTGTTCTGGCAGGCGTGGACGATGCGGCCGTAGGCTTCCTGGCTGCCGCGCGTGGCGGCGGGCAGTTCGGTCTGCAGCATCATGTCGAGGGCGATCGCAGTCATGGCATCGGCATCATCGGGTGGTTTGATGAACCAGACGGCCCAATGCGGCGGATGTGACCGGTGTTGGCACGCCACACCCCCAGCTCAACCGCCGGAGGCGGGCAGGATGCGGATGCGATCCTCTTCCTCGTCGGCCGGGGCGGACTCGGCCGGTGCCGGCTGTTCCTGGGGCTGCGGCACGACCGTTGGGGGCGGCGCCGGACGCCGCAGCCACATCACCACGGCCGCCAGGGCGATCAGCGCGAGCAGGATCAGGCGGATGCGCCATACCCATCGGCGTGGTGGCGTGTCCGCATCCTGCGGGCTGTTGAAGGTGAGGGCGGACGCATAGCCAGGCCGCGTACTTTCCAGCAGGCCGGCGTCGCGCAGCAGTTCGCGCGCACGTGGCTGGTCGTCGGCATGCCGCACCCACACCGAAGGCTGCAGTTGCGCTTTCACCGGTTCGGTGTAGCTGAACTGGCCGCCTCGTTTGCTGTGGTACGAGCGGCCATTGCTGATGTGCACGGGAATGCCGGCATCGGTCAGCAGCTTGGCCACGCCTTCGACGGTTTCGATCCGCTGGCTGGAAAACACTTGCCGCATGCTGGCTCCTCAGTCTTTCGCCGGGACGGCCGCGGCCGCTTCGGCATCGGGCACCACGCGGATCAGGCCCTCCTGCGCGGTGCTGGCGACCAGCCGGCCCTGGCGGTCGAAGATCTGCCCGCGCGCCAGTCCGCGCGATCCACTCGCGCTGGGGCTGTCGATGGAGTACAGCAGCCAGTCGTCCGCGCGGAACGGCCGATGGAACCAGAGGGCATGGTCCAGCGAAGCCATCTGCACGTTCGGCTGGTAGTAGCTGATGCCGTGCGGATAGGTCGCGGTGCCCAGCAACTGGAAATCGGACGCGTAGGCGAGCAGGGCGCGATGCAGTTCCGGCGAGTCGCCGACCGGCTCGCTCAGGCGGAACCACACCTGCTGGAACGGCGGACGCTTCGGCGGATTCAGTTCGTCGCGGGGATACACGTGGCGGAACTCGAACGGCCCGCGCCGCGACATCCAGCGCTGCACCTTCGGCGGCAGCGTGGCCATGACTTCGGCAAGCACCGGCGGTGCGGCTGCGATGTCTTCCGGCTGCGGTACCTCCGGCATCGACACCTGGTGTTCGGCGCTTTCTTCCTCGGCCTGGAACGAGGCCGCGCAGAAGAAGATCACCCGGCCGTGCTGGATGGCGGTGACGCGGCGCACGGAAAAACTGCCACCGTCACGCGTCCGGTCCACTTCGTAGACGATAGGGGCTTCGATGTTGCCGGCACGCAGGAAATACGCGTGCAGCGAATGCGCACGACGCTCGCCGGCACCGCCGTCGACGGTCGCTTGCGCCGCCGACAGCGCCTGGCCCAGCACCTGTCCGCCGAACACGTACTTGGTGCCGATGTCGCGGCTCTGCCCGCGGAACAGGTTGTCTTCCAGCCGTTCCAGCGACAGCAGTTCGATCAGCTCGGAAACGACGGGTTCGGGTGCGGGCACGGCAGGGCCTGGGATGCGTGGCGAGCCGGGATTATAGCCGCGGGGGCGTGGCCGCCCTCCCCGCGGAGATCAGGGAATGAGCCGTTCCAGCGGCGTTGCGCGGAGCACCGCATCCCACGGGAACATCGGCCCCGGATCCATCTTGCGCGGCACCTGCACCCCGGGATTGTCGCTGGCCGGCTCGTGCGCGGTGTCGAGGTCTTCGTGGCCGGCGATGAAGCGCAGTGCGGGCAGCGTCGCGCGAAGCTCTCCGAGAAGCGCGACCAGCGCATCGATCTGTACCTCGGGATAAGGCTCCTCCATCGACTGGCTGCCTGCGGCCAGCCAGTCGGGATAGCGCCCGCTGTTCACCAGTTCGATGCCGACCGAACGCGGGTTGTAGCCACGCACGTGGTGGGCGACGCGCCCGGGCCGCACGTAGACATGCACGCTGCCGTCGCGGTCGACGTAGTAATGGCCGCAATTGCCGGTACCGGAGGCATGCAGGATGCGTTCGCCGTAAACGCGCGCGGTGGCGAGATCCGGCAGCTCGGTGCAATGGATGACGACCAGATCGATCTGGTCCAGCGGTCGTGCCTCCAGCCGGTCCTCATAGGGCAGCGGATCGACGACGGATTGCAGTGCGGAGGGGTCGGGGGCCATGCGCCGATGCTAGCAGGGCGGGGCGGGCCGCAGCCCGGTCCGGTAAACTGGCGGCCTTCCACGACGCGCGGGTTTCCCATGCCGCTCAATCCCGATTCCCCGTTGGCCAAGCTGATGGCCACCCTGCCGCGTGCCGGCAAGGTGGAATGGATCGGCCTGCGTCCGGCGCGCGACGAACTCATGGTCGCCACCGGGGCCGTCGAGGCCGTGGCCGGCGCGGGCCTGGTGGGTGACCGTTACAACGGCGGCAGCGGCAAGCGCGGCATCACCCTGATCCAGGCCGAACACCTGCCGGTCATCGCGGCGCTGGCGCAGCGTCCGGATCTCGCGCCGTCGCTGCTGCGCAGGAACGTGGTGGTGTCCGGTATTCCGTTGATCGCACTGAAGCAGCGCCGCTTCCGCATCGGCGACGCCGTGTTCGAAGGCACCGAAGAATGCGATCCATGCTCGCGCATGGAAGATGCGCTCGGGCCGGGCGGCTACAACGCCATGCGCGGCCACGGCGGGTTGTGCGCGCGCATCGTCGAAGGCGGTACGTTCCGTATCGGCGACGCGGTGGAAGCGCTCTGATGCGTGGCCATTGCATCCTCGCGCATGGCTTCGAGAGCGGCCCGGACGCGACCAAGGTCACCGCGCTGGCCGACGTGGCCGAGCGACTCGGCTGGACGCACGAGCGCCCGGACTTCACCGACCTGGATGCACGCCGCGACGTCAGTTCGCTGGGCGACGTGGTCGCGCGGCTGGATCGCCTGCGTGGCCTGGCCCAGGCCGCGGCGGCACGTGGGCCGGTGGTGCTGGCCGGCTCCAGCCTGGGGGCTTACATCGCCGGGCGCATCTCGTTGGAGGTGCCGGTGCGCGGCCTGTTCCTGATGGCGCCGCCGATCGCGATGGGGCCGCTGCCGGACCTGGACGCCGCCGCGATCCCGGTGTCGATCATCCACGGCTGGGACGATGAACTGATCCCGGCGCAGGCCGTCGTCGACTGGGCGCACGTGCGCCGCGCGCGGCTGCTGCTGGTGAACGATTCGCACCGTCTTTCCGATCACGTGGCCGCGTCGGCAGACGCCTTCGGGCAGTTGCTGGCAGGTCTCTGACGTTCATTGTCGTCGTGCCGGCGATGGCCGGCGTCCACGTTGCCGCCACCCGGGCAGTCGCCCGGGAAAGCCGCATCGGTCCCCACGGTTGCAGGGACGACGCGCACCATCCATTCGAGGTTCCGCTTTGAAATTCTTCGTCTCCTGCGCCAAGGGCCTGGAATACCTGCTTGCCGATGAGCTGGTCGCGCTCGGCGTGCCCACGGCCACGGCCACCGTCGCCGGCGTCAATGCCGAAGGCGAGCCGGTCGATGCGCAACGCGCCGTGTTGTGGTCGCGCCTGGCGAGCCGCGTGCTGTGGCCCATTGCCGAGTTCGAATGCCTCAGCGAACAGGCGCTGTACGACGGCGTGATGGCGATGGCGTGGGAACAGCACACGCGGCCGGAGCTGACGCTGGCGGTGGACGCCCATGTCTCGGGCGAAGCGATCACGCACGCGCGCTTCGCCGCGCAGCGCGTCAAGGATGCGGTGGTGGACCGCTTGCGCCAACAGGGCCTGGAACGGCCGTCGGTGGACGTGGAGCAGCCGGACGTGCGTATCAACCTGTCGTTGCGCAGGAACCGCGCGACGATATCGATCGACCTGGGCGGCGGCCCGATGCACCGCCGTGGCTGGCGGCAGGCGCAGAACGATGCGCCGTTGAAGGAAAACCTGGCGGCCGCGGTGCTGATGCGCGGCGGCTGGCCGGCGCTGTACCACGAAGGTGGCGCGCTGCTCGACCCGATGTGCGGCAGCGGCACGCTGCTGATCGAAGGTGCCCTGATGGCGGCCGACGTCGCGCCGGGGCTGCAACGGCATGGCAACGTGCTGCCGTCGCGCTGGCTGGGCTTCGACGTGGAGGCGTGGCGCACGCTGTTCGCCGACGCGGTGCAGCGCGAAGCGGACGGACGCAAGGCGCTGCGGCCGGCGTTCTTCGGCAGCGACATCGACCTGGGCGCGATCCGCGCCGCCCGCGACAACGCCGTGCTCGCCGGCTTGGCGGGGCAGTTGCAGTTCGACGCGCGCGATGTGGCGCAGTTGCCGGTGCAGGAGGCGCCGCGCGGCCTGGTGGTCTGCAATCCGCCGTACGACGAACGCCTGGCGGCCGATGCCGAGCTCTACCGCGCGCTGGGCGATGCCTTGCAACGTGCCGTGCCGCAGTGGCGCGCCAGCCTGCTGTGCGGCAATGCCGACCTCGGCTATGCGACCGGCCTGCGTGCCGGCAAGAAGTACCAGCTGTTCAACGGTGCGATCGAGTGCGCGCTGATCGTCTGCGATCCGGTCGCCACGCCGGCGCGCGAGCCGCGCGAAGCCAAGCCGCTGTCGGATGGCGCGCAGATGGTGGCCAACCGGTTGCGCAAGAACCTGAAGAAGTTCAAGCGCTGGCGCGAACAGGAACAGGTGACCTGCTACCGCGCCTACGACGCCGACCTGCCCGAGTACGCCGCCGCCATCGACGTCTACCTGGAAGAGGGCGGCCAGGCACGGACGTTCCTGCATGTGCAGGAGTACGCTGCACCGGCCACCATTCCCGAGCATGACGTGCGCCGCCGTTTCAGCGAGTTGCTCGCGGCCACGCGCGAGGTGTTCGGTGTGCCGCAGGAGCAGATCGCGGTGAAGTCGCGCGAACGCGGCAAGGGTGGTTCCAAGTACGGCCGCATGCAGCAGCGCGACGAGTTCATCGTCGTGCGCGAATCGGGCGCGCTGCTGCGGGTCAACCTGTTCGATTACCTGGACACGGGGCTGTTCCTCGACCACCGTCCGCTGCGCCGGCGCATGGCGCAGGAAGCGCGCGGCAAGCGCTTCCTCAACCTGTTCTGCTACACCGGCGCGGCCAGCGTGCAGGCGGCGGTCGCCGGCGCGGCCACCACGACCAGCGTCGACCTGTCCGCGACCTACCTGCAGTGGTGCGCCGACAACCTGGCCGAGAACGGACTGGGTGGCGCGAAGCATCGCCTGGTGCAGGCCGACGCGGTGCGCTGGCTGGAAGCGGAGCAGGCCGAGTACGACCTGGTGTTCTGCGATCCGCCGACGTTCTCGAATTCCGCGCGCGCCGACGATTTCGACGTTCAGAGGGAGCAGGTGCGCCTGCTGCGCGCGGCGGTCGCACGGCTGTCGCCTGATGGTGTGCTGTATTTCAGCAACAACTTCCGCCGCTTCAAGCTGGACGAGAACGCGGTGGCCGAGTTCGCGCGCTGCGAAGAGATCAGTGCGGGCACGATCCCGCCGGATTTCGAGCGCAACGCCCGCATCCACCGCGCGTGGCGGCTGACGCGGGCATAGGCCGCGTCAGCCAACGATCAGCACGAAATCACCATGCTGCGAGGCCATCGACAGGGCGAGCGTGCTGTGGCGCGCCGCCAGGTCGGCGGCGGAGAGCGCGGTGCTCGGCGGTTGCGCACGGTAGCTGGCGTCATCGGCCAGCGTGTCGCGCACCACATAGCCCATCAGCACGTTGACCAGCTCGCCCAGCGCATCCACCGCGAGTTCGTCGTCGCACTGCTCGGGCGTGATCGAGAGTAGTGCGCAGGCGATCGCCTGCATGGTGGCGCGGCCGCAGCCGATGCCGATCAGCAGCGAATCCGTACCGGCGTCGATGCGCACGTGCGCGGTGACCTCGCAGGCCGCGAGCGTGGCGGCGTCGGCGATGCCCGAGGCTTGGCACTGGCTTCCCACCAGGCGCGGGAACAGGCGGTTGCTGACACGGATCGCGCTGGTGGCCACGTCGGCCAGCGCATGGCCGGCGATGCCCAGTGCGAGCGCGTGGTTGGCCTCGTCCAGGTCGCGGCGGTGCGCGACCAGTTCGCTCTCCAGTTGCTCGGTGGTCAGCGCGCCCTGATCGACCAAGATCTGCCCGAACAGCTTGCGGCCCTTCTTCTGCGCGGCCAGCAGTACGTCGAGCTGACCGGCATCCAGCAGGCCCATTTCCAGCGCGATATCGCCGAATCGACGGTCCTCGGCGCGCTGGCGGTCGTTGATGCGGCGGGCTTGCGTCGCATCCAGCATCTGGTGGTGCACGGCGAGTTCGCCGAGCAGGGGATTGGAGGCACGCTGCGCGTCGAGCGCGGCCAGCAGTTGCGCCGAGGTGATGGTGCCGCGTTCCAGCAGGAACTGGCCCAGGAATTTCGCTGCCATGATGTGGTCTCGTACTGAAGTGGAAGGAGAACGTGCGCGGCGGTCAGGCGACCGCTTCGTGCAGCACGCGATCCATCACTTCCGGATCGATGGGTTTCTGCAGGTACGACTTGGCGCCCAGCTTCAGGCAGTCCTCGATATCGCTCTGCGCACCGAGCGAGCTCAGGATCACCACGCGGGCATCGGGATCCTGCGCCAGGATGCGCCCGAGCGCCTGCTTGCCGTCGCATTCGGGCATCACCAGGTCCAGCAGCACCACGTCGGGCTTCAGCGCCTGGTACTGGTCGAAGGCCTCGTTGCCGTTGCCGGCTTCACCGACGACGTCGAAGCCGCAATCGGACAATTGACGCGCGGCGAGCATGCGCAAGGCGCGCGAATCGTCGCAGAGCAGGACGGTTGGACGTGACATCGTGATGGATCCCCCTGTGGATCGTGTGGGCCGCGCGGCGGTTGCCGTCGCGGGGCGGCATGTAGGCACTATCGGCCAATGTGACACGATCTTGAGCGGGCCGTGGCCGGTCCTCAGCGACGTTCGGCCGCATCGGCGGCCAGGGTTTCCTCGATGCGGCGGAACGCGGAATGGTCACCGGCCGGGGATCCGCCCGCATCGGTGGCGAAATAGGCCACGCCGGTGCCCGCCTTCAGGTCCACCCACAGCCCCGACAGCAGGCCGTAGGCGTCGCCGGCATGACCGACGCGCGCGATGCCGTCGCCGAACGGATCGTCGCCGCAATCCTTCGCTGGTGTTGCCAGCGTCTGCACGGCCAGGCCGTAACGGCAGAAGAAGGCCCTGGTCCGGCCGTCGCCGGTATCTTCCTCGTGGGTGACGCCGTTGCGGCCATCGAAGGTCCACTGCGGCGTCAGCATCGCGGCCACGGTGTCGGGTGCCAGCAGGCGAACGCCGTCGACCTCGCCATGGTTGAGCAGCAGCCGGCCGATCTTCGCCAGTCCGTTCGCCGGGATGCGCAGGCCGCCCTGCGGCGAGAACAGCGCGCCGTTTTCACCGGCCTTCCAGCGCGCAAGGTCGCAGTCCGCGCCTTCCGCGATGACCACCGAACACGGCGGCCTGCCTGTGCGGTTCTCGTCACGCACCGGTCGACGGTCGCGGTACAGCACCACCGCGCGTGTTGCGGTGGCGTCATCGCAGCTTTCCCAGTTGTAGCAGGCATCGAGCTGCAGCGGTTCCAGCACCAGGCGGCGCATCAGCCGGTCGAAACGCTCGCCGGTGACGTTCTCCATCGCCATCGCCACCAGCGGGAAGTTGAGGTTGGTGTAGCGGAAACGCGTGCCGGGTGCGTGCGCGTCGTCCCAGGCCTTCGGGTCATCGAGGATGCCCTTCAGCGGTTGTCCCAGCGGCGTGGCGTAGTAGCCGGCCGCGTCGGTCAGGCTGGAGCGGTGCGACAGCAGCAGGCGCAGGGTGATCGGTGTGTCGGGGAACTGCGGGTGGCGCAGCGACCAGCCCAGATAGCGCGAGACATCCGCATCCAGGTCGAGCGTGCCGGCGTCGACCAATCGCATCACGCCGATCGCGGTCACCAGCTTCGAAATGGAGGCGACGCGCACCGGATCGTCGGCGGTGGCCTTGCGGCCGGTGGCGAGATCCGCCATGCCTTCCGCACGCGTGCTGGTGATGCCATCGCGGTCGAAGGCGACGCGCACCTGCGCGACGGGTTCGCCCGCCGACGCGATCGCCACGGCGGCGAGGCAGGGCAGCAGGGCCAGGATGCGGATACGACGGAAGGACATGCGCCAGTACCTCACGGGAACCGGCACCGACTTTACTTCATCGTCGGCATCACGAACTCGGCCACGTGGGTCTCCGGCCAGCGGGCGGTGATCGTCTTCAGTCGCGTGTAGAAGCGCACGCCATCCGGCCCGTGTACGTGGAGCGGACCGAAAATCGAGCGCTTCCAGCCGCCGAAGCTGTGGAACGCCATCGGTACCGGGATGGGCACGTTGATGCCGACCATGCCGGCCTGCACGCGGTGCGCGAACTCGCGCGCGGCGCCACCGTCGCGCGTGAACACGGCGGTGCCGTTGCCGTACTCGTGTTCGTTGACGAGGTTCAACGCAGCATCGAGATCGGGCACGCGCATCACGCACAGCACCGGGCCGAAGATTTCCTCGCGGTAGATCGTCATCTCCGGCGTGACGCGGTCGAACAGGCAGCCGCCGAGGAAGAAGCCGTCCGCGTGGCCGTCGACCACATGGCCGCGGCCGTCGACGACGAGGTCGGCGCCTTCCGCGACGCCGGCGTCGACATAGCCGCGCACCTTGTCGCGGTGCGCGCCGGTGACCAGCGGACCCATCTCGGGATCGAGGCAGCCGGGACCGATCTTCAGTGCGGTGACTTTCGGTGCCAGCGTCGACACCAGTGCATCCGCGGTGGCATCGCCCACGCAGACCGCCACGGAGATCGCCATGCAGCGTTCGCCGGCCGAGCCGTAGCCTGCGCCGAGCAGCGCGGACACGGCGCCGTCGAGGTCCGCATCAGGGAGCACGACCATGTGATTCTTCGCACCGCCCAGCGCCTGCACGCGCTTGCCGTTGGCGGAGCCGCGCGCGTAGATATATTCGGCGATCGGCGTGGAGCCGACGAAACTCAGCGCCTGCACGCGCGGTTCGTCCAGCAGCGCGTCCACCGCGACCTTGTCGCCGTGCACGACGTTGAACACGCCGTCCGGCAAGCCCGCCTGCTTCAGCAGGTCGGCCATGAACAACGCGGCGGACGGGTCGCGTTCGGACGGCTTCAGCACGAAGGTGTTGCCGCAGGCCAGGGCCACCGGGAACATCCACAGCGGCACCATGGCCGGGAAGTTGAATGGCGTGATGCCGGCGACCACGCCGAGCGGCGCGTATTCGCTCCACGAATCGACATCGCGGCCGACGTTCATCGAATGCTCGCCCTTGAGCAGGTGCGGGATGCCGCAGGCGAACTCGACGACTTCCAGCCCGCGCGTCACTTCGCCGCGCGCATCGGACAGCACCTTGCCGTGTTCCGACGTGATGATCTTCGCCAGGTCGCCAGCGTGTTTCTCCAGCAGGTCCTTGAAGCGGAACATCACCCGCGCGCGGTTCAGCGGGGTGGTCGCGGACCAGCCCGGAAAGGCGTCGGACGCGGCGTCCACCGCCTGCTTCACATCGTCGGCCGACGCCAGCGGCACGCGCGCGGTGACGGTGCCGGTGGCCGGATCGAACACATCGCCGAAGCGGCGGCTGCCGCCTGCCACCCGCTGTCCGTTGAAGAAGTGATGCAACGCTTCGGTCATGGCGGGCTACCTTGCTGTATCCCTCGCCCCGCGTGCGGGGAGAGGGTGCCCGGAGGGCGGGTGAGGGGCGACGGAGCGGGTACGGATGGAAGCGATGTGTTGTATCGAGTGTGCGGATGCTCGACGTGTCGGGAGCAGGTCGCGCCTACGAGCGCCGGCGTGCCCCTCATCCGCCTTCGGCACCTTCTCCCCGCAGGCGGGGAGAAGGGAGCAGCAGGATCAGGCCAGCGCCTCGCGCGCGGGCACGTAGGCGTAGCCGAGGTCGTCGGCGACCGCCTTGTAGGTGACCTTGCCGGCGTGCACGTTCAGGCCGTTGAGCAGGTGCTCGTCGTCCAGCAGCGCCTGCTTCGCGCCCTTGTTCGCCAGTTGCACGGCGAAGGGCAGGGTGGCGTTGGTCAGCGCGAAGGTGGACGTGCGGGCGACGCCGCCCGGCATGTTCGCCACGCAGTAGTGGATGATGCCGTCCACTTCGTAGGTCGGGTTCTGGTGGGTGGTGGCCTTCGAGGTCTCGAAGCAGCCGCCCTGGTCGATCGCCACGTCCACCAGCACCGAGCCGGGACGCATCAGCTTCAACTGCTCGCGCGACACCAGCTTCGGCGCGGCGGCACCGGGGATCAGCACCGCGCCGATCACCAGGTCGGTGTCGGGCAGGCGCTCTTCGATGGCGTCGCGGGTCGAGTAGATCGTGGTCAACTGGTGGCCGTACAGCTCGTCCAGGTACTTCAGGCGGTCGAGCGAACGGTCGAGGATGGTGACGTGCGCGTTCATGCCCATCGCCATGCGCGCGGCATTGATGCCGACCACGCCGCCGCCGATCACCAGTACTTCCGCCGGCTTCACGCCCGGTACGCCGCCCAGCAGCACGCCGGAACCGCCCTGCGCCTTCTCCAGCGCGTGCGCGCCGGCCTGGATCGACATGCGGCCGGCCACTTCCGACATCGGCGCCAGCAGCGGCAGGCCGCCCTTGCGGTCGGTGACGGTTTCGTAGGCGATGCAGGTGGCGCCGGAGGCGACCAGCGCCTTGGTCTGCTCGGGATCGGGCGCGAGGTGCAGGTAGGTGTAGAGCACCTGGCCGGGGCGAAGCATCGCGCACTCGTTCGGCTGCGGCTCCTTGACCTTGATGATCATGTCGGCGCGGGCAAAGATCTCCGCCGCCGTGTCGACGATCTGCGCGCCGGCCTTGACGTACTGGTCGTCGGTCAGCCCGATGGCCTTGCCGCCGTCGCGCTGCACGAGGACCTGGTGACCATTCGACACCAGCTCGCGTGCGCCCGACGGCGTAAGGCCGATGCGGTACTCGTGGTTCTTTATTTCCTTGGGAACGCCAATCAGCATGTTGCTCTCCAGTAGCGGGAAGGGGCTTCGCGCGAGGGGGAGCGCTGGGGCCGTTGATCCGTAATTTTACGCGGTCGTCCGTATGGTGTCCGCGAGAATGTTTGCGATCCGGTCGATGTGAGACTTCTCCACGATCAACGGCGGCGACAGCGCGATGACATCACCGGTCACGCGGATCAGCAGGTGTCCCTCATGGAACGCGCGGCTGAACACGTCGTAGGCGCGCGCGCCGGGTGCACCCGCGCGCGGAGCGAGTTCGATGGCGCCGACCAGGCCGAAGTTGCGGATGTCGACGACGTTGGGCAGGCCTTTCAGCGAGTGCAGCGCTTCCTGCCAGTAATCGCCCAGTTCCAGCGCCTTGTCGAACAGGTTTTCCTCTTCGTAGGTATCCAGCGTGGCCAGCGCAGCGGCACAGGCCAGCGGATGGCCGGAGTAGGTATAGCCATGGAACATGTCGATGGCGTTGTCCGGCCCGCTCATGAAGGCCTCGAACAGTCGCTCGGACACGAAGGTCGCGCCCATCGGCACGCAGCCGTTGGTGATGCCCTTGGCGGCGGTGATCATGTCCGGCGTCACGCCGAAGCGCTGCGCACCGAAGGCATGGCCGACGCGGCCGAAACCGGTGATCACTTCGTCGAAGATCAGCAGGATGCCGTGCTTGTCGCAGATCTCGCGCAGGCGCTGCAGGTAGCCCTGCGGCGGAATGACGACGCCAGCGGAACCGGAGATCGGCTCGACGATGACGGCGGCGATGGTCGAGGCGTCGTACAGCGCGATCTGCCGCTCGAGGTCCTCGGCCAGTTCGATGCCGTGCGGCGGCAAGCCCTTCGAGAACGCATTGCGCGACAGGTCCAGCGTGTGGCGGATGTGCGACACGGCTGGCAGGCCGGGACCGAACCACTTGCGGTTGTTCGGCAGGCCACCCACGGACATGCCGCCGAAACCGACGCCGTGGTAGCCCTTCTCGCGACCGATGAAGCGCGTGCGCTGGCCTTCGCCGCGCACGCGGTGGTAAGCCAGCGCGATCTTCAGTGCGCTGTCGACGGCTTCGGAACCGGAGTTGCTGAAGAACACCTTGGTGAGGTCGCCCGGCGCGAGTGCGGCCAGGCGCTCGGCCAGCTTGAACGGCAGCGGCGAGCTCATCGAAAAATTGGGCGCGAAGTCGAGCGTGCCGATCTGCTGTTTCACCGCCTCGACGATGCGCGGGCGGGCATGGCCGGCGTTGCAGCACCACAGACCGGCGGTCGCGTCGAGTATCTCGTTGCCGTCGACGTCCTTGTAGTGCATGCCCGAGGCACTGGCGAGCAGGCGCGGCTTGGCCTTGAACTGCTTGTTGGCCGTGAACGGCATCCAGAAGTTGTCCAGCGAGCCCGGCGCCTCCAGGTTCTGGCGTGCGTAGTGGTCGGCGAGGGCGGAGGAGGGGGTGTCGTCAGCGCTCATCACGGCTCCGGGGCAAGGATTGGGCGCAGCTTAGCGCGTTGAAAAAACTTTACAACCGTGCCGAAGGTCGGATCTGCTGTGTTGCCCGCCTCCCGGCCCGCCTTCGTTCATAAGGCTGACGAACTGGTCTGAAATCATGGATTGACCGGCCTGCCACGGGGTGTAAAGTATCCCGCAACACTTCGGTCTCCCGGCAAGGGTGGTGATGGACATCGGCGCACGCCTGCAACTGGTCCGCAAATCCAAAGACCTCAGCCAGCGCGAGCTGGCCAAGCGCGTGGGCGTCACCAACAGCACCATCTCGTTGATCGAGCAGAACAAGGTCAGCCCGTCGGTCAGCTCGCTGAAGAAGGTGCTGGACGGCATTCCGATCTCGCTGGCCGACTTCTTCACCCTTGAACTGGAAAAAGGCCTGCCCGACAGCCCGTTCTATGTAGCGGACGAGCTGCCGGACGTAGGCAGCAATGGCATCCACTATTTCCTTGTCGGCCAGCATCGTCCGCAGCGGCAGATGTGCATCCTGCGCGAGGTCATGCCGCCGGGCAGCGACACCGGCGACAGCATGCTGGCGCATGACGGCGAAGAAGGGGGGGTGGTGATCGCCGGCGAGATCGAGGTGACCGTCGGCGACCAGGTCCGCGTGCTCAGGGCGGGCGAGGGCTACTACTTCGAAAGCCGCGTACCGCACCGGTTCCGCAATGTCGGCGAGGTCGATGCGGTGATCGTCAGCGCCAACACACCGGCGACGTTCTAGATGATTCGAGCCCCTCTCCTGTCGGGAGAGGGGTTGGGGTGAGGGTGCGGCGAAGCCGGTGCAGTTCCGGCGTCCCGGATCCCGCCACACCCTCATCCGGCGCTATGCGCCACCTTCTCCCGGTGGGAGAAGGGAACCCACCAGGAGATCCCATGACCGCACCCCGCACGCAACAGGACTGGCAGGCGATGGCTGCCGGATTGTCGATCCGCACGCAGGCCTTCATCGACGGCAAGTATGTCGATGCCGCGGCCGGCAAGACGTTCGATTGCATCAGTCCCATCGACGGTCGCGTGTTGGGCCAGGTGGCCGACGGGCAGGAAGAGGACATCAACCGCGCCGTCGCGGCGGCGCGCCGCAGCTTCGATGCCGGCGCGTGGTCGAATGCGCGTCCGACCCACCGCAAGAAGGTACTGCTGAAGTTCACCCAGCTGATCGAGCGTTATGCGGACGAACTGGCGCTGCTGGAGTCGCTGGACATGGGCAAGCCGGTCAGCGATGCGCGCAGCGTCGACCTGGCCGCGACCATCCGCTGCATGGGCTGGACCGCCGAGGCGCTGGACAAGGTGTATGGCGAAGTCGCCGCGACGGGGCCGGACGAACTGGGCCTGATCACGCGCGAGCCGCTGGGCGTGGTCGGCGCGATCGTGCCGTGGAATTTCCCGCTGCTGATGGCGTCATGGAAACTGGCGCCGGCGCTGGCGACGGGCAACTCCATCGTGCTCAAGCCCTCGGAGAAATCGCCGCTCACCGCGATCCGCCTGGCCGAGATCGCGATCGAGGCCGGCATCCCCGCCGGCGTGCTGAACGTGGTGCCGGGTTTCGGCAAGACCGCGGGCGAGCCGCTGGCGCTGCACATGGACGTGGACGGCCTGGTGTTCACCGGGTCGACCGCGGTCGGCAAGCGGCTGCTGCAATGCGCCGGGCTGTCGAACATGAAGCGCGCGTACATGGAGTGCGGCGGCAAGAGCCCGAACATCGTGTTCGCCGACGCGCATGATCTTGAGGTGGCCGCGAAGGCGGCGGCGGGCGGCATCTTCTACAACCAGGGTGAGGTCTGCACGGCGGCCTCGCGCCTGCTGGTGGAACGCTCGATCAAGGACGAGTTCGTCGCCCGCGTCGTCGAGGCCGGCAAGGCGATGCGTCCGCGCCATCCGCTCGATCCGGGCGCGCCGATGGGCGCGATGGTCGACGAGGGGCAGACGCAGCGCGTGCTGGAGTACATCGAGAAGGGCAAGGCCGAAGGTGCCCGGCTGGCGCTGGGCGGAACGCGCGCCGACGTGGAAGCCGGCGGCTGCTACATCGAGCCGACCGTGTTCGACGACGTCGCGCACGAGCACACCATCAGCCGCGAGGAGATCTTTGGCCCGGTGCTGTCGGTGATCGGATTCGACCGCGAGGAAGACGCCCTGCGCATGGCGAACGACAGCGAGTACGGCCTCGCCGCCGGTGTGTGGACGCGCGACATCAGCCGCGCGCATCGCGTCGCGCGCACGCTGCGCGCCGGCAGCGTGTGGGTGAACTACTGGGATGGCGGCGACATGACCGCGCCGTTCGGCGGCTACAAGCAATCCGGCAACGGCCGCGACAAGTCGTTGCACGCCTTCGACAAGTACACGGAAATGAAGGCGACCTGGATCAACCTGGGCAGCTGATCATGCTTCGCGTGGGAGCGACGTCAGTCGCGATGAATGTCTCCGTTGCGCTGAGGTTTTTTCGCGACTGACGTCGCTCCCACGTCGTTCCTCCGGTTCTGCCAGAATCGCCCCGTCCCTCCGACTGGCCCGTCCATGACCGCCACTGCCGCCGTTGCCGCGCCCACCAACTCGCCCGGGCGCGTGCTGTTCGCCAGCCTGATCGGCACGACCATCGAGTTCTTCGATTTCTACATCTACGCGACGGCGGCGGTGCTGGTGTTCCCGCACCTGTTCTTCCCGCAGAGCGATCCGACCACCGCGACGCTGCAGTCCTTCGCCACCTTCGCGCTGGCCTTCATCGCACGCCCGGTGGGTTCGGCGTTGTTCGGCCACTTCGGTGACCGCATCGGCCGCAAGGCGACCCTGGTGGCGGCGTTGCTGACGATGGGCATTTCCACCGTGCTGATCGGCCTGCTGCCGACCTATGCGCAGGTCGGCATCCTGGCGCCGGCACTGCTCGCGCTGTGCCGCTTCGGGCAGGGCATCGGCCTGGGCGGCGAATGGGGTGGGGCCGTGCTGCTGGCGACCGAGAATGCGCCGCCCGGCAAGCGGGCGTGGTACGGCATGTTTCCACAGCTCGGTGCACCGCTGGGCTTCCTGTGTTCGACCGGCATCTTCCTGCTGCTGACCGAGGTGATGAGCGATGCGCAGTTCCTCGCCTGGGGCTGGCGCATCCCGTTCGTCGCCAGCGCAGTGCTGGTGTTCGTCGGCCTGTGGGTACGGCTGAGCATCGCCGAGACGCCGGATTTCCAGAAGACGCTGGACCAGGGCGAGCGCGTCAAGGTGCCGATGCTGACCACCATCCGCGAGCATCCGTTCGCGCTGGTGACCGGCACCTTCGCGCTGGTCGCCACGTTCGTACTGTTCTACCTGATGACGGTGTTCGCGCTGAGCTGGGGTACGTCCAAGCTGGGCTACACGCGCGAGCATTTCCTGATGCTGCAGATGGTCGGCGTGCTGTTCTTCGCGCTGACCATCCCGGTATCGGCGCTGTACGCGGACCGGTTCGGCCGGCGCAACGCGATGATCGTCGCCACGGTGCTGATCATCGGCTTCGGCTTCCTGTTCGCGCCGCTACTGGAATCGGGCAGCGACCTGGGCGTGCTGGCGTTCCTGGCATTGGGACTGGGCGCGATGGGCCTGACCTACGGCCCCTGCGGCACGATCCTCGCGGAGATGTTCCCGACGGCCGTCCGCTACACCGGCGCGTCGCTGGCGTTCAACCTGGCCGGCATCCTCGGTGCGTCGCCTGCACCGTACATCGCGACGCGGTTGGGCGAGCGCTACGGGCTGGCGTCGGTCGGCTGGTATCTGGCGGCGATGGCCGCGATGACGTTGCTGGCGTTGCTGGTCATGCCGCGACGCGGGACGTCCCGTTAACCGAACAATCGCCTGACGGTGCGGCTCAGCCAACCGCCTTGCTGGTGGTCGCGCACGAACTGGTTGAGGTGCCGCTTCACCGAGTCCGCATAGGCCTTGTCGTCGTTGCGGATATGGTTGAACAGCCAGCGCGACAGCATGCTGCGCAGTTCGTCCACAATGTCCTCGCCGGCCTCGAAGCGCAGGCGGTACTCGGACACACGTTTGGTGAACACCTCATGCACGCGCCGGTGCGCGGCACTGAACGGGTAGCCGGCCTCTTCCATCAGCTCTTCCTCGAAGGCGAAGTGCGACAACGTGTAGTCGACCAGCTCGTCGATCACCTCGCCGACGGCGAAGCGTTCCATCGATTTCTGGGTCACGTGGAGGTGGTTGATCATCTCCACGATGCGGCGGTGCTGGCCATCGATGATGTCGATGCCCGTGTCCATGTCGTCCTGCCAGATCAGCAGTGTCATGTGTGTGTCCCCTGCCGGCGGATGCCGGAATGCAGGGGAAATCTAGGTGTGCGCCCGCGTCGCGGCATTGATCGGGATCAATGCTGCGTCCGGTGGTCGCAGGCGGATCAGCCGCTGGAGATCACCCGGTTGCGGCCGCCGGCCTTGGCCAGGTAGAGGCGGCGGTCGGCTTCGCTGATCAGGTGGTTGAGGGTCTGGCCAGGGAAGCGGGTACGGAACACGCCGATGCTGACCGTCATGCGCAGCTTGTGGCTGCCGACATCGACTTCCAGCGCCTCGATCGTGGCGCGCAGCGATTCGAAGTAGTCGACCGACTCGCTCTCGCCCAGGTACGGCACCAGCGCGCAGAACTCCTCGCCGCCGAAGCGGGCGACCAGGTCCTGCGAGCCGGCATGGCGTGCGATGGCCTGCGCGACGGCCTTCAGCGCGACGTCGCCGGCTTCGTGGCCATAGGTGTCGTTGATGTGCTTGAAGTGGTCGATGTCGATGATGGCCGCGGTGACCGCCTGCTGCCGGCCCAGCGTGTTCGGTAGCAGGGCGTGGCACTCGGCTAGAAAATGACGGCGGTTCGGCAGGCCGGTGAGGAAGTCGCGCGTAGCGAGATCCTGCAGCGTGCCGATCAGTTCCAACTGGTCGATGTTCTGCGAGACGCGGCAGAAGAACTCTTCGCGCGAGAACGGCTTGTGCAGGAAATCGTTGGCGCCGCTCTTCAGGAAGCGCGGCACCAGGCTGCCGTCGCTGGTGCCGGAAATGCCGATGATCGCCAGATGGTCGCGCGCATGGCGGGCACGCAGGCGGCGGGTGAATTCGTGCCCCTTCATCCCGGGCATTTCCTGGTCGACGATGGCCAGGCGGATGTCGGGATTGGCGTCCAGCATCGCCAGGCCGGCTTCGCCGTCGGCCGCTTCCACCACGCGGAAGCCGTACATCGACAGCAGCGCCGCCGCATGCTGGCGGGCGGAACGGGAGTCGTCGACGATCAGCGCGGCGATGCGCCGGTTGCGCTCCAGTCGCTGCACCAGCCAGACCAGGTAGTCGATGCTGCCGGGGGTGTTCTTGAGCACGTAGTCGACGACCTGCCGGCGCAGCACCTGCTCGCGCAGGGTGTCGTCGTAGACGCCGCTGACCACCACCGTCGGCAACTGCCGCGACAGGAAGAACTCGACCACGTCGTCGTGGCTGCCGTCGGCCAGCACCAGGCTGGTGACCACCATGAACCAGTCGGGGTGCTTTTCCAGGGTCGCGCGCGCTTCCGCCAGCGTGGACGCGTAGACCACCGGCAGGCTCAACTTCTGCTCGATGGCCTCGCCGATCAGTCGCGCGTGCGTACGCGAGTTCTCCACCACCAGGATGCGCTGGGGCAGGGCGTGTTGGCCGGGGGCAGTGGACGTGACGCGTTGCGGTTGGGACATGCTCTCGAACGCCGCAGGAAGGTTCCTGTCACCTGTATCGGCGTGAATCGGCAGGACTTGAGAGCGCCGTCACGAAACTGCCATGTCCGCGTCCGGCCTTACCACAGTGCGTCGCGCAGCTTGAACCAGGCCATGGCGGCCACCAGCATCGGCGTGCGCAGCGCGCGCCCGCCGGGGAACGGGTAGTGATCGATTTTCGCGAACAGGTCCAGCCGCTCGGATTGGCCGCGGATCGCCTCGGCGATCAGGGTGCCGGCCAGTCCCGACGCGATCAGGCCGTGGCCCGAAAAGCCCTGGGCGAAGTACAGGTTCGGCGACAGCCGTCCCCAGTGCGGCGCCCGGTTGAGCGAGATGTCGATCATCCCGCCCCAGAGGTATTCGATGCCGACATCGCGCAGCTGCGGGAAGACGCGGTGCATGCGCCGCGTCATCACGCCGCGCAGGTTGGGCGGGGTCATCGTCGAATAGCTGGCGCGGCCGCCGAACAGCAGGCGGTGGTCGCGGCCGAGGCGGAAGTAGTCCAGCGCCCAGTTGGTGTCGGCCACCGCCATGTCGTTGCGGATCAGGTCGCGTGCACGGGCTTCGCCGAGTGGCGGGGTGGCGGCGATGTAGGTGCCCACCGGCATCATCCGCGCCTCCAGTTCCGGCGCGATGCCGCGCAGCAAGGCATTGCCGGCCAGGATCGCGGTGTCGCAGACGACCTCGCCCTGTGCGGTCTTCAGTACCGGCCGCGCGCCCCGCACGAGCTCCGTCACGCGGGAACCTTCGAAGATGCGGACACCGGCGTCCAGCGCGGCGCGTCCGAGCCCCAGCGCATAGGCCAGCGGGTGCAGGTGGCCGCTGACGGGGTCGTACATCGCGCCCAGGTAACGGTCGCTGGCGAGTTCGCTGCGCAGGCGCTCGCGGTCCCACCATTGCACGGGGTGGTGGTAGCGGGTGTTGAAGTCCTCGACGGCCTCTTCCACGTCGCGCTGCTGGCGCGGCTTGATCGGCACGGTGGCATGGCCGTCGCGCCAGTCGCAGTCGATGTCGTGGCGGTCGATGCGGCCGCGCAGCCAGCGCAGGCCGTCCACGGACAGGTCGAACATCTTCTTCGCGTCGTCGAAGCCGACCAGCGCTTCCAGCTTGGCCTCGCCGCAGCCGAAGCCGGCGATCGCCTGGCCGCCGTTGCGTCCCGACGCGCCCCAGCTGATGCGCTCGGCTTCCAGCACGACGACCCTGTAACCGGCTTCGGCAAGCTCCAGTGCCGCCGACAGGCCGGTGTAGCCGGCGCCGAGGATGCAGACATCGGCGTCGATGCGGCCCTGCAACGCTGGTTGAGCTGGCAGCGGGGTGGCGCTGGCGGCGTACCAGCTGTCGGGATAGCGATGCTTGTCGGCGGTGGGTGTCATCGTGAGCTCGAGGGCGGGGGAGCAGACCTGTCCCACTGCCGCATCAGGTCGTCCGGGACTTCGTGCAGCAACGGCTGTTGCCAGCAGTTGCTATGGCTGGCGGACGCGCCATCCCAGAAGACGACATAGGTGTACCCGACATGTGGCGACAAGGAGCACGTGCCGCCAAAGCTGCTCGTCTCGATAAGCAGGTTGGTCCGTGGTCGCCCTTTCAATTGCTTGACGACGCGCCCCGTCGCGGCGACATGTTCCCGCGTCGTGATCGAACGTGCCGGGGACTCGTCGTCGGATGCCGCATCGAAGCTTTCACCCTCCACTGCTTCCGAGACGAGACGGCTCGACATGACGCGGACGACGGCGACGTTCTCGGAGGCGCTGTAGGCGGTTCTCGGCTCGAGCCCGATGGCGCAACTGCAGGCAAGCGCGGTCAACGGAGCCAAGCTCGCAAGGAGTATGGATGCCTGCATGAACTTCGAAACATGCCCGAACCGCCTCTGCGGGACGGAGGGTGTGCTGGCGGTCGACCCCATCACACCGACCGCAGATACCACGCGTATTCCAGGTCGGTCACCTCGGTGTAGAAGCTGTGCATCTCCTTGAGCTTCTGCTGGCCGTAGATGTGCTGGAACGACGTGCCGAACTGCTCGCGGATGAACTCGCTGCCCATGAACGACCCGATCGCCTCGCGCCAGAACGGCGTGCGGATCTCGGTCTGGTCGTAGGCGTTGCCGGTGATCGGCGGGCCGGGATCGAAGCCCTGTTCCATGCCGTGCAGCATGCCGGCCAGCACGGCGGCGGTGACCAGGTAGATGTTGGCGTCGGCGCCGGCGATGCGGTGTTCGATGCGCGTGTTGGCCTCGTCGCTGTGCGGGATGCGCATGGCGACGGTGCGGTTGTTGTAGCCCCACACATCGTTGAGCGGCACGAACGCATTCAGCACGAAGCGCCGGTAGCTGTTGGCGTGCGGGGCGAACAGCAGCAGGGCATCCTGGTCACTGCGTTGCAGGCCACCGATGGCATGCTTCAGCGCGGCGGCCGGCGCCGTCTGCGGCGAGGCGAAGATGTTGCGGCCGTCCGCATCCAGCACGCTGGCGTGGATATGCATGCCGCTGCCCGCCTGTTCGGCGAAGGGCTTGGCCATGAAGCTGGCCATCAGTCCTTGCTGCTGCGCCACCGCCTTGATCGCGCGCTTCAGGTAGATGGCGTCGTCGCAGGCGAGCAGGGCGTCGTCGCGGTGCTTGAGGTTGATCTCGAACTGGCCCGGTGCGTACTCCGCCACGGCGGTGTCGGCCGGAATGCGTTGCGCGCGGCAGGCGGCGGCCACGCCGTCGGTGAAGCCGCGGTAATCGTTGAGGTCTTCCATGTAGTAGACCTGCGTGCTGGTGTTTCGCACGCCCGTCACCGGATTGAGCGAGGTGCGCGGCCGGCCCGCGTCGTCCAGGCGCTGGTCGAACAGGTAGAACTCCAGTTCCACCGCGACCACCGGCTTCAGGCCGCGTGCGGCGTACCGCGCGAGCACGCGCTTGAGCACTTCGCGCGGGTTGGCGTCGAACATGCCGCCCTGCGCGTCTTCCATGCTCAGCAGCAACTGCGCTGCCGGGCGCGGCGACCACGGCACCGGGCGCAGCGAACCCGGCACCGGCCGGCAGATGCGGTCCTCGTCGCCGATGTCGTAGCCCAGCCCGGTTTCCTCCACCGTGTTGCCGGTGATGTCGGTGGCGATCAGCGACATCGGCAGGCAGACGCCATCGCGGTAGACCTTCTCCAGCGCATCACGGGTAATCCGTTTGCCGCGCAGCAGGCCATTCATGTCCGGCAGCAGCAGGTCGACCTGCTCGCAGTCGGGGAGCGCGGCCAGCGTGGCGGCGTCGTCATCGGGCAGGGAAGGCGCAGCGGAATCGGGGCGCATGAGGGTCATCCAGGAGACTGCGGCGGAGCTTAGCAGAGCCACCGGTGCGTCAAGAATACTCAACGCACATCTTTCCGTAATCGCCTTAAATGCCCGAAATTGGTGCCGCAACGCACCATATCAGCGCCATAAACCTCGTGCGAGGCGTTCGTGTTGTAAAAATAAAACGGCCGGGTTAACGTGCCGGCAAGCCACTTCGGGCTTCCTGCATGACCCCGCTGCCGCGGGTCGGTCTGCCGACCGACCACAAGCAAATCGGTGCGCATCCCTTCCTTGCCGTCGGCGAGAAGTACGTCCGCGCCGTGGTGGACGGGGCGGGTTGCCTGCCGTTGCTGGTGCCCACGCTGGATCCCGTCCTGCCGCTGCGTCAGGTGCTCGACGGCCTCGACGGCCTGCTGCTGACCGGCGCGGTGAGCAACATCGAACCGCATCACTACAGCGACGAATCCAGCTACGAGGGGAACCTGCTGGACCCGCGTCGCGATGCCACCAACCTGCCGCTGATTCCGCTCGCGATCGAGCTGGGCGTGCCGGTGCTGGCGATCTGCCGTGGCTTCCAGGAGGTCAACGTCGCCTTCGGCGGCAGCCTGTACCAGAAGGTGCACGAGCAGCCCGGTTTCATGGACCACCGCGAGAACAAGGACGATCCGCTCGACGTGCAGTACGGACCGGCGCACGAGGTCGCGCTGGTGCCGGGCGGCCTGCTCGCCACGCTGGTCGGCGATACGCGGGCCACGGTCAATTCGCTGCATGGCCAGGGCGTGCGCCGGCTGGGCGAGGGCCTGGTCGTCGAAGCGCAGGCGCCGGATGGCCTGATCGAAGCGTTCCGCCGCGATGGGCCGGTCTTCATGCTCGCGGTGCAATGGCACCCGGAATGGAAGGTGGCGGAGAACCCCTTCTACCTGTCCATCTTCCGCGCCTTCGGCGATGCCTGCCGCGTCCGTGCGGCGCGACGGAGCGTGGCGGCATGAAGCGGCGGCATCCTCCGCCATGGGAGGGCGGGCGCTGACGCGCCCGTTCTGCAGGCGACCGGCAGCCTTGCCGGCCTTTTCCCTCCCAGGACCGTCCTTCCCATGAGTCAGAAACAGACGCAACGAAAAAAGAAAACCGCCGATGCCGAACCGGCCGACAGCTCCCTGCGCCGCTGGTTGAGGGAGCGCAGCATCACCGAGGTGGAATGCCTGGTGCCCGACATCACCGGCATCGCGCGCGGCAAGATCATCCCCGCCGACAAGTTCAGCCACGACTACGGTACGCGCCTGCCGGAAGGCATCTTCGCCACCACCGTCACCGGCGATTACCCGGACGATTACTACGACCTGACCTCGCCGTCGGACTCGGACATGTTCCTGCGGCCCGATCCCGACACGGTGCGCATGGTGCCGTGGGCGACCGATCCCACCGCGCAGGTGATCCACGACTGCCATACCAAGGATGGCAAGCCGCATGACCTGGCACCGCGCAACGTGCTGCGTCGGGTGCTGGCAGCGTACGAAAAGGAAGGCTTGCGACCGGTCGTCGCGCCGGAACTGGAATTCTTCCTGGTGCAGAAGAACACCGATCCCGACTTCCCGCTGCTGCCGCCCGCCGGACGTTCGGGTCGCCCGGAGACGGCACGGCAGTCGTACTCCATCGATGCGGTCAACGAGTTCGATCCCATCCTTGACCTGATGTACGACTACTGCGATGCCATGGAGCTGGACGTGGATACCTTGATCCACGAATCCGGCGCCGCGCAGCTGGAAGTCAATTTCACCCATGATGATGCGCTGTCGCGCGCCGACCAGGTGTTCCTGTTCAAGCGCACGATGCGCGAAGCGGCGATGCGCCATGGCGTGTACGCGACCTTCCTGGCCAAGCCGATGGAGAACGAGCCCGGCAGCGCCATGCACATCCACCAGAGCCTGCTGGACATCAAGACCGGTCGCAACGTGTTCACCGGCAAGAGCGAAGGCAAGGGCAGCAAGCTGTTCGGGCATTACCTGGCCGGCCTGCAGAAGTACGTGCCGATGGCGATGGCGTTCTTCGGCCCCAACGTCAATTCCTACCGCCGGCTGGCGCTGGGCCAGGTCGCGCCGATCAACGTGCAGTGGGGCTACGACAACCGCACCTGCGGCCTGCGCGTGCCGATGGACACGCCGGAGAACATGCGCGTGGAAAGCCGCTTCGCCGGGTCCGACGCCAATCCCTACCTCGCCATGGCCGCCACGCTGGCCTGCGGCCTGCTGGGCATCCGCGAGCAGCTGAAGCCGACCGAGCCGCTGGCCAGCAGCGCGCAGGACATCGGCTTCGAGCTGCCGCGCTCGCTGGGCGAGGCGCTGGACGAACTGGAAGGCAGCAAGCCGCTGCAGGAGCTGATGGGCGCACGCTTCGTGCGCGCCTATGTCTCGGTCAAGCGCAAGGAATACGAGACCTTCTTCCGCGTGATCAGTTCGTGGGAGCGGGAATTCCTGTTGTTGAACGTCTGAATGCTGTGCACTTCTCCCTTCGGGAGAAGGTGGCGCGCAGCGCCGGATGAGGGGTGAACGGAGTCATGACGCTTAAATGGTCTGGACTCCATCGCCCCTCACCCCAACCCCTCTCCCGGTGGGAGAGGGGCTCAATTTTGGAGCTTCACATGACCCAACTCGACACCCGCACCCTGCAGAAGCTCGACGCCGAGCACCACCTGCATCCGTTCAACGACAACGCCGCGCTGGCCAAGAAGGGCACGCGCATCCTGACCAAGGGCGAAGGCTGCTACGTCTGGGACGCCGACGGCAACCAGCTGCTCGATGCGTTCGCCGGTTTGTGGTGCGTCAACGTCGGCTATGGGCGCAAGGAACTGGGCGAGGTGGCGTCGAAGCAGATGACGCAGCTGGCCTACTACAACAGCTTCTTCCAGTGCACGACCGAGCCGACCATCGCACTGGCCGCCAAGCTGGCCGAACTGGCACCGGGCGACCTCAACCACTCCTTCTTCGTCAATTCCGGTTCGGAAGCCAACGACACCATCCTGCGCATGGTCCGCCACTTCTGGGCGGTGCAGGACCAGCCGCAGAAGAACATCTTCATCGGCCGCCACGACGGCTACCACGGCACCACGATGGCCGGCGCCAGCCTCGGTGGCATGAAGGGCATGCACAAGCAGGGCGGTCTGCCGATCCCGGACATCCACCACATCGATCCGCCGTTCTGGTTTTCCGATGGCGGCGACCTGTCCGAAGACGAGTACGGCCTGGTCGCGGCGCGCCGGCTGGAACAGAAGATCCTCGAACTTGGTCCGGACCGCGTGGCCGCCTTCATCGGCGAGCCGATCATGGGCGCCATCGGCGTCTACATCCCGCCGAGCACCTACTGGCCCGAGATCGAACGCATCTGCCGGCAGTACGACGTGCTGCTGGTGGCCGACGAAGTCATCTGCGGCTTCGGTCGCACCGGCGAGTGGTTCGGCTCGCAGTACTTCGGCTTCCAGCCGGACATCATGCCGGTGGCCAAGGGCATCACCTCCGGTTACATCCCGCTGGGCGCGGCGATGTTCAACGACCGCGTGGCGAAGGTACTGAAGGAGCAGGGCGGCGAACTGGCGCATGGCGCCACGTACTCCGGCCATCCCGTCTGCGCGGCGGTGGCACTGGAAAACATCCGCATCCTGCAGGACGAGAAGATCGTCGAGACGGCGAAGAACGAGATCGCGCCCTACCTGGCGCAGCGTTGGGCGGAGCTGGGCGAGCATCGCCTGGTCGGGCAGGCGCGCATCGCCGGTATGGTCGGCGCACTGGAACTGGTGCCGGACAAGGGCAAGCGCGCGTTCTTCCCCGAGCGCGGCACGGTCGGTCCGCGCTGTCGCGACCACGCGCTGAAGCACGGGCTGATCCTGCGCGCGACCTGGGACGCGATGCTGCTGTCGCCGCCGTTGGTCATCACGCGCGCGCAGGTCGACGAACTGTTCGAGAAGACGTGGAAGGCGCTCAACGACACCGCGACGGACCTCGGGATGTAACGTGATCGAACCGACCGTGCGCTGCGTCACAGCGTCGCGGCCCGGGCGTATGATGGTTCCATCCCCCGATCCTGTTGCATGGAGACCCTGATGAAGCTCAAGACCCTCACCGTCATGCTGGCCGCCACCCTGTTGGCGGCCTGTGGCGGCAAGGACGGAGCGGCCGCCGATGGCACGCCCTCCAAGGCGCTGAACGTCTACAACTGGTCCGACTACATCGCTGAAGACACCATCCCGAACTTCGAGCAGCAGTCGGGCGTCAAGGTCACCTACGACGTGTTCGACAGCGACGAGATGGTCGAGACCAAGCTGCTCGCCGGCAGCAGCGGCTACGACGTGGTGGTGCCCTCGTTGAGCTTCCTGGGCCGGCAGATCCAGGCGGGCGTGTTCATGCCGCTGGACAAGAGCAAGATCCCCAACCTGAAGAACGTCGACCCGAAGATGCTTGAGCGCATCGCGCTGCAGGACCCGGGCAACCAGTTCGCCGTGCCGTACCTGTGGGGCACCAGCGGCATCGGTTACAACGTCGACAAGGTCAAGGCCATCTTCGGCGACACCGCCGCGACCGGCAGCTGGGACGTGGTGTTCAAGCCGGAGAATGCCGCCAAGTTGAAGGACTGCGGCATCACCGTGCTGGACACCCCGTCGGAGCTGATCCCGATCGCGTTGAACTACCTGGGCGAAGACCCGCACAGCTTCGATCCGGCGGTGATCGACAAGGCCGCCGCGCTGCTGAAGTCGATCCGACCCTACATCCGCAACTTCCACTCGTCCTCGTACATCAACGACCTCGCCAACGGCGACGTCTGCCTGGTGGTGGGCTGGTCGGGCGACATCATCCAGGCACGCGATCGCGCGGCCGAGTCGGGCAATGGCGTCAACGTGGCGTATTCCATTCCGAAGGAAGGCGCGCCGCAGTGGTTCGACATGCTGGCCATCCCGAAGGATGCCAAGAACATCGACAGCGCGTACGCCTTCATCAACTACCTGCTGGACCCGAAGGTGGCGGCCGCGAACACCAACTACGTGACCTATCCGAACCCGGTGCCGGCATCGAAGCCGCTCGTCGACAAGAGCATCTCGGAGGATCCAACGATCTATCCGCCGGCGGACGTGGACGCGAAGCTGTTCACCTTCGCGGTGCTGCCGCCGGAAGTGGATCGCCAGTACACGCGCATCTGGACGGAACTGAAGACCGGACGCTGAAATACCAAGGGCGCGGGCCATGACGGACGCGCCCTTCGTCATCGTGACGTTCCCCGGCGCATCGCGGGGGGCGGCACAGGGGGAGGGGAGAAGGGGAGCAGCACGGCACGGAACCCGCCACAGCAATGACAGCACGCCCGCGGCGGCCCCTGGCCGGTCCGGGACCACATCACGCCGCCCTTGGGGGCCGAACGGAGAGAGATTGATGAAACTGCGCGTACTGGCAACCGCCCTGGCCCTGTGTACCACCCTCGCCGCGTGTGGCGGCAAATCCGCCGGTGAAGGCGGCGCCGACGCCGGCGGCGGCGCGAAGCAGGTCAACGTCTACAACTGGTCCGACTATATCGCCGAGGACACGATCCTGAACTTCGAGAAGCAGTCGGGCATCAAGGTCACGTACGACGTGTTCGACAGCAACGAAGTGCTGGAGACGAAGTTGCTGGCGGGCAGCAGCGGCTACGACGTGGTCGTGCCGACGATGAATTTCCTCGGCCGGCAGATCCAGGCCGGCGTGTTCCTGCCGCTGGACAAGAGCAAGATCCCCAACTACGCCAACCTCGACCCGGCCATCATGAAGCGGCTGGAGAACCAGGACCCGGGCAACCAGCACGCGATCCCCTACATGTGGGGCACCACCGGCATCGGCTACAACGTCGACAAGGTCAAGGCCGCGTTTGGCACCACCGACGTCGCCAACAGCCTGGACCTGGTGTTCAAGCCGGAAAACATCAGCAAGCTGAAGGACTGCGGCGTGACCTTCCTCGACACGCCTTCGGAAATCATTCCGATCGCGTTGAACTACCTGGGCGAAGACCCGAACAGCCAGGATCCGGCCGTCATCGACAGGGGCGCGGCGCTGCTCAAGACGATCCGCCCGTACATCACCAACTTCCATTCCTCGCAATACATCGACGCGATGGCCAATGGCGACACCTGCCTGGTGCTCGGCTGGTCCGGTGACGTCATCCAGGCGCGCGACCGCGCGGTGGAAGCCAACAATGGCGTCACCATCGCGTATGCCATCCCGAAGGAAGGCGCGCCGCAGTGGTTCGACATGCTGGCCATCCCGAAGGACGCCAAGCACGTGGATGAGGCCTATGCCTTCATCAACTACCTGCTGGACCCGCAGGTGATGGCCAACAACTCCAACTTCATCAGCTACCCGAACGCCATTCCCAAGGCCAAGGCGCTGATGGACAAGGCGATCACCGGCGACACGACGATCTACCCGACGCCGGACGTGGAGGCGAAGCTGTTCACCTTCGCGATCATCACGCCCGAGGTCGACCGCCAGTACACGCGCATCTGGACGGAACTGAAGACCGGCAAGTAAGCGCCGCGACCGGGACGGACGAGGTCCGTCCCGGTGGCCGATAACCACACCCACACATCCAGGCCGGCGCCCACGCAGCCCGGCGACCAGGGGAACTCCATGGCGGCAGAACAGGGCAACGGCGCGGGACAGAACGGCAAGGCGAATGCGCAGGAGTACCTGCGCATCGTCGACGTGCGCAAGGAGTTCGACGGGTTCGTGGCGGTGGACGACACCAACCTGACCATCCGCAAGGGCGAGATCTTCGCGCTGCTCGGCGGGTCGGGCAGCGGCAAGTCCACCCTGCTGCGCTGCCTGGCCGGGTTCGAGAAACCCTCGTCCGGCAAGATTTACCTGGATGGACAACTGCTCAACGACCTGCCGCCGTACGAGCGGCCGCTGAACATGATGTTCCAGTCTTATGCGTTGTTCCCGCACATGACGGTGGAACAGAACATCGCCTTCGGCCTGAAGCAGGATGGCCTGTCCAAGGATGCGATCAGGAAGCGCGTCGAGGAGATGCTCGCGCTCGTGCAACTCGGCAAGCTGGCCAAGCGCAAGCCTCACCAGCTGTCCGGTGGCCAGCAGCAGCGCGTGGCGCTGGCGCGATCGCTGGCCAAGGGCCCGAAGTTGCTGCTGCTCGACGAGCCGATGGGCGCCCTCGACAAGAAGCTGCGCTCGCAGATGCAACTGGAACTGGTGGGCATCATCGAGAAGTCCGGCGTGACCTGCGTGATGGTCACCCACGACCAGGAAGAGGCCATGACCATGGCCACCCGCATCGCGCTGATGGACCAGGGCTGGATCCGCCAGGTCGGTACGCCCGACGAGATCTACGAACAACCGACCAGCCGCTTCGCCGCCGGGTTCATCGGCTCGGTCAACCTCATCGAAGGCGCGGTGGAGGAAGACGAAGCCAACTACGTCACCATCCGTTCGCCGCAGCTGCCGGATCCGATCTACATCGGCCACGGCATCTCGGGGTTCGAAGGACAGGAGGTCGGGTTCGCCGTGCGGCCGGAGAAGCTGGGCATCGGCAAGACTGAGCCCGCGCAGCCGTACAACAAGGCGAAGGGCGTGATCGAGGATATCGCCTACTTCGGCAGCCATTCGGTCTACCACGTGCGCCTGCCGAGCGGTTACAAGTTCATGGCCAACTTCGCCAACGTGCAACGCTGGGCCAGCGAAGGGCTCACCTGGAACGACGAGGTCTGGGTGTGGTGGGGCGACAACGACGGCGTGGTGCTGACCTCATGAACATCCTCCGTTCCCTGGGCAAGCGCCTGCCGGGGCCACGCTGGGGCGTGATCTCGGTGCCCTACGTGTGGCTGCTGCTGTTCTTCGCCATCCCGTTCCTGATCGTGCTGAAGATCTCGTTCGCCAAGCTGGCGATCGCGATGCCGCCGTACACGCCCATCCTCGAGTACATCGACGAGGCGCTGACGCTGAAGCTCAACCTGGGCAACTACGCGGCGTTGCTCACCGATTCGCAATACGTCCAGGCCTATCTCAGTTCCATCAAGATCGCGGCGATCTCGACCTTCCTCGCGTTGCTGATCGCCTACCCGATCGCCTACGTCATCGCGCGGCTGCCGCCTTCGACGCGCAACATCGCGATGATGCTGGTGGTGCTGCCGTCATGGACATCGTTCCTGATCCGCGTCTATGCGTGGATCGGCATCCTCAAGAACAACGGCCTGCTCAACAATTTCCTGATGAAGATCGGCCTCATCGACGAGCCGCTGCAGATCCTGTACACGCCGCTGGCCGCCTACATCGGCATCGTCTACTGCTACCTGCCGTTCATGGTGCTGCCGCTGTATACCAACCTGGTGAAGCACGACCAGCGGTTGCTGGAAGCCGCCTACGACCTGGGCGCGAAGCCGTGGAAGGCGTTCTTCGCCATCACGCTGCCGCTGTCCAAGGCCGGCATCATCGCCGGCTGCATGCTGGTGATGATTCCGGCGGTGGGCGAGTTCGTCATTCCCGAACTGCTCGGCGGCCCGGACACGCTGATGATCGGACGCGTGCTGTGGGGCGAGTTCTTCAACAACCGCGACTGGCCGGCGGCCTCGGCCGTGGCGATCGTCATGCTGATCCTGCTGTTGATCCCGATCCTCATCTTCAACCGGGTGCAACAGCGCGAGATGGAAGGGAGGCTGACATGAGCCGCGTCGGACAACGGGCCGTCAACTGGACGGTGCTGGGGCTTGGCTTCGCCTTCCTGTACGTGCCGGTCTTCATCCTGATGGTGTACTCGTTCAACGAGTCGCGCCTGGCCACGGTGTGGTCGGGCTTCTCGTTCAAGTGGTACGGCGAACTGTTCCGCGACAAGCAGATGCTGCAGGCCGCGTGGGTCAGCATCAAGGTCGCGTTCTGGACGGCATCGGCAGCGGTGGTACTGGGCACGATGGCCGCCCTGGTGATGACGCGCATGCGGCGGTTCCCCGGCAAGACGCTGTTCGGCGCCTTGATCACCGCGCCGCTGGTGATGCCCGAGGTGATCATCGGCCTGTCGGTCCTGCTGATGTTCGTGTCGCTGGGCCAGGTGGTCGGCCTGCAGCCGCGCGGCATCCTGTCGATCTGGATCGCGCACGTCACCTTCACCCTCGCGTTCGTGACGGTGGTGGTGTCATCGCGGTTGTCGGAGCTCGACAAGTCGCTGGAAGAAGCGGCGATGGACCTCGGGGCGAACCGGATCAAGGTGTTCTTCCTGATCACGCTGCCGATCATCGCGCCGGCGCTGGTGTCGGGCTGGCTGCTCGCGTTCACGCTGTCGCTGGACGACGTGGTGATCGCCAGCTTCGTCGCCGGTCCCAACTCCACCACGCTGCCGATGAAGGTGTTCTCGTCCGTGCGCATGGGCCTGAGCCCGAAGATCAACGCCCTCGCGACGCTGATGATCATGGTCGTGAGCGTGGCGGCGTTCCTCGGCTGGTGGTTCATGTACCGAGAGGAGAAGCGCCGCCAGCGCGACCTGCAGCTGGCGCTGCAGGAGAACGGGTAAGGCGTGATGGCGATGTCGGATGCGTCAGGCAGGGCCATCAACGCTCCTGCCGTCATCCCAGCGCACGCTGGGATCCATCCTGCTTGCCTCTAGCGCCATGGGGCGCACGCGAAAGCCACATGGATCCCAGCTTTCGCTGGGATGACGGGACGTCTCCTGCACGGTCGCCTCGTCGCGCCCGCCACGGCGGCATAACGTCGCCGCATCCAGAATCCGTCTTCTGATAAGACGCATCCCGACAGAAAAGAAGCCATGACCGTCGAAACCGTCAATCCCGCGACCGGACAGGTCGAGTACCGCCATGAACTGATGACCGCCGCACAGGTGGATGCCGTGCTGGCCGTGTCGTCGCAGGCGTTCCCCGCGTGGTCCGCGCTGTCGCTCGCCGAGCGCGGCAAGCTCATGCGCGCGGTTGGTGCCGAGCTGCGCCGCCGCCGCGATGACATCCAGCGCATCATGACCGCCGAGATGGGCAAGCTGCGCAAGGAAGCCCTGGCCGAAGTCGACAAGTGCGCGGGTGCCTGCGACTACTACGCCGACCACGCCGCCGATTACCTGCAGGACCAGCCGGTCGCCACCGACGGCCAGCGCAGTTACGTGCGCTACGAGCCGATCGGCTGCGTGCTGGCGGTGATGCCGTGGAATTTTCCGATCTGGCAGGTGTTCCGCTTCCTCGCACCGGCGTTCATGGCGGGCAACGTCGCCGTGCTCAAGCACGCCAGCAACGTGCCGCGCTGCGCCGATCTCATTGCCGAGGTGCTGGCGACCGCCGGCTTGCCGCAGGGCGTGTTCGGCGTCCTGCATATCGACAACGACCAGGCGGCGGAGGTGATCCGTGATGCGCGCGTGGCCGCGGTGACGCTGACCGGCAGCGAGCGTGCCGGGCGTTCGGTTGCCTCCAACGCCGGCAGCCAGCTGAAGAAGAGCGTGATGGAGCTGGGTGGCAGCGACGCCTTCATCGTGCTGGATGACGCCGACCTGGAGAAGACGGTCGCAGGCGCCGTGGCGTCGCGCTTCGGCAATGCGGGGCAGACCTGCATCGCGGCCAAGCGCTTCATCGTGCAGGACGGGATCGCGGACGAGTTCGTGAAGCGGTTCGTCGAGGCGGCGGCGAAGCTGCAACTCGGCGATCCACAGGACGATGCGACCACACTGGCGCCGATGGCACGCCAGGACCTGCGAGACGAACTGCACAAGCAGGTGCAGGCCAGCGTGGCGAAAGGCGCGCAGGTGCTGTTGGGCGGTTCGCCTGATGCATCGCATGCGGGCTACCCGGCCTCGATCCTCGATGCCGTGGTGCCGGGCATGCCGGCCTACGAGGATGAGTTGTTCGGCCCGGTCGCCAGCATCCTGCGGGTGAAGGACGATGCCGAGGCCGTGCGCGTGGCGAACGACACCACGTTCGGCCTGGGAGGCAGTGTGTGGACGAAGGATGTCGAGCGCGGCAACCGCATCGCACGCCAGTTGCAGGTGGGCGCCGCGTTCGTCAACGCGATCGTGCGCAGCGATGTGCGCCTGCCGTTCGGTGGCACCAAGCGCTCGGGCTTCGGCCGTGAACTGGCCGAGCACGGCATCCACGAGTTCATGAACATCAAGTCGGTCTACATCGCCTAGCAGTCGCCTGCGTGTCAGCGATTCACCCATGGAACGGAGGGTTACGGGTGTCGCCGTTCCGAACCTGCCGTGGCGGTGCCATCTTGTCCGCAGTTGACCAGGAGGCACCATGAGCACCCCGACCGATACCACGCCCGCCCGCGTGATCCGCACGATCCGCGGCCGACCCACTTCCGATGGCGCGGGCGTCAAGCTGACGCGCGTCATCGGTGGCCCCGACCTGCCGGACCTGGATCCATTCCTGCTGCTGGACGAGTTCGGCACGGACAAGGCCGAGGACTATCTCGCCGGCTTCCCCGAGCATCCGCATCGCGGCTTCGAAACCGTCACCTACATGCTCGACGGCCGCATGCGCCATCGCGACAACCATGGCAACGAAGGCCTGCTGACGCCGGGCGCGGTGCAGTGGATGACCGCGGGTCGCGGCCTGGTGCACTCGGAAATGCCCGAACAGGAATCCGGCCGCATGCGCGGGTTCCAGCTGTGGGTGAACCTGCCGTCGCGCGACAAGATGACCGCGCCGAAGTACCAGGAGTTCGCGCCGGAGAAGATCCCGGTGGCCAAGCCCGCCAAGGGCGTCGAGGTGAAGGTCATCGCGGGCACCGTCGGCGACACGCAGGGTCCCATCTCGCAGCCGGCGACCGATCCGCTGTACCTCGACATCGCATTGCAGCCGGGGCATGCGTGGGACTACGCGCTGCCGGCTGGCCACAATGCGTTCGCCTACGTGTTCGAGGGTGCGGTGACGGTGGGCGAGGGCGATGAAGCGCGCGCGCTGGATACCCACGAGATGGGGGTGCTGGGCGGTGGCGACACGCTGCAGGTACGCGCGGGCACTCAGCCTGCGCGGTTGATCCTGGTGGCAGGACGTCCGCTGCGCGAGCCGGTCATGCGGCACGGTCCGTTCGTGATGAACACGCGGCAGGAGCTGATGCAGGCCTTCGTCGATTTCCAGGAAGGCCGGTTCTGAAACAGGTCGGCGGGATGTGATCCCGCCGCGACCTCAGTTGCCGGCGGAGAGCTGCGCGCTGGTGGTGCGGACGTCGAGTTGTTGCGCGACTGAAATCAGCAAGCCCAGTTCTTCCGGCGATGCGGCGTTGATCCACACCTGCGCGTAGCGGTCATCGTCGAACTCGACCACGGTGATGCGGCGCGAGGCCATCGCGGGCGAGGTCTCCTGGCCGCCGAGGTTGGGGCGGTACCAGTACATCTCCTCGCCGGAGAAGGTGCTTTCCTCCTGGCGCAGGCGTCGCTCCAGACTGATCCTGGGATCACGCGCGGTCAGCATCACGTTGAGCACTTGCCGGCCGTCGGCGGTGAGCGCCTTGCAGGTGATGAAGGTGGCGTCGACCCGCTGTTCCCACGTCAGGCCGGCACTGGCCGGCAGGCTCGGGCACGGCGGCGCGGTCTGCGCCGACGCGGCGGCGGAGAGAAGGCTGAGGCCAATCGCAATCACGGTCTTCATGTAGTCCCCTGGATCGGACGCCCGGGCATGGGCGGTGCCACGTCATTCATGCACCGTGTCGGGCCACGCAGGCCCCCGCAACATCCCCTTGCATCCCCGGTGTGGGCTGCCGTCGTCCCCCGACAGTCGACCCGACCTTAGCCCATGCTGCGCCGCAAAACAACGCGGCGTGCATGCGAACGGCGACTCCAGTCACAGCCCCCGACACGCCCATGCCCGGCGTTGCCGGGCATGGGTCGGAGTGGATCAGTCGCGGTCGCGGCCCAGCCAGCCGTAGAGCATGCCGCCGATCAGTCCGCCGAGGATCGGCGCCAACCAGAACAGCCACAGCTGCCCGACTGCCGCAGGGCCGGCGAACATCGCCACGGCGGTGGAGCGCGCCGGGTTCACCGAGGTGTTGGTGACGGGAATGCTGATGAGGTGGATCAGGGTAAGCGCCAGGCCGATCGCGATCGGTGCGAAGCCCGCCGGTGCGCGGCCATGGGTCGATCCCATGATGACGATCAGGAAGAACGCCGTGAGCACCACTTCGGTCAGGAACGCCGCCGCGACGGAGTAACCGCCGGGGGACATCGCGCCGTAGCCGTTGCTGGCGAACGCACCTGCCGCATTGGGATCGACCGCGAAGCCCGGTTGGCCGCTGGCGATCTGCCACAGGATGAAACCGGCCGCGAGGCCGCCGATGACCTGGGCCACCACGTAGGGGACCAGTTCCTTCGCCGGGAATCGTCCGCCGGCCCACAGGCCGATGCTGACCGCCGGGTTGAAATGGCCACCGGAGATGTGGCCGAGCGCGTAGGCGCCGGTCAGCACGGTCAGGCCGAAGGCCAGTGACACGCCCAGCAGGCCGATGCCCAACGGATTGCCATCGCCGCCGAACTTGGCCGCCAGGAGTGCGCTGCCGCAGCCGCCCAGCACCAGCCAGAACGTCCCCAGGAACTCTGCTGCGAGTTTCTTCCCCATGCCCGCTCCCCTCGTTGTGTGCGCCCCGTCACGCGACGGTGGGCGCACGATAGCGGAAGCCCTTCGAGGCAGGTGTTTGCTTTGCGTTACGCCAGGCGCATTCAAACGCCAATGAAGGACGTCTCACATTTGGCGCCGACCAACGGCGCGCTATCGCTCCGGCAGCGGGATGAATTCGGTCTCGCCGGGCACGTGACCGAAGCGGCCATCCAGCCAGTCCTGCTTGGCCTGCTCGATGCGCTCCTTCGAACTGGAGACGAAGTTCCACCACATGTGGCGCGGCGCATCGAGGGGTTCGCCCCCCATCAGCAGCCCCTTCAGCGGCGTCCTGGCGCGCAGTACCGGCCGGCTGCCACGGTCGAACACCACCAGGTGCTTTTCCGGAATGTCGGCACCGTCCACCTGCGCCTCGCCTTCGAGCACGTAGAGCGCGCGTTCGACGTGGCCGTTGTCGATCTCCAACTCGGCATCCGGCTGCAGGTCGACCGCGACGTTGAACGTGCCGCTGAACACCTTCACCGGCGACTCGTGGCCGTACGCACGGCCGGCGATGACGCGCAGGCGCGCACCGGCGCGCTCGATCAGCGGCAAGGTCGCCGCGGTGTGGTGATGGAATTCGGGGGCGACTTCCTCGGCGGACTTCGGCAGTGCCACCCACGTCTGCATCCCGTGCACGGCGTGCCCACTCGCGCGGGCATCCCCGGGCGTCCGTTCGGAGTGCGCGATGCCACGGCCGGCGGTCATCCAGTTGACGTCGCCCGGCGCGATCATCTGCTCCGAGCCGAGCGTGTCCTTGTGGTGGATCGCGCCGGCCCAGAGGAAGGTCACGGTGGCCAGGCCGATATGCGGATGCGGGCGGACGTCGATGCCGCGACCCGGTTCGAACAGCGCCGGCCCCATGTGGTCGACGAACACGAACGGCCCCACGCTGCGGGCCTGCACACTGGGAACGGCACGGCGCACGTTGAAACCGCCGCCGAGGTCGTGCACGCGGGGCGTGATGATGGTCGTCATGGGCAGGTCCTCCGGAGGATGGGCGAAGCATCGCATGGGGCAGCGTCGATGCCGGCGACGGATAGGAAACGGATTGTTGCGCGTGACGCCCGCTGCCTCGGGGGCGGATCGTGCTCAAGGTGTCGGAGGCATGCCGTAGCGCTGGACGTCCAGCGTGGCGCTCCCGTCGGCGCGTATGCGGACGATGGAGAAACGATCGTATTCGGTGTCGTCCATCGGCGCGGTCGCGCACCGGCACAGCGCCGCCACCAGGTCGGGCACGGTGTTGCTGTGGCCGACGACCAGCACGGTGCCACGGCGGTGTGCCTGTCGCCATTGCGCGGCGACTTCGCTGGCCGGGCCGCGCGTGTAGTAGGCCTCGACCGGCAGACGGTGCGCTGCGGCGCTGGGCTCGGCGGTCTGCTGCGTGCGGCGGAACTCGGTGGCGTACGCGGCCACGAGCGGCACGTCGCGAAGGCGCGTGGCCAAGGCTTCGGCACGTGCCCTGCCGGTGGCGGAGAGATTCGGGTTCTCCGGATCGTCGGTCGCTTTCTCGGCGTGGCGCACCACGACGAAGGTCAGCGGTGCCGGGTCGGCATCGCGCGGGGCGGTCGTGCTGCAGGCGGCGGCCAGCGATGCGAACAGCACGACGATCGCACGGGACGGGGGCGTCAGGGACATGGCGGTCACGGCGGCGGGACGAGAGATCGAGCGTGCAGCGGAGCGCGCGCGTGCGCAAGCGCCGTCCTCACGGCGCCGACGCTACGATAGGGCCTCATCCGTGGAGAGGGGACCCCATGCGCAAGTGGCTGCGCCGGTTGGGCATCGTGGTGCTGATGATGGTGGTGGGTTCGGGCGTGGCGTTGTACAGCTACGGACGCTTCGCCGAGGGGGCACGCGGACCGGCGTCATCCGCGTTGCCGGTGGCCCCCACTGCCACCGCGCTGGACCGCGCCGTCGCCCCGTTGCTGCGTGAGCATCCGCGGCAGAGCGGCATGGCGCTGTTGTCCGACAACCTGGATGCCTTCACCGTGCGCGCCGCCACCGCGCGGGCCGCGGGCCGTAGCCTGGACCTGCAGTACTACATCTGGAACCACGATTTCACCGGCAACCTGCTCAGCTATGAAGCGCTGCGCGCCGCCGACCGTGGCGTGCGCGTGCGCCTGCTGCTCGACGACATGACGGCGCACGGCAAGGATTCGCACCTGGCGGCGCTGGATGCGCACGCCAACATCGAAGTCCGCCTGTTCAATCCCTCGCGCAGCCGCGCCGGCGTGCTTGGCCGCGCCACGGAGATGCTGTTGCGGCCGATGGCGATGAACCGCCGCATGCACAACAAGGCGTGGATCGCCGATGGCCGCGTGGCGGTGGTCGGCGGACGCAACGTGGGCGACGAGTACTTCGATGCCGCCGCGCAGACCAACTTCCTCGATCTCGACGCCGTGCTGCTGGGGCCGGCGGTGGCACAGACCTCGGCCATCTTCGATGACTTCTGGAACAGCGCGTCGGTGATCCCGTTGGCGGCGCTGACCATGGCCGAGGACGGCGCGCTCGAGCGCCTGCGCGAGCATGGCGACGCCGGGTACCGTTCCGCACAGGCGGGGCGGTACGTCGCGCGCTTGCGCAGTTCGCCGGGCGTCCGCGCGCTTGCCGGCGGCAACGCGCTGTACTGGCTGGACGAGGTGGGCGTGTACGCCGATCCGGCCGCCAAGGGCGAGGGCGAAGGTCAGGCGGACTGGCTGGTCCATCGGCTGGGCAAGGCGATGGGCGAGGCGAAGCGCGAACTGCGCGTGGTCTCGCCCTATTTCGTGCCCGGTGACGAAGGCACGCGCTGGCTGGTCGGCAAGCGCAAGCAGGGCGTCGATGTCAGCGTGCTGACCAATTCGCTGGCGGCCAACGACGTGATGGCCGTGCATGGCGGCTATGCGCCTTACCGCGCGCCCTTGCTGGAAGGCGGCGTTACCCTGTTCGAGCTGATGCCGCATGGCAAGCAGGAGAGCAGCCTGTTCGGCTCCAGCGGCGCCAGCCTGCACACCAAGGCCTTCGCGGTGGACGATGACGGCGGGTTCATCGGCTCGTTCAACCTCGACCCGCGTTCGGTCAACCTCAATACCGAAATGGGCGTGTTGTTCCGTGACCGTGGCGCGGCCGCCGCGCTGCTGCGCAGCTACGAAGCGAAGATTGCGCCCGACAGGAGTTATCGCGTGACGCTGCAGGCGGGTGCGTTGCGCTGGGAAGACGCATCGGCGCAGCCGCCGCGTGTCTGGGACCGCGAACCCGAGGCCAGCGTGTGGCGGCGATGGACGGCGCGTGCGGTCGGCTGGTTGCCGATCGAATCGCAGCTGTAGCTCACGCTTCGCGCATGGCGGCGTCGCCCATCAGCCGTTCGAACACGCGGAACACGTCCGCATCGATCTTGCCTTCCTGCTCCGCGTGCAGGATGCGCATCGCCATGCCGTGGGCGCGCCCTTCGGCATAGGGGCGGCGCGTGGTCATCGCATCGTAGCTGTCGGCCACGCGCAGGATGCGCGCTCCCAACGGGATCGCCGCACCGGCCAGGCCGTCGGGATAGCCGCTACCGTCGATGGCCTCGTGGTGGTGGCGTATCAGCGTGGCGACCTCGGTGGCGTAGCGGTGCCCGCTGGCCAGGAAGATCCGTTCGCCCAGTTCGCTGTGCGCCTGGATCGCGGGCCAGTCCTCGTCGGCCACCGGGCCGGTGTGGAACAGCACCCGGTCGGGCACGCCGATCTTGCCGACGTCATGGAAGTGCGCCGCCAGTTCGAGCTGCTCCAGCTGCTCGGCGTCCAGGTCGAAGCACTGCCCCAGCGCACGCGCGATGCGTCCGGTGCGGTCGCAATGGCCGCGGGTGTACGCATCGCGTATCTCCATGGCCAACGCCAGTGACGCCATGGAGCAGGCGATGTCGCTGAAGTCCGGGGCTGGGTCGAAGGACATGAGGTGCCGTGGGTGAGGGGAGAAGATCCGGTGCGCGGCGTCAGCCCGGCGCCAGCGTGGTCAGCAGTGCTTTCGCCGCATTGAAGCGGTCGGGCGCGTCGGGCAGCGGCACTTTGATGCGCAGCTTGTCGGGTCCGTCCATGGTGTAGAGCTTCGGCTGCTTCTGGATCAGCTGGATGACCGCCATCGAATCGATGTTCGGTTTGGCTTCGAACACGATGCGGCCACCATGCTCGCCCAGTTCCAGCTTGCGGATGCCCAATGCGTTCGCCGCCAGCTTCAGTTCCGCGGTGGCGAACAGGTACTTGGCCGGATCCGGCAGCAGGCCGAAGCGGTCGATCATCTCCACCTGCAGGTCGCGCAGCTCCTCCTTGTCGCGCGCGCTGCTGATGCGCTTGTACAGCGTCAGGCGCGTGTGCACGTCGGGCAGGTAGTCGTCGGGGATCAGTGACGGCACGTTCAACTCGACCTCGGCACCACGACGCTCCTGGCCCAGGTCGACGTCGGGCAGGTGACCGGCCTTGATCGAACGCACCGCACGCTCCAGCAGTTCGGTGTACAGACTGAAACCGACTTCGGCCATCTGCCCGCTCTGGTCTTCGCCCAGCAGTTCGCCGGCACCGCGGATCTCGAGATCGTGCGTGGCGAGCGTGAAGCCCGCGCCGAGTTCGTCCATCGAGGCGATCGCTTCCAGTCGGCGCTGCGCGTCGGCGGTGATGCTGCGCTTGTCCGGCACCACCAGGTACGCGTAGCTGCGGTGGTGCGAACGGCCGACGCGGCCACGCAGCTGGTGCAGCTGCGCCAGGCCGAACTTGTCGGCGCGGTTCATGATGATGGTGTTGGCGTTCGGAATGTCGATGCCGGACTCGATGATCGTCGTGCACAGCAGCACGTTGAAGCGCTGCTTCTGGAAATCCAGCATCACCTGTTCCAGTTCGCGCTCGGGCATCTGCCCGTGCGCCACGCCGATGCGGGCTTCCGGCACCAGTTCCTGCAACTCGCGCTGCATGCGGCCGATGCTCTCGACGTCGTTGTGCAGGAAGTACACCTGGCCGCCGCGCGACAGTTCGCGCTGGAACGCTTCCTTCAGCAGCGCTTCGTCCCACGGCGTGACGAAGGTCTGCACGGCCATGCGGTTGGCCGGCGGCGTGGCGATGATGGACAGGTCGCGCAGGCCGGCCATCGCCATGTTGAGGGTGCGCGGGATCGGCGTGGCGGTCAGCGTCAGCAGGTGCACGTTCGCGCGCAGCGCCTTCAGCGCTTCCTTCTGGCGCACGCCGAAACGCTGCTCCTCGTCGACGATCACCAGGCCCAGGTCCTTGAACTTCACGTCAGGCTGCAACAGGCGGTGCGTGCCGACGATGACGTCCAGCGTGCCTCCCGCCAGCTTCTCCAATTCGCCCTTGATCTCCTTGGCGCTTTTGAAGCGCGACAGCACTTCGACCCGCAACGGCCAGTCGGCGAAGCGGTCGCGGAAGTTGCGGTAGTGCTGCTCGGCCAGCAGCGTCGTGGGCACCAGCACGGCGACCTGCTTGCCGGCGCTGGCGGCGGCGAAGGCCGCGCGCACCGCGACTTCGGTCTTGCCGAAGCCGACATCGCCGCAGACCACGCGGTCCATCGGCTGGCTGCTGGCCAGGTCGCGGATCACCGACTCGATCGCATGGTGCTGGTCGGGTGTTTCCTCGAACGGGAAGCCGGCCGCGAACGGTTCGTACATCGCGCGGTCCAGGTGGAGGGCGAGACCGGCACGGGCCTGCCGGCGCGCCTGGATTTCCAGCAGTTCGGCGGCGACGTCGCGGACTTTCTCGGCGGCTTTCTTCTTGGCCTTCGCCCAGGCTTCACCGCCAAGCGAATGCAGCGGCGCGGTTTCCACCGACGCGCCCGAGTAACGGCTGATCAGGTGCAGCTGCGCGACCGGCACGTACAGGCGGTCGCCCTTGGCATACTCGATCTCGAGGAACTCGCCGGGCATGCCGCCCACGTCCATCGCGATCAGGCCGCGGTAGCGGCCGACACCGTGGTCCTCGTGGACGATGGGCGCGCCTTCGGTCAGTTCGCCGAGGTCGCGGATGATCGCTTCCGGCTCGCGGCCGGTGCGCTTGCGCCGGTGCGCCTGCGTGGCGCGTTCGGGAAACAGCTGGCGCTCGGTCAGTACCGCGATGCGCGGGTCGTCCAGCGCGAAGCCGTCGGCCAACGGGGCGACGGCGATGGCGAAGCGTGGAAGCCCCTCTCCCTCCGGGAGAGGGGTTGGGGTGAGGGTGCGGGACGCGCGCGATGGTTCGGCTGCCGAGGTCTTCGCCGCACTCTCATCCGGCGCTGCGCGCCACCTTCTCCCGGCGGGAGAAGGGAGGAATGCGCTGAAGTCGGTGACGACCACCGGTTTCAGTTCCGCCGCATGGAGCACGTCCAGCAGCGCCTCGCGACGACCGGGCGAATCGGCGGCGATCAGCACGCGACCGGGATAGTGGCCCAGGAACGATTTCAACGCGTCGCCTGCCGGTGCGTCCTTCGCCGCGACGGGCAACGGTGGCAGGGGCTGGTCGCCCAGCGGCAGGGCGTCGGCCTGGCGGCTGTGTTGCGGACCGCAGACTTCGATACGCGGCCGCTGGTTGAGCTGTTCGCGCAGACCGTCCGGCGACAGGTACAGCTCGTCCGGCGGCAGCAGCGGACGTTCGATGTCGTGGCGGCGCTGCTCGTAGCGGTTGCGCGTCTGTGCCCAGAACGCTTCGGCTGCCTCGCCAAAGCCGTCGGTCAGCAGCGGCAGCGCGTTCTGCTGCAGGTAGTCGAACAGCGTCGACGTCTGGTCGAAGAACAGCGGCAGGTAGTACTCCACGCCGGCCGGTGCGAGTCCGGACTTCAGGTCCTGGTACAGCGCGCTGCGGCGCGTATCGACGTCGAAACGGTCGCGCAGCAGCGTCATCGCGCGCTCGACGGCGCGTTCGTCCAGCGGCACTTCGCGGCCGGGCAGCAGCTGCACGGCATCGGTCCGGTCCAGCGAGCGCTGGCTTTCCGGGTCGAAGTGGCGGATCGAATCGATGGTGTCGTCCAGCAGCTCGATGCGCAGCGGTGCGTCGGCGCCCATCGGGTAGACGTCCAGCAGGCCGCCGCGCACAGCGAAGTCGCCCGGATCCAGCACCTGCGGCACGTGCCGGTAGCTGGCCGATTCCAGCCGGCGCTTCTCGGCATCGAAATCCAGCCGCTGGCCGACCCGGTAGTCGAAGCTGCCGCCGACGATGTGGCGCAGCGGCGACAGCCGCTGCATCAGCGTCTGCACCGGCACGATCACGATGCCGCGCATCAGCGCGGGCAGGCGGTGCAGGGCGGCAAGGCGTTGCGAAACGATGTCCGGGTGCGGGCTGAACTGGTCGTACGGCAGGGTTTCCCAATCCGGGAATGGCACCACCGGTATCGTGGAAGCATCGCCCAGCAGCGTGTGCAGGTCGGCTTCGATCTGGTGCGCGTCGTGGTTGTCGCGTGCCACCACCAGCACCGGACCATCGTGCGCGTGCGCGGCCGCCGCGATGGACCAGGCCAGCGCCGTCGGCGATGCGGGTGCGCGCCACCAGGCGCGGGATTGCGTGCCACGGGGCAGCGGGGGAGCAGGCGGGGCGGTCTTCTGGGTATCGGTCATGGCTGCACAAAACAACGGCAGCGCCGGACACCGTGGGGTGCCCAGCGCGAGGGACGTGCAGTTTACCAAGCGGGCCCGGACAGGCCCGTCATGGAGCGGAATGGATCATTCCGCGGTCAGCGGATCGATCACCTGGCTGACCGTGGAAATGCGGTCGACGGGAAAGCCGCCACGGCGCGAGTGCTCCAGCACCAGGTCTTCGTTGGGTGCGCGGTACACGCAGTAGATCCGGTCGTCGGTGACGTAGCTGTGCTCCCACTGCACCTGCGGGCCGAGTTCGTCGAGCACGCGGCACGAGGCCTGCGAAACGGCCTTCAGTTCGGCCGGCGTCATCAGCGCGGCGCCCTGGATGTCGCGTTCGATCAGGTAGCGGGGCATGACGACCTCCCGGCAGCGTGGCGAGGCCACACCCTTGTCTACGAACACGGGGGATACCGCAGGCGTGGGCCGACCGCCGGTCGGCGCGGCTCAGGGGTCTTCGTTGAGGTCCAGCACCACGCGCACGAGGCCCGAGCCATCGTTCTCGCGGATGCGCTTGAAGCCCAGCGATTCCGCCAGCGCCAGCATCGGCTGGTTGCTGTCCAGCACGTCGCCGTACAACCGGTCCAGCTTCTTCGAGCGCGCCCACTTGGCCAGCTTGCGCATCAGATGACGCCCCAGCCCCTGCCCGGCGATGAAATGACTGACCAGGATCGCGAACTCGGCGTCGCGCGTGCGCGCCACCAGTGCCGCACGCGCCACCGCGCCCACCAGCGCTTCACCGGGTGGCAGCGGCTCGGCCGCGACCAGCGCGAACTCGGTGTTGGGGTCGGGGTGGGTCAGGCGCTGTGCCATGTCGGGCGACAGTTCCTTCAGCGCGTACATGAAGCGGTGGCGGATCTCTTCCGGTCCCAGCAGTCCGAAAGCACCTTGTATCGGGCCTGCATCCTCCGGCCGGATCGGGCGGATCAGCAGTTCGCGCCCACTGGGCAGGCGGAAGTGTTCATGCCAGGGCGGAAGGCGTTTCGGCGCAGTCATGGGGGGGATGCTCGCATGAAATCCGGAAGGGCGGCGAGGGCTGGCGTGGGGCCGGTTCAGGCGGCGTGGCGTTTGCCACGCAGCCGGCCGACCAGCATCACCACCGCCACGATCACCGCGCCGGTCAGCACGCCAACGGCGGCATTGAACAGGTTGCTCCACAGCCAGCCGAGTTCGCCGTCCGCGTACGGCTGTATCAGGGATTGCACGGCCGGAATACTGTGCACGAGGATGCCGCCACCCACCAGGAACATGGCGGCGGTGCCGGCGATCGACAGGAACTTCATCAGGTACGGCGCGCTGTACAGGATGCCGCGACCGAAGGCGCGCTTGAACTTGGCCCAGCCGCTGTCACGGGCATCGGCGGTCAGTGCGAGGCCGGTGTCGTCCAGCTTGACGATGCCGCCGACCAGGCCGTAAACGCCCACCGTCATGATCACGGAGATCGCCAGCAGCGTAAGCACCTGCTCGATGAACGTGCGTCCGGCGAGCGTGCCGAGTGAGATGACGATGATCTCGGCGGACAGGATGAAGTCGGTGCGGATCGCACCGCGCACCTTGTCCTTCTCGAACGCGACCATGTCGACGTTCTCGTCCTGGATGGCAGCCACGCGTTCCGCACGGCGCTCGTCGTCCTTGTCCTTCTGCAGGAACTTGTGCGCCAGCTTCTCCACGCCCTCGAAGCAGAGGAACGCGCCGCCCAGCATCATCAGCGGCGTCACCAGCGGGACGTTGTAACCGCGACCGTTCAGCCAGGTCTCCAGCGCGCTGATCGCCAGCGCGGCCGGCACCAGGATGGCCTTGTTCACCACCGATCCCTTCGCCACCGCCCATACCACCGGCAGTTCGCGGTCGGCCTTCACGCCGGCGACCTGCTGCGCATTGAGCGCCAGGTCGTCGCCCAGCACGCCGGCCGTCTTCTTCGTCGCCACCTTGGTCATCACCGACACGTCGTCCAGCAGGCTGGCGATGTCGTCGATCAGGGCGAACAGGCTGGATCCGGCCATGGAGGGGGCATCGTGGTGGGGGAAGGAAGGGGCGATTCTCGCACAGCCTCCTGGCGCCGCCGTGCAGCGCCAGCGAACGGCTCAGACCGGTTCCCGCAACCATTCCAGCCGATGGGTGGCGCCGGTTTCGCCCAGGGTCGAGGCCAGCACGGGCAGTACCGGTGCCAGCGCCTGGTCGAGTTGCCAGGGCGGATTGACCACCAGCATGCCGCTGCCGTTGAGGCGCAGCGGGGAATCGTCCGGGCGCACCTGCAGTTCGGCGACGAAGGCGCCTTTCGATGGCAGTGCGGCGGCCTTGCGGAAGAACGGCAACAGGCTGCGTCGTTGCTTGATCGGGTACCAGACCACGTAGGTCGCCGCCGGCCAGCGTTCCAGCGCATCGCGCACCGACGCGATGATCTGCGGATACTCGGCGTCCTGCACCTCGTAGGGCGGGTCGATCAGCACGAGGCCACGCGCGATGCGTTCGCTGCCTGCGCGCGGCGGCAGCAGGGCTTTCATCGCCGCATAGCCATCGCGGGCATGCACCGCGACGCGGTCGTCATCGGTGAATACCTCACGCAATGCCTTCGCTTCGTCCGGCTGCAACTCGCAGGCGGCCAGCCGGTCCTGCGGACGCAGGGCCTGGGCGACCAGCAGCGGCGAGCCGGGGTAGGTGATCAGCGCACCTACCGGGTTGTGGGCCACCACGGCACGCAGGTAGCGCTCGGCGGGATCGGGCAGGCGCGCGGCGCCCATCAGCTTGAAGACACCGCCTTCGGCTTCCGAGGTCTTGCGGCTTTCCGCGCCACCCAGCATGTAGCGGCCGCGACCGGCATGGGTGTCCATCACGAAGAACGGCGTGTCCTTGCGCTTCAGCGCATCGATGGCGGCGAGCAGCACGATGTGCTTGAGGACGTCGGCATGATTGCCGGCATGGAAGGCGTGGCGGTAATTCATGGCGCGCAGCATATATGCTTGCGCCATGCCCCGCGTACTGATTGCCGAAGACGAAACCGCGATCGCCGATGCCGTGCTGTACGCCCTGCGCAGCGAAGGCATCGAGGCCGAGCACTGCCTGCTCGCGCGCGAGGTCGTGCCTCGTGTACGCGCGGGGGGCGTCGACGTGGTGGTGCTGGACGTGGGCCTGCCGGACGCCAGCGGCTTCGACGTCTGCCGGGAGCTGCGGGGTTTCAGCGAAGTCCCGGTGATCTTCCTGACCGCACGCAACGACGAGATCGACCGCGTGCTGGGCCTGGAGCTGGGTGCCGACGACTACGTGACCAAGCCGTTCTCGCCGCGCGAACTGGTGGCGCGCGTGCGTGCCCGCCTGCGTCGTGCCGGCGCCTCCGCAGCACAGGCGACGGCCGGCGAATGGGTCGCGCGCGGCGACTTCGCCGTCGACCGGGACGGCCACCGCATCCGCTACCGCCAGCAGCTGCTCGACCTGACCCGTTACGAGTACGCATTGCTGGACGCGCTGCTGCAGCGTCCCGGCGCCATCCTCAGTCGCGCGCAGCTGATGGACCGCGGCTGGGACAGCGACGCCGACAGCGCCGACCGCACCGTCGATACCCATGTGAAGACCCTGCGCGCGAAGCTGCGCGTGGCTGGCGCCGACCCCGACCCGATCCGCACGCACCGCGGACTGGGTTACGCCATCGAGGCCTGACATGCGGCTCGGGCTGAAGCTTGTGCTCGGCTTCTTCCTGATCGTCGGCATCGCCGCGTTCTTCGTGATGCGGGTGTTCGTCAACGAGGTGAAGCCGGGCGTGCGCCAGGCGATGGAATCCACCCTGGTCGATGCTGCCAACATGCTGGCCGAGATGGCGGCCGATGACCTCAAGACCGGGCGCATCGCCAGTGGCGCGTTCGCCGGCAACGTCGCCGAGGCGCAGCAGCGTGATCCCAAGGCCTGGGTGTGGCGTTTCCAGAAGCGCACCGTCGACTACCGCGTCACGGTCACCGATGCGCGGGGTACGGTGGTGTTCGACTCGCAGGGACGCGACGTCGGTCGCGACAACTCCCGCTGGAACGATGTCTACCGCACCCTGCGGGGCGAGTACGGCGCGCGCTCGAGTGCGGAAACACCGGGCGACACGGCCAACACCGTGATGCACGTCGCGGCGCCCATCTACGACCCCGGCGACCGCCGCACGCTGATCGGCGTGCTGACGTTGTCGCAGCCCAACCACAGCATCGAGCCCTTCATCGTCGCCAGCCAGCGCAGCATCCTGTTGCGTGGCGCGTGGCTGATCGGCATTTCCGCGCTGATCGGCGTGCTGATGACGTGGTGGCTGATGCGCGGCATCGGCGGCCTCAACCGCTATGCGCAGGCCGTCAGCGCCGGCGAACCGGTGCCGCCGCCGCGCCCGCGCACGGACGAGATCGGTGACCTCGGGCGTGCGCTGGAAACGATGCGCCGCAAGCTGGAAGGCAAGGCCTACGTCGAGCAGTACGTGCAGTCGCTGACGCACGAGATGAAGTCGCCGCTGGCCGCCATCCGCGGTGCCGCCGAGCTGCTGCAGGAGCCGTTGCCGGAGGCCGAGCGCCAGCGCTTCGCGCGCAACATCCAGACCCAGGAGCACCGGCTCACCGAAACCATCGACAAGCTGCTGGCGCTGGCGGAGGTGGAGCAGCATGGCTGGCTGCAGCGGCGCGAGCGGATCGATGCCGCCGCGCTCGCCGATGACGTCGTGCAGGGACTCGATGCAAAGCTGACGCCTCAGGACGTGGAGGTCGTGCGCCTGCCGCAGGCAGGTGCCTGGGCGGTCGAGGGCGATGCCTTCCTGCTGCGCCGCGCGCTGACCAACCTGCTCGACAACGCCATCGCGTTCTCGCCGCACGGAGGCAAGGTGGAGCTCGCGGTCGTCGAACAGGAAGGGCAGGTCCGCTTCGTCGTACGCGATCGCGGTCCTGGCGTACCCGACTACGCGCAGGAGCGGGTATTCGAGCGCTTCTACTCGCTGCCGCGTCCCGGCGGCGGCCAACGCAGTTCCGGGCTGGGCCTGCCGTTCGTGCGCGAGGTGATGCGCCTGCATGGCGGCGAGGCATCGCTCAGCAACCGCCCCGACGCGGGCGCCGAAGCCGTCCTGTCGCTGCCGACCGTCTAGCCGCGCCACTTCACACAGCCTTCAAACACGCTTCCTGCCCGGTGCACGTGGACGCTGGACGATGCGTCCCGTATCCAACCGGGGCATCCACATGAAGTCATTGAAGTTGCTTTTGCGTTTCCTCACCGTCGGCGGGCTGGTCCTGCTCCTGCTGATCCCGCTGATGATGATCCGCGGCGTCATCCAGGACCGCGAGTTGTACCGCACCCAGGCGGAAGCGCGCGTCTCGCAGAGCATGGCCGGGCCGCAGCAGGTGGTCGGTCCATTGCGCATCGTGCCGTGGCGCGAGGAACGCGTCGTCAACGCCGTCAACGAAGACGGCAAGCCGGCCGTTCGCCGCGACGTGAAGGAAGGCTACCTGGTGCAGATGCCCGCCAGTCTGGTCGTCAACGGGCGCCTGCAGCCGGGCGAGCGGCGCATCGGCCTGTACACCGTCAACGTCTACGAATGGAAGGCGGCGATGAAGGCCGACTTCGCGCCGCTGCAGCTACCGAGCGTCGCCGGCCGCATCTATGACCAGCCCTACGTCGTGGTCGGCATGGCCGACGTGCGCGGACTGGTGGGCACGCCATCGCTGAAGGTGGATGGCGTGCCACGCACGCTGGCCGCCGGCACGGGCGTGATGGCGTTACGCATGGATGGCATCCACGCGTTGATCGGCACCGCAGGCACGCCATTGCCGGCCAGCAGTGCGCAACTGGAGATGACGCTGGCGGGCACGCAGTCGATCGGCATCGCGCCGATCGCGGACAGCAACGACATCACGATGAGCTCGCCGTGGCGCCAGCCCTTGTTCGGCGGCCGCTTCCTCCCCAACAGCAAGACGCTGGACGACAACGGTTTCAGTGCACGTTGGCAGGTGTCGTCGCTGGCGAGTGCGGCGCAGAGCCAGCTGGAATCCGCCTCGGGCAAGCTGACGCAGCCGCCGTCCCTGCACGGCGCACCGTCTGGGCGGGATGCGCTGTCGGAGTACGTCGTGGAAGAGGGCAGCGCGAGCGCCATCGACAGCGCCGTGGTCAGCCTGGTCGACACGGTGGACGTCTATACGCAGGTGGATCGCGCCAGCAAGTACGGCATCCTGTTCGTGGTGCTGACCTTCGTCGGCTTCGCCCTGTTCGAGCTGATCAAGCGCCTGCCGATCCACCCGTTGCAGTACCTGCTGGTCGGCCTGGCACTGGCCGTGTTCTTCCTGCTGCTGCTCAGCCTGTCCGAGCACATCGATTTCTGGAAGGCCTACCTGGTGTCGGCCGCCGCCTGCATCGGCTTGCAGTTCTTCTACCTGTCCGGGGTGCTGCAGAGCTGGCTGCGTGCCGCCGGCTTCGCGACGATGCTGACCGCACTGTACGGCGTGCTGTACATCCTGCTGAAGTCGGAGAACAACGCGCTGCTGATGGGCTCGTTGCTGCTGTTCGGCATCCTCGCCGTGATCATGTGGGTCACCCGCAAGGTGGACTGGTATGCGCTCGGCACGGAACTGCGCTGAGGCCGGCACGATGCTCGATCTCGCCACCGTCCACCGTCGTGCGCGCCGCGTGTTGCCGGCGCGCATCGACACCTGCCGCGTCGTACTCGCCACGGCGGGCCCGGCACGACTGGCGGCGTTGCTGCTGCCGCTGGGCCACCGGCATCGCGGCACTGTCTTGTTCGAACTCTCGCCATCCACGCGGCAGGCGCTGGACGCGCGTGCGCTGATGTTCCTGCAGGACGCCTGTGTGGCCAGGGAAGGCCTCGGGGGCCACGGTTTGCCACTCGCGTACGAAGCGTGGCGGCCGATGCACTTAGGCGAAGCAGTCGGTTTCATCACCCGCAGCCGCGATGGGCGTGCTTGCCTGCAGCTCGATCCTGCGCAGGGACTTGCGCTGTACGCCTGGGACGACCATCGCGGCGGCAGGATCACGCATTGAGTGTGCCTCCGCCGGTGGCGTGTCCGGAGCTCCATGGAGGGAGCCGGGCGTGCCACCGGCCTCCTGTTTGCGCGGCATGAATGTACGAGTACGCGTTGTCACTTAACACGAGGTCGCCACCGATATCGCCGCCGCCCGCATCACCGTCATTCACGACGCCTTCGACGACGACGCGCCGGAGAAGGGCTGAAGCTGCGCCACGCTGCGGAAGGCCTTCGGCGACCGCTACCGGTATGCCGATGTCGGCACCGGGCTGGATGTCGGCAAGGATGGCGGGGCGAGGCGCCACGCCCGCGCGGCGTGGGCGACGCCGACCGCGTGCACCATCGCCTGCTGGCGCAGGATGGCGACCACGCGCACCCGCACGTGGCGCATGCGCACTAGGCCAGCGCGCATGCCGCTACACTGGCGGCATGACTGCCGGTTACACCATCGGCCTGTATCGCGGGCCAGAAATCACGCCGTGGCTGGATGACGTCGCGCGCCTGCGCGTGGCGGTGTTCCGGGACTGGCCCTATCTGTACGACGGCGACCTCGATTTCGAACGCGACTATCTCGATGCCTATGCGCGCTCGGCCGAGAGTCTGTTCGTGCTGGCGATGGACGCAGGGCAGGTGGTCGGTGCGTCCACCGGGCTGCCATTGGCGGACGATACCGAGGCCTTCCGCCAGCCGTTCGTGGACGGCGGCATGGATCCCGAGGACATCTTCTACTTCGGCGAATCCGTGCTGTTGCCGGCCTATCGCGGCAACGGCATCGGCCATACGTTCTTCGACCTGCGCGAGGCACATGCGCGCGCATTGGGGCGGTTCGGCTGGACCGCGTTCTGCGCGGTGGATCGCACTGCGGACGATCCGCGGCGGCCCGACGGACATCGCGGCAACGACGTCTTCTGGGACAAGCGCGGCTACATGCGCCAGCCCGGCATGACGATGCGGCTGGCCTGGAATGAAATCGGCCGTGGCGAGATCGACCACGCGCTGACCTTCTGGCTGCGCGGCCTGGAACCGATGCGATGAAGGTGGCCGTTGCCAAGTACGCCATCCTGGCGCCGGTCGATTTCGCCGCGTTCGCCGAACGGCAGGCGAGGATGCTGGGCGACGCGGCCGCTCAGGGCGCGCGCATCGCGGTGCTGCCGGAGTATCTGTCGCTGGAGCTGGCCGCGACGTTCGATGCCGCCACGCAAGCCGACCTGCCCGCGTCGCTGGCGGCGATCCAGCGTTACCGCGACGACTGGTTGGCGCTGTACGCGCGGCTGGCGAAGGACCTCGACCTGCACATCGTCGCCGGCAGCTTCCTGCTGGCACAGGGCGAGGGCCGCTATCGAAACCGCAGCGACGTGTTCACCCCGCACGGTGCGCACGCCTGGCAGGACAAGCTGCAGCTGACCGGCTTCGAGAAGGGGCTGGGCGTCATCGACGGAGGCGATGCGCTGAAGGTGTTCGACCTGGCCGGTGTGCGCAGCGGCGTGGCCGTCTGCTACGACAGCGAGTTCCCGCTGCCGGTGCGTGCGCAGGCCGAGGCCGGTGCGCGATTGTTGCTGGTGCCGAGCTGCACCGATACCGTGGCGGGCGCGACCCGCGTGCGCGTGGGCTGTCTGGCGCGCGCGCTGGAGAACCGCATCTTCGTCGCGCAGGCGGTGACGGCGGGCGAAGCGCCGTGGAGTCCGGCGCTCGACATCAACACCGGTGAGGCGGCGATCTTCGCGCCGATGGACCACGGCCTGCCCGCCGATGGCGTGGTGGTGCAGACCGCCGGCGACCAGGCGTGGGCCATCGCCGATCTCGACCTCGACGCGCTCGAGCGCAGCCGCGCCGAGGCCCAGGTGGCGAACGACCGCGACTGGGCGGGCCAACTGCAGCCCGCCCTCGTGCGGGCCCGCGTCGAACGGTTGGGCTGAGCGGCGACGCCGCTCAGCGCTCCCAGCCGAAGACGTCGGCCAACGGTTTGTCGAACACCTCCGCGATGCGGAAGGCGCATTCCAGCGTGGGCGAATACTTGCCGGCCTCGATCGCGGCGATGGTCTGCCGCGTCACGCCCACGCGCTTGCCGAGGTCGGCCTGCGTCATCTCGCCCGCCAGGAAGCGCAGTGTGCGGATCTGGTTGGTGACCCGGGCCTCAGACACGCCAGCCCCGACGGTAGCCGACGATGACCAGGCCGGCGTGGACGATTTCCGCCGCGGCGATCGCCAGCAGCGTGGCGTGCACGATGGTCCAGCCGCCGGTGGTGAACGGCATGACGCAGCCGACGACGATGATGCCGGCCATCAGCACGTAGTAGGCGTAGACCGAGGCGCGCGAATCGATCCGGCGGTCGCGTTCGTCGATGGGCGTGGGCGTGCCATCGTCCTCGCGGTGCCGCCCGAAGAACGCCGTCAGCATGGCGATGACGCCCAGCGAGCCCAGGGCGAGGGCGAGCAACCCGATCCGCTGGCCCATGTGCATGGCGGCCACGGCGTCGGCATTGACCGAGACGTAGGTGAAGTACAGCGCGAAGACGACGGCGAGCGCCGTCAGCCAGACCCAGGCAAAACGTTCCTTCGACAGCATGGTGGTGCTCCCCTTGGTGGATGGACGGAGAGCAAGGTATGACTTAGTTTACTCAATGTCAATAATTTCTAACATTGAGTAATAAATTGCTTACTTGGCATTGCCACTGCCTGGCGTGCAAGCCTCAGCCCAGCAGGCTCACGCCCGGGACCACCCAGATCGACAGTCCCGCCAGTGCGGTGCCGATAGCCGTCGCGGCCAGCACGTCGCTGGGGTAGTGCAGCCCCAGTACCACGCGCGAGGTCGCCACGCAGGCCGCGAAGGGAATCAGCAACGGCGCCAGCGCCGGGTAGTGCGCCAACGCCACCACGGTGAAGGCCACCGCATGCAGCGTGTGGCCGGAGGGGAAGCTGAATTCGTCGAGGGGCGCGATCCAGGCGCGGATGCGCACATCGGACGCGAACGGGCGCGGCCGCCGGGTCCAGCGCTTCAGCGCCTTGTAGAGGGTCAATGCGATGACGCCGGTGGCGGCGAGGTGTGCGGAGGCTGCCAACCCATCCCGACCGTCGGCGACGATCAGTGCGGCCATCAGCACGTACCAGAACATGCCGTCGCCCAACCGGCTGACAAGGGAGAAAAAGCGGCGTACGCCGCTCCACTCGCCCCAGCGGTTGGCACGCAGGCACCAGCCGGTGTCCCGGCCCATCAAGGCATTACGCGGCAGCAACGGACGCATGGTGGCTTCTCCGTGTCATGGCGAGGTCGGTGAGCAGGACATCGAAATCGGCAGCCACCCGGTCGGGATGCAGGTCGCGCATCGCCATGCTGGCGGCGTCGCCCTGGGTCCGTCGCTGCGTGGCGTCCGCGGCCAACCGCAGTGCGGCGGCGAGGAAGTCGTCATCGTTCTCCACGGCGGCTCCGTGCACCCCGTCGACCAGATGCTCGCGCGCCGCGCCGTAGTTGAACGCCACCGTCGGCACGCCGCTGGCCATCGCTTCCAGGGTGACGTTGCCGAAGGTTTCGCTGTGGCTGGAGAACAGGAACAGGTCGCCACTGGCGAAGTGCTGCGCGAGCGCCTCACCGCGCTGCACGCCGCAGAACAGGAAGTCCGGATGTTCCTGCGCCAGCCGCTCGCGCACCGGGCCGTCGCCCACCCACACGAATTTCGCGCGGGGTTGCGTGCGCTGGATCGCGCGGAATGCGCGGACCGACAGGTCCAGGTTCTTCTCCGCGGCGATGCGGCCGACGTAGATCACCGCCAGGTCGTCTTCACCCAGTCCCCACCGCGCGCGCAATGCCGCGTCGCGTCGCGTCGGGGAGAAGTGGCGTGCATCCACCGCGCGCGCCAGTCGCTTTACATGCAGGAACCCCTGCGACTGCAGGAACTCCGCCAGTTCGTGCGTCGGCACCAGTGTGGCATCCGCGCCGTTGTGGAAGCGTCGCATCCAGCGCAGCGCGGTGTGCTGCAGGAAGCGCGCACCGTAGTCGCGCATGTACTCGTCGAAGCGGGTATGGAAGCCGGTGGCTGCCGGAATGCCCAGCCGGCGCGCCGCGCGCAACGCGGACCAGCCAAGCGGGCCTTCCGTGGCCACGTAAATCGCATCCGGCGGAGACACTTTCCACTGCGCCAGCAGGCGCCGCGTCGCGGGCAGGCCGAACTTCAGCCCCGGATAGCGGGGCAGGCCGGCGCCACGGACCAGCAGCGTGTCGTCGACGGCGATGCCGTCGGCGGACTGGCGGGGACGGATGACGCAGACGTCATGCCCGCGCTGGCGAAGGCCGGTTTCCAAGCCCTGCACGGTGAGGGCCACGCCGTTGATTTCCGGCGGATACGTTTCGGTGACGATGGCGAAGCGCATGCGTAACTCCACGTTTTGCGCATGCTGGGCGTGCGAGGTGTCGCACGTGTGTCGATTGGGTGACCGCCGGATGACGGCGCGGACGGCGACACGGTTCTGTTCATGCCCGCCAGTCGACGGCGGGCATCAGGCGCGAGGCATCAGCCGTTCTTGGCCCGCAGGTAGGCGACCAGCGCGTTTGCGTGGCCATGGCCCAGCTTGTACTCGGTCTTCAGGAAGGCGACCTGTTCCATGTGCTTAAGGTCCTTCACCGTGTCCAGCACGGCGAACCAGTGCGAGACCGGCTGGCCGTACGTTTTCTCGATGGACGGGAAGTAGGAGGCGGGGCCTTTGATCTTCTCTGCGCTCATGCGGAATTCCTGATGGGGCGACGCGGTGCGTCGCGTGTCGTGGTCAACGCGTCGTGCGCGCGGAGGGCGAACAGCGTCACCACAAGCATCCTGCTATGCGTTGAGCGTCAGCCAGCGCCACGCGGCCAGCATCGCCACCCACAACACCGCGCCCAGTACCAGCGAGACGGTCAGCAGCGTGCTGTCCCAGCGACGGGCGAACGCCAGCGACACCATCATCAGCGGCGCGAGCACATCCATCGCCAGTTCCAGTGGATGCCAGGCCTGCCACGGTGCTCCGATCATGACGCACACCACCGCGCAGGCGGCCGCACCCGTGCGGACCCACATCGGCACCGGCCCTGATCCGGACATCAACAGGCGGATGGCGTTGCGGCTCATGCCGGGCGACCTCCACGGGAAGCGAGTCGATGGCCCAGCCACGCCATCGGCAGGTAGGCGAGCACCAGGTCCACCACGGTGAACCACACCGGCGAGGGCAGCATGGCGACCGCGGCGATGCCGCCGATCAGGAAGCAGGCGCCGACCACCCAGGCTGGTCCGGACGTGCGCCCCGGCGTGGCCAACGTGGCAATGAGCGCGCCGACCAGCGTGCCGACCGCGTGGGCCAGGAAGGGGAACAGGAAATGCTTCGGCTCGAACAGCGGCATCGCCGCCTTCAGGCCTTCGGCCGTGGTGGTGTCGACCCCCGCCGGTGGCGGGATGACGTGGCCGCTGATCATGATCAGCGCCATGTTGGCGAAGCTGCCGACGACAACGCCGGCGATGACGGCCAGGATCAGACGGAACACACGCTTCACGACAACCTCCGGCAAGGATGCGAGGGACTGCCCGTCGGCGTGGGGCCGGCCGTGACTGGAGGCGACTATAGCCGGGCGGCGACCATCGCGCGCGATGGCAGAAGCGACGGAGGCGTCTTCGTCATCACCAGGCGAACCCTTCCTTCCAGTCGCTCGCCGGCAACCACGTGGTCTGGTCCGGCGATGCCGCATCGATGCCACCGGCCGCGACACTGCGCGCCACCATCGGTTCCAGATCCGAGAACCGTGTCGCGCGCGATCCGATCGCGGCACCGATCAGGTTGTTGTGGATGTCCATGGCATTGGCGCGTTTGCCGCGTCGCTCCATGACGTCGTTGACGAGGTGTACGGCACGTGGGTCCGAGGTGTAGGCCACCACGGCACTGGCCAGCGTGTGCCGGTAGGCATCCAGCGGGCCGTGCCGCCCGCCCGGCAATGGACTCTGCAGCACATGAGACCACGTGTAGGTCAGGACGCAGGCAGGATAGGCCGCGAGTGCAATCCCCACCATCGCGAGCCGTGCGAGTCTTGGGCACCTGCGCCTGCGTGCAGGCGTGGAAAGGATGGATCGCATGGCTGGCCGACGGGTTCCGGACTCAGGCGTCGTGCGGTTCCACGATCACCGCCGTGCCGTAGCACAGCACTTCGGTCAGGCCGGCCATCACGTCGGTAGCGTCGTAGCGCACCGCGATGATGGCGTTGCCGCCGAGCATGCGGGCGTGCTGCACCATGTCGAGGTAGGTCGCGCTGCGGGCCTGTTCGCACAATTCGGTGTAGATGGTGATGTTGCCGCCCAGCATGGTCTGCAGGCCGCCGAGGAAGTTGCCGATGATCGACCGCGACCGCACCGTGATGCCACGCACCAGGCCCAGGCTGCGGACGATCCTGTAACCCGGCAGTTCCATGGCGGTGGTGACCATTGCGTCGCCCAGTGCCGTTGCGGCAAGGCGCTGGCTTGCGGAGCTGGGGGAGTAGGCCGAAGAAGAGTTGTAGGGGTCTGCCATGGGGTCTCGTCGAGTCGCGCGTGGTGTGGGAGGAGTATCAGGACGACATCGTACGGTCAGGACTGCAACTGCTGCGCCAGGTCCGTCACCGTCGCCTGCCAATCCTTGAAATCGTCTGTCTCATCCCAGAGTTCCCTGAGCTCCGAATGCTCCGCGAGGATGCGTCGCAGGGCGTTGCCTGCCTGCTCACGCAACTCGTCGTCGACCGCGGGGCGGACGCGCGCCAGCCAGTCCGCCAGTCCTGCTTCCTGCTGCGCCGCCAGGCTGGAGCGTCCGCACGCAGCGGCCACGATTTCCGCCGCCACGATAGCCAGTTCCGCATCCGGCGCTTCCACGTACTCGGTGGACGTCAACACGTTGTCCAACACGTCGCGGATCAGCGACAGGTCGCCGCTGTCCAGCACGTCAATCATGAAGTCCGCCGCGTGGTCGTTCTCGAAAGATCCGATGCCCCAGGTGCCCATGTGTATTCTCAGTCCGGAATGCGACGCAACGCGTCTGCCGCGATCGTATGTCTCAACGTAGGCTGCGGGAGGCCTTGAAGCGATCCAGCAGGTCGAAGAACAGGACCATGGCCTCGCCGTCATCCTGCTCGGTACGGGTAATAGCGGCCTGCCAATGGAGTTGTCCGATATCCAGGATGCCCTCCGGGGTGGTCAGCGAATCCCGCTCGTCCTCATGTCCGGTCGACGTCCGCACGAAATCGGAAAAATGCATCAGGAAGAGCACGTCATGGTCATCGCGGATCCCGTGATCGATCAGGGCCGACTCGTATCCCTCGATGAAGGCGCACAGCGTGACGAACCCCGCCGGCTTCAAGTGCATGTCCGGGCGCCTCCTGACACGTTCAAGTACTTCGAAAAACGCCATGGCGTGCTCCTTGGTTGGCGAGACGGGGAAACAGGCATGAAAGGATGGTGATCGCACAGCGGCATGCAGCCGCTGGTCGTCCGTCACGGCACCCGAGTGCCTCGCGCTGCGGTAAACAACGCGTACCACTCCTCCCGGCTCAGCGTGACGCCATCCGCCGCGCAGCACGCCGCGAGCCTGACCGGATCGGTCGTCCCGACGATGGGCTGGATCCCGGCAGGGTGGCGCAGCAGCCAGGCGAGCTGGATGGCTTCGGGCGTGACGCCTTTCTCCTCCGCCAGCTGGTGCAGCAGTGCTGACGTCGCGCGGATCACCGGGTCGGCGAACTCCGACGTGGTGGCGAGCTTGCCGCCGGCCAGTGGTGACCATGCCTGCATGCGGAGATCGTGCAGGCGGCAGTAGTCCAGCGTGCCGGCCGCCGAGGCGTAGGCATGGCCGGTGGTGTTGGCGACCACGCCGTCGTCGATCAGGTGATGGTGCAGCAGGCTGACTTCCACCTGGTTGGCGACCAGAGGCTGGCGCACGTGGCGGCGCAACAACGCGATCTGGCCGGCGGTGTGGTTGCTGACGCCGAAGTGGCGGACTTTGCCAGCGGTGTGCAGCGTATCGAAGGCCTTCGCGACCTCTTCCGGTTCCACCAGTGCATCCGGGCGATGCAGCAGCAACACGTCCAGATGGCCCACGCCCAGCCGCGACAGGCTGCCCTCGACCGACGCGACGATATGCGCCTGGCTGAAGTCGTAGCGGCCCGGCGTGCCGGGCGGATCGTCGGCGAAGCGGATGCCGCACTTCGACTGCAGCACCATCCGCTCACGCAATCCGGGCGAAGCACGCAGCACGTCGCCGAACACCTGTTCCGACTTGCCGCGTGCGTAGATGTCGGCATGATCGAACAGGGTGATGCCGCCGGCCAGCGCGGTTTCGACCAGGCGCTGCGTCAGGCGGCGTTCGTCGGCGGTGACCGGCGTGGCATCCCACGCGCGGCTGAGCTGCATGCAGCCATAGGCGAGCCGCGAGACCGGCAGGCCGTCGGCGAGGAGATAGGTCTTCATCGTGCCGTCGCGTGAAAGAGGACGTGCATCATGGCAGAGCGCCGATGCAGGTCAGTAGCGTCGACGCTCGGCGGCCAGCCGTCGCGCCAGTGCATCGGCCTCGAGTGGACGCGCGAGGTGGTAGCCCTGTACGTCGTCGACGCCAAGCGCCTGCAACGCGGCCAGTTCCGTCGCCGTTTCCACGCCTTCGGCGACCACGTGCGACTGCGTCTGGCGGGCGAATTCGATCAACGCCGCCGCGAGTGCGCGACGCGGCGAATCGCTGTCGATGTCGCGGGTCAGACTGAGGTCCAGCTTGATGATGTCCGGCTGGATCGCCAGCACGTGGCGCATGCTGGCGTAGCCCGCGCCGGCATCGTCCACTGCGATCCGCACGCCGGACTCGCGCAGGGGCAGCAGCCGCTCGTTTAGCAGTTTGTAGTCGTCCACCAGCGAGTGTTCGGTGATCTCCAGCACCACGCGATGGGGGTCGAGATCATCGATGTAGCCGTCGATGCCGCCGCTGATGATGGTCTGCGGCGACACGTTCAAGGCCACGTAGAAGTCGCCAGTGGTCTGCCGCAGGCCATCGAGTGCGGAGAGGATGGCGTTGAGCTCCAGCCGCACCCCCAGGCCGATCTCGCGCGCTTCGGCGAACCAGACGTCCGGCGTGCGCCGTGGTTCCAGTTCGAAGCGCGACAGGCATTCCACGCCGACGATCCGTCGCGTGCTGCTGCGGTAGATCGGCTGGTACACGATGTGCGGCTGGCCGAGTTCCAGCACGGAGGTGATGCGGGCGACCTTCTCCTCGTGCGCCTGTACGGCGTCGAGGTCGCCGTCGATCTGGTAGGCCAGCAGGTCGGCGAAGGCGCGCATCATGTGCAGATCGCGCTGGCTCAGCGAGAGGTTGGATGCCAGGCTGAAACAGCAGAACGTGCCGTAGACGCGGCCGTCGCGCAGCTGGATGGGCACGCTGATGTGCGCGCCGATGGGGACGAGCTGCGTTTCCGGAATATGCTCGAGCGCGGGGATCGCCGCGGTGTCGGGGATCAGCTGCGGAATGCTGCCTTCGACCACCCGCATGCAGTAGCCGTCTTCAAGCGGGCTGGAGTCGCCGGCGCGTATCGGCGCACGGTCGAGTCGCGTGGCGACATGCCGGAAAATGCGATGACTGCCGTGGAATTCACTGACGAAGGCCACGTCCATGTCGAGGTGGCGGCGCACCGCCTGCAGCAGGCGGTCGACGTTGCGCGCGATCGCCACGGCTCCCGGCCCACCGTCGAGCCAGGCATCGGTCAATGCATCCTCACCCTTCTTGCTGTCGATCACGGGCTTCCTCCTGAATGCGCTCATGCGACGAATCGTCGGCACTCGGAGCAGCCCCCGCCGCAAGGACGGTCGGGGAGGATGGCGTGGGGCAAGTCGGGTAGACCACGCCGCAGATCCGGGGCAGGTCCGAGTGTAACCTCAAGTCACATTCGAGTGCGTGTCACCGAGGTCATGCCACGAACGGCTTGAATGCCACGCCCAGGCCCTGCATGTCCTCGGGTTCGCCGACCAGGTCGGAGCGCAGCAGCGGGCGGGAATCGATCCACTTCTTGCTGACCACCAGGTCCAGGCGGTCGCCGCTGGCGGTCGCATCGAGCTGCGGAATGGCTTCGGCGTCGTGAGAGCGGTGCAGCAGCACGGCGAGGCGCAGCAGCGCGGCCTTGCGTTTGGCGCTCAGCAGCAGGCGGTCGGGCAGGGCATCGAAGGCGGTCTTCGGTATGCCGCGACGGTGCGTGCGCACCAGCGCCGACAGCACCTGCTGTTCCTGCCGCGAGAAGCCTTCGATGTCGGAGTGCTCCAGCACGTAGGCGCCGTGCACGTGGTACTGGCTGTGCGCGATCACCAGGCCGATCTCGTGCAGGCGTGCGGCCCAGCCGAGCATGCGGGCGTCGTCGTCGTCCAGGCCCCAGCTTTCCTCGACCTGTTCGAACAGGCGCATCGCGGTCGCCTCCACGCGCGCGGCCTGGAACTCGTCGATGCCGTAGCGCTGCATCAGCGCCGCCGTGGACAGGTCGCGTGGATCGTTCTCGCTGCCGCGGCCCAGCATGTCGAACAGGATGCCTTCGCGCATCGCCGCCTTGCTGACCATCAGGCGTTGCAATCCCAGGGCTTCGAACGCGGCTTCAAGCACCAGCACGCCGCCGGCGATGATCGGGCGGCGATCGCTGGACAGGCCCGGCAGATCGATGTCTTCGATGCGGTCCGCCTGCAGCAGCTTCTCCCGCACCTGCGGCAAGGCCTCGGCGGTGACGGCCCCCTTGGTCAGCTTCATCGCGGCGCAGATTTCGCCGATGGCCTTGTTGGTGCCCGAGGAACCGATGGCTTCCTGCCAGCCGAGATTGCGGTACAGGCCGGCGAACTGCTGGAACTCCGCGCCGATCTCGGTGAGCGCTTCCTTCCAGCGCTTGCGCGACAGTTTGCCGCCGGGGAAGAAGCGGCGCGTGCTGGCGATGCAGCCGGCCTGCAGGCTTTCGCGTTCCAGCGTCTCGAAGCCGCGGCCGATGATGAACTCCGTCGATCCGCCACCGATGTCGATGACCAGGCGGCGCTGGCTCGACTTCGGTGGCTGCGCATGTGCCACGCCCAGATAGATCAGGCGGGCTTCCTCGCGGCCGGACACGACTTCGATCGGTTTGCCCAGCGCGGCTTCCGCGGCGGACAGGAAATCCTGCGGGTCGTGCAGTTGCCGCACGGTATTGGTGGCCAGCGCACGGACGCGCGTGGCGGGAATGTCGCGGATGCGTTGGCCGAACCGCGAGAGGCAGTCGAGGGCACGTTGTCGGGCGGCCGCGGACAGGCCGCCCTTGCTGTCCAGGCCATCGGCCATGCGCACGGTTTCGCGCAACCGGTCGACCACGCGCAGCTGCCCCAGCAGCGAGCGCGCGACGATCATGTGAAAACTGTTGGAACCCAGATCGATCGCGGCCAGCAGGTCCCCGTCCTGGAGCGGCGGGGAGGTGGGGGAGGTCAGGGGCGCCATGCAGTCAGTTTAGCCAAAGGGACTGCGTATTGCTGCAATCGGCCGGCAGCACGCAGCGCCACGTGCTGCGTCCATTGGTCGCATCACGCTTTCGCCAGCAGTGTGCCCTGTGCCGAGTGCGGCGTGTCGTCGCCGGGCGTCAGCTTGACGTAGCTGCCGTCCGACTGCAGTTCCCAGGCGTTGCAGTTGTCGTCGAGATAGTTCTGCAGCCCGTCCTTGAACACGCGCGCGGCGAGATGCTTGTCGAGGATCGGGAAGCAGGTCTCCACGCGATGCAGCAGGTTGCGTTCCAGCCAGTCGGCGCTCGCGCAGTAGAGTTCCGGCGAACCGCCGTTGCCGAACCAGTAGAGGCGACTGTGTTCCAGGAAGCGGCCGACGATCGAGCGCACCCGGATGTTGTCGGAGATGCCGGGCACGCCCGGACGCACGGCGCAGGCGCCGCGCACGATCAGGTCGATCTGCACGCCGGCCTGCGAGGCGGCATACAGGGCGCGGATGATGCGTGGTTCGTTGATCGCGTTGATCTTGATGATGATGCGCGCGGGCTTGCCGGCCTTGGCCAGCTTGGCTTCGCGCTCGATCTTCCTGATCAGGCCCGGATGCAGGGTGAAGGGCGATTGCAGCAGGCGCTTGAGCTTGGTGGTGGGCGCCAGGCCCGACAACTGCTGGAACAGCAGGTGCACGTCGTTGCCGATGTCGGCATCGGCGGTGAGCAGGCCGATGTCGGTGTAGGCCCGTGCGGTGCCGCTGTGGTAGTTGCCGGTGCCCAGATGCACGTAGCGACGCAGCTTGCGGCCTTCGCGGCGCACGATCAGCAGCATCTTGGCGTGGGTCTTGTAGCCCACCACGCCGTAGACGACCTGCGCGCCGGCTTCCTGCAGGCGGTCCGCCACGCCGAGGTTGGCGTCCTCGTCGAAGCGCGCACGCAGTTCCACCACCACGGTGACGTCCTTGCCGTTGCGGGCGGCCTGCACCAGCGCCTCGACGATCGCCGAGTCCTTCCCGGTGCGGTACAGCGTCTGCTTGATCGCCAGCACGTTGGGATCGACGGCGGCCTGCTTGATCAGGTCCAGCACGGCGGCGAAGGAATCGAACGGATGATGCAGCAGCACGTCGCGTTCGGCGACGCGTTCGAAGATCGCTTCCGGTTCGTGGTGGGGCGCGGGCGTGAATACCGGATACTTCAGTTCCGGGCGGTGCACCATGTCGTACACCTGCACCACACGGTTGAGGTTGACCGCGCCATCGATGCGGTACACCGCATTGTCCGGCAGCGCGAAGTTCTGCAGCAGCGTGCGCACGATCGGCTTCGGACAATCGTGGGCGATCTCCAGCCGTACCGCAGGCCGGTAACCGCGTCCCACCAGTTCGTCGCGCAGCGCCAGCGCCAGGTTCTCCACTTCCTCTTCGTCCACGATCAGCTCGGAGTTGCGGGTCACGCGGAACTGGTACGCGCCCTTGACCTCCATGCCGGGGAACAGTTCGTCGACGAACGCCGACAGCACCGAGGACAGGAAGACGAAATCGTGCTGGCCGCCGGCCACGCGCTGCGGCAGGTGGATGATGCGCGGCAGCGAGCGCGGTGCGCGCACGATGGCAAGGTGCCCCGCGCGCCCGAAGGCATCCTTGCCCTTCAACACCACCACGATGTTGAGCGACTTGTTGAGGATCTTGGGGAACGGGTGCGCGGGATCCAGGCCCAGCGGCGACAGTACCGGCATGATCTCGTTGCGGAAGTAGGCGCGCAGCCAGCGCGTCTGTCGCGCCGTCCAGCTGGCACGACTGAACACGCGCACGCCGACGTCGGCCAGGCTCGGCCGCAATACGTCGTTCCAGCACTTGTACTGGGCATCCACCAGCTCGGCGGCGCGGTCGTGGATGTGGTTGAGCACGGTCGACGGACTCAGCCCATCCGCACCCGGCGGCAGTCCGAAGTCGAGCGCATGGCGCACGGTGGCGGCGCGGATCTCGAAGAACTCGTCCAGGTTGGTGCAGGAGATGCACAGGAAGCGCAGCCGCTCCAGCAGCGGCACGGACGGATCCTGGGCCTGTGCCAGCACGCGGAAATTGAAGTCCAGCTGCGACAGTTCCCGGTTGAGGTAGAGCGTCGGATCGCGCAGCGCGTCTTCGCCGGTCGCGGGGATGGGCGTCGTGTCCAGTGCGGCGTTCATGCGGTCTGGCTATCCGTAGTGAGTGGGCTGAAAGCATCGAGGCGCGGTTCCACGCGCTCGGCACCGAAATGGATGGAGAACACGCTGCCCTGGCCGACCTCGCTCTCGATCTCGAGGCGGGCCTGGTGCAGGTTCAGCACGTGCTTGACGATCGACAGGCCCAGGCCGGTACCGCCGCTTTCGCGCGAGCGACTGGTGGACACACGGTAGAAGCGCTCGGTGATGCGTGGCAGATGCGACGTGGGAATGCCATACCCCGTGTCGCGCACGCTGAGCACCGCGCCATCGCCTTCGCGCGCGAAGCGCACCGTGATCGTGCCGCCGACCGGCGTGTAGCGCACCGCATTGCTGACCAGGTTGGAGAACGCGCTGTGCAGTTCCTTGTTGGAACCGGACAGGTCGAGGTTGGCTTCGTCCTGCATCACGATGGTGTGGCGGCGCTGGCTCAGCGCCTCGGCTTCGCGCCGCAGCGTGGCCAGCATCGGCACCATCGCCACGTTCTCGTCGGGCAGGCTGTCCTGTGCTTCCAGCCGCGACAGCGTCAGCAGGTCTTCCACCAGCTGGGTCATGCGCTGGGATTGCTTCTGCATCTCCGACAGCATCGGCGCCCAGTCCGGATACTCGGTGGGCTCCAGCATGTCGAGGTAGCCATGCACGACGGTCAGTGGCGTGCGCAGTTCGTGCGAGACGTTGGCGACGAAGTCGCGGCGCATCTGTTCCAGCCGCAGCATCTTGCTGACATCGCGCGCGACCAGCAGCCAGTACTCGTCCGAGTAGGGAATCAGCCGAAGGTTGAGGCGCAGGTGGGGATCGACCGGCGATGCGGCATCGGCCATCGGTTCGGCATTGCGGCCGGCGGCCAGCCAGTGCGACATCGGCAGCGGCTGCAGGCGGTCGCCGACGGGTGCGCCGATGTCGGCCGGGTACTGCAGGCCGAGCAGGCTGGTGGCGGCCTTGTTGAACCACTGCACGCGCTGGCTGTTGCGTTCCACCACCACCACCGCGTCTGGCAGGGCGGCCGCGGCGGCCCGGTAGGCGCGCAGCATGTCGAGCAGGCGGCGCTTGCGGGTGCGCATCTCGGCCTGGCCGCGGAACAGCAGGCGGTCCAGTTCGTTCCAGACACCCCGGCCTTGCGCAGGTTCCATGCGCTTGCGCGCGGTCAGCCGGAGCAGCACTTTCCGCAGCCGCCAGTAATGCCATGCCACGACGCCGAGCGCGGCAAGCGTGACCACCGGCCACACCTGCCCCAGCAGCAGGCCCGCGATGACCGCCGCCGCCAGGATCAGCGCCAGTTGGCCGAGCGTCTTGAACCAGGCGGTGCGGATGTCATGGGGCATGGATCGATTGTGTCAGATGTGTGTGACAGCCGGCGTTGGCGACCCTGTGCCCGCCGGCGGGTCACATCGCCGCGGAGAAGCGGTAGCCGGAGCCCCGCACGGTCTGCACCATGTTCTCCAGTGCGTGCGGTTCCAGTGTCTTGCGCAGGCGGCGGATGTGCACGTCGACGGTCCGTTCTTCCACGTAGACGCTGCCGCCCCAGACGTGGTCGAGCAGCTGCGTGCGCGAGTAGACACGTTCGGGATGGGTCATGAAGAAGTGCAGCAGGCGGTACTCGGTCGGGCCGATGGCCACCGGGGTGTCGCCGGCGAACACGCGGTGCGCGGCACCGTCGATGCGCAGGTTGCCGACAGCGACGCTGCCATCCTCGTCGTCGTCGCGCGAGCGGCGCATCACCGCACGGATGCGGGCCAGCAGTTCGCGGGCGGAGAACGGCTTGACCACGTAGTCGTCGACGCCCGCTTCCAGCCCACCGACGCGATCGTTCTCCTCGCCACGGGCGGTGAGCATGATGATCGGCACGTCGCGGGTCATGGCGTCCTTGCGCCAGCGGCGGGCCAGTTCGAGCCCGCTGGTGCCGGGCAGCATCCAGTCGAGCAGGATGAGGTCGGGAACGCGGTCGGCAATGGCGTTCTGGGCTTCGCGGGCGTCGCCGGCGTGGATCGGTTCGTACTCGCCCTTGCGCAGGGCGAACGCCACCATGTCACGGATGGCGGGCTCGTCGTCGACGATCAGGATGTGCTTCTGCACGCAGGATCCGGAGGGGAGGAGGGACCGTGCCAGTAGACGACAATTTTGTGACGTTTACATGACATGCCGTCGGAGTGTCACAACGACCGCCCGACCACCGGTCAGCGTCGCCCCACGTCGGGATCGCGGACGCCCTGGCGGCGCAGTTCCAGTACTTCCGGGGTGATCGTCGCGATGCGGGCGTCGACCCGGGCGCGGGTGTAGAAATCCAGGTCGCTCTGCTTCTTGAGATTCTGAAGCTGGATCAGTGCCTGCTCGGGCCGTCCGTTCAGATAGGCCGCTTCGGCATACGCCTCGCCGGCGCGGGACGCGTCGCCGGCCAGTTCGTTGGCCCGGGCGAAATGCTGCTGGAACACCGGGTCGTCGCCTGCACGTGCCATCAGTGGCCGCAGCACGACCTGCGCGCGCAGGCCGGCTTCGCGACCGCCCTGCTCGTTCAACACCTTGGCGTAGGTCAGGGCCACCGGGCGGTTTTGGGGGTAGCGCTGCATCAGCGCATCGAACCGGCGGTTGGCCGCCGCGGCGTTGCCGGTACGCGATTCGGCTTCACCCAGCGACAGCGCCACCCACAGATTGTCGTCGTGCTCGTCGACCAGGCGCTGGAGTTCGGTGAGCGCGGTGCGGGTATCGCCGCCCTGCAGGTGGGCGACCGCCAGGCCGTAGCGCTGCGGTCCGGTCAATGGTTTGCCGGCTTGGCGCCGCAGGGTTTCGTACTCATGCACGGCGGCGGAGGGCGTGCTGGCGCTGAGCGCACGCAGGCGCTCGCGAGCCCAGTCGAACTGGCCGCTGTCGCCTTGGCGGAGCGCCAGCGAGGGGAGGGTGACGGGAATCGGCAGCAACGGATTGTCGCTGGGGATTTCAGGCAGGGTGATGCCGGTGCGGTCGAAGCGTTCCACCCGCTCGCCCCCGGGCACGCTGGTGATCGCCGTGACCTGGTCGCCCCGCATCTGGTCGGCACGCTGGCGGGCTTCGCTGATGCGGGTGGTGGTGACGGGGTGGGTCTGAAGGTAGTCCGGAACCGATTCGCGCCCACTGCCGCGGGCGACGCGGGTGGCTTGCTGCAATTTGGCGAAGAAGCCGGCCATCGCGTCGATGTCGTAGCCCGCGCGGGACAGGGTGCGGATGCCGACGCGGTCGGCTTCGGACTCGTTGGAACGGGTGTAGTCGATCTGGCGCTGCTGCATCAGGCCCATCGCCGAGGCGACCGCCGCCTGCGAGGCGTCGCCACTGGATCTGCCGCCGGCCGCCTGGGCCAGGACGATGGCGCCCAGCATGCCGAGCAGGATCGGGATCTGGTCGCGCTGCGCCCGCTCGACGCCGCGCAGGACGTGCTGCTGGGTCACGTGGGCGATTTCGTGCGACAGCACCGCGGCCACTTCGTCCTCGCGGTCGGCCGTCAGCACCAGGCCGGCATTCATGCCGATATAGCCACCCAGCGTGGCGAAGGCGTTGATCTGCCGGTCGCGCATCATGAAGAAGGTATAGGCCTGCTGTGGATTGTCGCTGTCCGAGCCGAGCCGGCCGCCGACGCCCTGCAGCCAGTCCGTGACCATCGGATCCTCCAGCAGATAGCCGTAATTGCGCAGCTCGCGCAGCATCATCCCGCCGTACTGGGCCTGGCGTGCCGGCGTAAGCAGTTCGCCTGCGGAGGAGCCGATGTCCGGCAGACGACTCTCCTCCGAGGCCGCCAGCGGTGCCGCGAGGGTCAGGGTCAGGACGGTAGCGAGCAGCAAGGGACGCAATCGTGGCTCCGTGGCGGATAATGGGCGTCTTCATCAGGATGACCGGTCGTCGATCCGGGCGAGTGAATACGTGGTTAACCGGACCGATGGCGGTCCGCACTGTTCTGCCGCCTTGACTGGAAGCACACGACCGGCCCCCGATATTGCGTCAGACCGGCATCCGCCCCCTTCGTTCCGGAGATTCCCTTGAGCGACACCTCGCAGGGCGCCAGCGCGCCCGAGATCACGATCTACAGCACCGCCATCTGCCCGTACTGCGTGGCAGCCAAGAACTTCCTGAAGAGCAAGGGCCGGACCTGGACCGAGGTCCGGATCGACCTCGATCCGGCCGAGCGCGAAAAAATGATGGCCAAGGCCAATCGCACCAGCGTGCCGCAGATCTTCGTCGGCGAGGTGCACGTGGGCGGCTACGACGACATGATCGCGCTGCACCGCGCGGGCAAGCTGGACGCGCTGCTGGCCGGAGGTGCCGCGTGAGCGCCGCCGACGACAGCCAGGACCGGGTGAAGGCGTTCACCGAGTTCCGTCAGCGCATGAACAAGCGCATCCTCGACGAGCCCAACCAGGTCGTCCGCCGTTTCTTCGCGCTGGATACGCAGACGTACCAGGCAGGCGCGCTGGACGTGAAGACCAAGGAACTGCTGGGTCTGGTCGCCTCCATGGTCCTGCGCTGCGACGACTGCATCAGCTACCACGTCGCCCAGTGCAAGGAGGCCGGCGTGACGCGCGAGGAGTTCTTCGAGACCTTCTCGGTGGGCCTGGTGGTCGGTGGCTCCATCGTCATCCCGCACCTGCGACGGGCGGTGGACTTCCTCGATCAGCTGGAAGGCGGGCAGGCGGACACGCCGGCGGCGCACGATCACGGCTGACCTCCGCGGCCATGCCGTGAACCGCGTCTCAGACCATGGTCGATTTGGGGGCTTCCCGGCCGTTCGGGCATAATTGCAGGACAAATCTTCCTTTTCGCGCCCGTCGTGGCCCTGTCCGGCGCGCGCCCCTGTTCGGAAACCCCACTCAATGACCCAGACGATTACGGTCATCCGCGGCGACGGTATTGGCCCGGAGATCATGGACGCCACCCTGTACGTGCTGGACGCGCTGAAGGTCGGCCTGACCTATGAAGACGCCGACGCCGGCCTGGTCGCGCTGGAAAAGCACGGCGACCTGCTGCCGCAGGCCACGCTGGATTCGATCCGCAAGAACGGCGTGGCGCTGAAGAGCCCGCTGACCACGCCGGTGGGCGAGGGCTTCAGCTCGATCAACGTCGCGCTGCGCCGCCATTTCGACCTGTACGCCAACGTGCGCCCGGCCAAGTCGTTCCCGAACACCAAGTCGCGCTTCGCGGATGGCGTGGACCTGATCACCGTGCGCGAGAACACCGAAGGCGCCTACATCGGTGAAGGCCAGTCGATCTCGGAAGACGGCGAAACCGCGCTGCTGACGCAGAAGATCACCCGCAAGGGCTCCGACCGCATCGTGCGCTACGCCTACGACCTGGCCCGCAAGACCGGTCGCAAGAAGGTCACCATCGTCCACAAGGCGAACATCCTGAAGACCACCTCGGGCCTGTTCCTGAAGGTGGCGCGCGAAGTCGCCGCGCAGTACCCCGACATCGAGACCAACGAGATGATCGTGGACAACACCTGCATGCAACTTGTGATGCGTCCGGAGCAGTTCGACATCATCGTCACCACCAACCTGTTCGGCGACATCATTTCCGACCTGTGCGCCGGCCTCGTCGGCGGCCTGGGCCTGGCCCCGGGTGCCAACATCGGTGCCGACGCGGCGATCTTCGAGGCCGTCCACGGCTCTGCACCGGACATCGCCGGCAAGGGCGTGGCCAATCCGTGCGCGCTGCTGCTGGGCGCGGCGCAGATGCTCGACCACCTGGGCCAGCCGGACAAGGCCGAACGCCTGCGCGCGGCGATCATCGCCACGCTGGAAGCCAAGGATTCGCTGACCCCGGATCTGGGCGGCCAGGGCAACACCATGTCGTTCGCCAAGGCGATCGCCAGCCGCGTCTGAGCCTTTCGGCCGGGCGGGACAGCAACGGGACGCGCAGCGTCCCGTTTTTGTTTGCGTACGTCCCATCCATGAGGTTGGATGCGAGGCGAAGGGCACGCACAATCCGCGGCCCACGCAGAAGGCCCTGTTCATGTCCGTCCGCCCCAGTGCCCTCGCGCTGACTCCGCTGCTGCTGTTCCTGGCGCTGTTCTTCGGTGCCGGCCTGTACTACACCGGGCAGGGCGATGCGATGGGGTTCTACCGGCTGCATGCACCGGTGGCGATCCTGCCCGCCATTGCGCTGGGCCTGTGGATCGCGCATCGCGCGGGCGTCAAGGCGATGGACACGCTGCTGCAGGGCATCGGCGACAGCAACATCGTGCTGATGTGCCTGATCTTCCTGCTGGCGGGCGCGTTCGCGATGGTCACCAAGCAGATCGGTGCCGTGGATGCGGTGGTTTCGCTGGGCGTGGGCGCGCTGCCGCCGGCGCTGATCCTGCCCGGCCTGTTCCTGGTCGCCGGCTTCCTGTCGTTGGCGGTAGGCACGTCGATGGGCACGATCGCCGCGGTCACCCCGATCGCGCTGGGTGTATCGGATGCGGCGGGCATCGACCGTGCGCTGGTGGTGGGTGCGGTGATCGGTGGCGCGACCTTCGGCGACAACCTGTCCGTCATCTCGGACACGGCTATCGCCGCCGCCCGCACCCAGGGCTGCACGGTGCGCGAGAAATTCCGCGAGAACATCAAGATCGCTTTGCCCGCCGCGCTGCTGACGCTGGTACTGCTGGCGGTGGTAGGCGACGCATCCCCGGTGGAAGCCGCCGAACCGGCCTCGCCCTGGCTGGTGCTGCCGTACGTGCTGGTGCTGGCACTCGCCGTCAGTGGGCTCGATGTGCTGGTCGTGCTGACCATCGGTCTGGTGGTGGCCGGTGCGTTCGGATTCTTCTTCGGCCCGCAGGACTACGGGTTGCCGACCTTCACCGACGATATCTACGCCGGTTTCGAAGGCGTGGTGGAGATCACCCTGCTGGCGCTGTTCATCGGCGGTCTCGGTGCACTGATGAAGGCCAGCGGTGGCCTGCACTGGTTGGCGGGCCGGATTTCCCGCCTCGCCCGCGGCAGTACCGGTCGCCGCACCGGCGAGTGGTGCATCGCGGCGCTGGCGTCGTTGACGGATGTGTTCACCGCCAACAACACGGTCGCCATCCTGATCAGCGGCGGTGTTGCGCGCGATATCGCCGAACGCCATGACGTGCCGCCTGCGCGTGCCGCCAGCGTGCTCGACATCTTCGTCTGCATCGTCCAGAGCCTGCTGCCGTATGGCGCGCAGATCCTGCTCGCCGCCTCGCTCGCCGGGCTGTCGCCGCTCGCGCTGATGGGCAAGGTGCACTACTGCTGGCTGCTTGCCATCGTCACCGTGCTCTTCATGGTGTGGCCGTCGCGCCGGCCTCGACCGGCGAAAGCGGCAGGCGTCTGAAAAGAAGGTGGTTCCAACCCTGGCAGGACCAGGGCGAGCCGTAATTGCCGAACCGGCGTTGGCCTCGCAAGCCTGAAAAGCGAGGATTCGAGCTTTCCTTCCGGCGGGTGTCGCGGTAGCACGCCACACTTGCTGTAGATGGGAGCAGTCGGGGAAACGCCGCGAGACGGACACAGCCCGTTATGGACACGGCAAGCCGGCCGCAGGTGATCGTGTGGAGGCGAGCAGGCCTTCGGAGCACGCGGGACACATCGTCCTTGGGACTGCAACGTGCTGTCGCACGCCATCGCCGATAATGACGGGCATGGATTCCATGAAGACAACGTCGGCCGCGCCTGCATCGCTCTGGTCCGGCCGCGGCCTGGTGCTGCTCGGCATCGTGCTGTCCGCGTTCAACCTGCGCACGGCGGTCACGTCGCTGACGCCGCTGCTGGATACGCTGGGGGCCACGTTCGGGTTCGGTGCCACCATGACCGGCGTGTTCGGCATGCTGCCGACCGCGGCGTTCGCGCTGTTCGGCGTGGCGACGCCCGCGCTGGCGCACCGCATCGGCCTGGAGCGGACCGCGCTGCTGGCCATGCTGCTGGCGATGCTCGGCCTGCTGCTGCGCAGTGCGGCGGGCGATACGACGGCCTTGATGGCGGCTTCATTGACGGCGCTGGCTGGCATGGGCATCGGCAACATCGTGCTGCCGCCGCTGGTGAAGCGCTATTTCGCCGATCGCGTCGGTACGGTCAGCACGCTGTACATCACCGTGCTGCAGGCAGGCACCATCCTGCCGGCGCTGGTCGCGGTGCCGGTGATGGACGCCGCCGGCTGGCGCATTTCGCTTGGCCTGTGGGCGGTGTTCGCTGCCGCCGCTGCGGTGCCGTGGTGCCTGCTGCTGTGGCAGGAGCGAGCACACAAGAGCCCAATGGCCCGCGTGCACGACGCGGCAGTGACCGTCGATGACGAAGCGCCCGAACTGGCGACGCCGCGCCCCACAGGCCGTGCCTGGCGCTCGCCGGTGGCCTGGGGCATGGCGCTGATGTTCGGCATGACCTCGCTGGTGACGTATTCGATGTTCACGTGGCTGCCCAAGCTGCTGGTCGAAGCCGGCGGCACGCCCGCGCTCGGCGGCACGATGGTGGCGTTGTTCTCGGCGTTGGGGCTGGTGGCGTCGCTGACGATGCCGCAGATCGCGGTGCGCATGCGCAATCCCTTCATCGTGGTGGTGGTCTGCGCGGGCTTCTACGCCGCCGCGTTCGCCGGCCTGCTGTTGGCGCCGATGGCCGCACCGTGGTTGTGGGTGGCCCTGCTGGGACTCGGCCCCAGCACGTTCCCGCTGTCGCTGACGATGATCAACCTGCGCACGCGCACGCCGGAAGGCTCGGCCTCGCTGTCCGGCTTCATGCAGGGCGTGGGCTATACGCTGTCCTGCGCCGGGCCGCTGACCTTCGGCTTGCTGCACGAACACACGCATGGCTGGGCGCTGCCGATGGCGTTCCTGTCCGCCTGCATCGTGGTGCTGGTGATCGGTGGCTATCTCGCCTGCAAGCCGCGGTATCTGGAAGATACCTGGCACTGAACCGTAGGATGCGGAACAGGGTGGTTCGATCCATTCTGCACAGTTCGCGGCTTCACAGCGGTTACCACACTCCGGGAGGTCGCATGACAAGGCATTCCATGCGGATGAGTCGACAGGCGAGAGGATTTGCACGTGTGCCGGCCGTGAGCTGGCGTTGGCCCGGTGTCCTTCTGGCGGCCCTGTTGTCGGGATGCATCGACGGAGGCGGTGGAGCGGATCTCCACACGCCCGTGCGCTACGAACTGGCGGGCTACCGTTATGAAATTCCGCTCGCCTACCACTACGGCGAGGCTATCAAGCGACGTGGCCGGTGGCCAAATCCGAAAACGGAATTCTCGCGGGTCGGCGCGATTTCCATCACCGCGCTGTTGCCGGGCATCAGGCCCTACGACGACTCGGTCAGGGACGAGTTCGAGCGGCTGGGCTACGGCAACAAGATCCACCTCATGATCCGGCCGCCCGGTTCGCTGTACCCCATGGACGAGTGGCTGAGGCGGATGAACAGCACGGGCAGGCTGACGCCGCTCGCCAGTGAGCTCGACGGATTGACCCGCTACTGGGATAACCACACGGGACAGGACGAAAGCAAGGGAGACGATGTCTACATCAGGGAAGGGGAGGGATACTTCATGCTGCGTTGCCCACGGATGGTCGCGCCATCGCCGGCCTGCAGCGTGACCAGGACCGGGCGCGATGGTGTGGAGATCGACTACTCGTTCTCCACCCGGCACCTGATGTCGTGGCGACAGATCGACAGGGATGTCGACGCCAGGATCGACGAATTCAGGGCGACAAGGAACAAGCCCGTTCCTGCAAAACCACGGGACATCTCACCCTAGTCCGTAGCCCGTAGGATGGGTTGAGCCGAAGGCGATACCCATCATCATCGTGGCAGGTGAGCTGCTTGATGGGTATCGCTACGCTCAACCCATCCTACGAAGCCAGGTACAGCCTTCACCCCAGCTTGATCTCCAGCTTCGCCCGCATCTGCTGGCGGAACTTGGTCGCAAGCGCGGCGAAGCCCGCGCCCGTCGGGTGCATCTCGTCGAACCATTGATTGCTGTTGGTCAGCACGCCGCGCAGGTCGACGAAGTCGAACACCTTGCCGGTGGTGCGGTCGTCGCGCAGCGGGATCAATACGCGCTCGACGAAGCCGTCGATCAGCAGGCGGGCGAACTCGCGCTGTTGTTCGATCCGCGGCAGCACGTGCGCGACCTTGTTGCCGATCCACGGGCCCACGCCTTTCTTCAGCAGCGCGGCGGCGCCCAGGTTGCCGAGCGTCAGCTGTGCGGCGCGACCGAGTTCGCGCGGGTAGTCGTAGGTGTGCGCCAGGATCGGGGTGTGCGGGCGGATGGCCTGGAACGCGGTGATGAAGGCACGATAGCGTGCGAGTACCTCGTCGTAGCGACCGGTGTCGACCACGCGCTGGAAAGCGGCGGACGGACTCATCGGTGCAGCGCCGCGGAACGTGGTCTGCAGGAAGGTGTCGACGAAGTCGTTGCCGCCTGCGCTGACCAGCACCAGGTCGAACTCGAAGCCGCGGTACCACGTGGACAGGTCGCGGATGCCGCGCGCGGTGAACATGTCCACGGCCAGGTCGCCGCTGTCCTCGGTGCGGAAGAACAGGCCGCCGGCGCCGAACAGGGGCACGCCTTTCTTCTCATCCTTCGGCGCCGGGAACACCAGCCAGTCCAGCAGGTTCATCGCCAGCGGCGTGGAGAACCACGAATCGCCTTCGCAGAACACGATGGGCGTGGAAGCGAAGGCGGCGGGCTTGCGGGCGAGGGCGCGGTACAGCGTGCGGAACTCGCCGCGGCGGGTGGTCATCAATGACTGCGAAGCGGGCATCGCACGTCTCCTTTCAGGTGGCCCCTTCACGGGACCAACGCACAGGGCGGGTAGGGGCGGCCGCGGTCACCGTCGCGGTGTCGGGCGGGGCGTGACGCCGCTGAGCGCCGTCGATGTCCCCGATCCTGCACCCCTCTTCTCACAGAAGCGTCCGGCGGTGGATGTTTTTGATCGGTCGTTCCATCAAAAAGATCGGGCGTTGGATGTTTTTGATCGGTCGTTCCATCAAAAAGACCGGGCGTTGGATGTTTTTGATCGGTCGTTCCGTCAAAAAGATCGGGCGCTGGATCTTGTTGATCCGTCGTTCCATCCCGAAGGTCCAACGTTGGATGTTGTCGGCCATCTTTCGTACCCACGTGGTCGGCACAGGGTCCCGGGGCCGTCGTGGTCACGCCGGGGTCTGCCACTGCATCTGTGCATACCCGCGTCGGAAGCCCTGCAGAACGCCTGCCGGGACCGGGGCCAGGTCGTCCATGAGGGTGTCCGCGCGGGACGCACAGGAAGTCACAACGACTTCCGGCAGGGGTAGGGCGTCGGCGACGGTGCTATCTAGTCGGTTTCCTGACCGATGCTGGGGAGCTCTCGCATGACCACCCGTCGTGACCTGTTCAAGCTGGGCGCACTGGCCGCCGCCGCGGCCGCACTGCCGTCATTCGCCTCCGCCGCCAGCGACGCCAAGCCGGTCGGCAAGGCGTCCAAACCGCTGAACATCCTGATCCTCGGCGGAACCGGCTTCACCGGGCCGTTCCAGGTGGACTACGCGCTGAAGCGCGGCCACAAGGTCACCCTGTTCAACCGCGGCAAGCGGCCGTCACCTGAGTGGCCATCCGAGGTCGAACAACTGCACGGCGACCGCAACACCGGCGACCTGGCCGCGATGAAGGGCCGCAAGTGGGATGTCTGCATCGACAACCCCACCAGCCTCCCGTTCTGGGTGCGCGATGCGGGCAAGGTGCTGAAGGGCAACGTCGGCCACTACCTCTTCATTTCGACCATCTCGGTCTATGCCGACGGCAGCAGGCCCGGCATCAACGAGACCGCGGCGCTGGCGCAGTACAAGGGCAAGGACGCGATGGCGGAAACGCAGGAATCGTTGCGTGCCGACATCGGCAACCTGTACGGCCCGCTGAAGGCGCTGAGCGAGGCCGAAGCGCACAAGCAGTTCGGCAAGAACGTCACCATCGTGCGGCCGGGCTACATCGTCGGCCCGCGCGACGAGACCGACCGCTTCACCTACTGGCCGCACCGCGTGGCGCAGGGCGGCGAGATCCTGGTGCCGGGCGAGGGCAGCGATCCCATCCAGATCATCGACGGCCGTGACCTGGGCGAGTGGATGATCCGCCTGGCCGAAGCGAAGACCACCGGCGTCTTCAACGCCTGCGGCCCCGACTACACGCTGTCGATGGACGCCATGCTGCACGGCTGCCAGGCCGTCACCGGCGGCGGCATGACGCTGACGCACGTGTCACCGAAGTTCCTGGAGGAACAGCAGGTCGGCCTGCCGATCTGGGTGCCGTCGAAGGACAGCGAGTACGCCGGCTACGGCTCGGTCAGCAATCAGCGTGCGATCGCCGCCGGCCTGACCTTCCGTCCGTTGGCCACCACGGTGCAGGATCTGCTGGCGTGGTTCCGCAGCCTGCCGGCCGAGCGCCAGGCCAAGCTCAACGCCGGCATCACCCGCGAGAAGGAAGCGGAACTGCTGAAGGCGTGGCACGCGCGGAAGGCATAAGCGCGCTGGCGTTGCCGGGGTAACCCCGGCATGCCGCGATGCGGCTTGCCGGAACGCCTGGGTTTGGCGACACTCGCCGCGTCCAGGAAGGCGCGCGGTGTTAGGGGTAATGCCGCTACACGACCTGCCTGGATCGCGCGACGCGCATGCGTCGCCCATTCCATCCAGGGGGACTTCCATGAACAAGCTGTGGTATGCGGCCGCGGGTGTGGCCATCGTGTCGTTGCCTGCGTATGCGGCCAGGCCGGAAGTGCCGGCGATGCCGGTCGCGGAACAACTTCCCGTCGAGATCGTGCTGGCGCAGCAGGAACTGGCCATCGATGTGCCCGCCAACGGTGCGGCCACAGGCGCTGCGGTGGGCGGCCTGCTGGGTGCACTGATCGGGACCGCGATCGACAAGGCGGCGGTGTCCAACGGCGAAGAGCGCGCGGCCGAGCTGCGCAACCAGTTGGTCGACTATCCGTTCAATCAACGCATGGAAGCCGCGTTGCGCGAGAAGCTGCCGTCCGAGGGACTGTCTCCGCAACCACAGATCAGCGTGTGCAATGCGCCGGCCGCGACCGGCACCCAGTTTCCCTCGATCGGCTGCAGCGTGGCGCCGGCCACGGGCGTGCTGGTGATCGTGCCGCGCTACGCCATCGACGCCAAGTTCGAAAACATGGTGGTGCAGGTCAATGCGCATCTGATCGACCGGGAAACCAAGTCCAACGGCAAGCCGAAAGTGCGCAACCGGTTGACGTACACGTACCACTTCAACTTCCCCATCGACGCGGTCGACGGCGAGAAGTCCGAGCAGACCGCCGTGCGCTGGGCAGCGCTCGGCAGCGCGCCCTTGGCGATGCTGCTCGACACGGGGGTGGCGCAGGTGACCGACATGCTGGCCTACGACTTCTCCGCGGAAGGTCGGGCCGAGCGCGCGACGCCGAAGAAGGGCTCGACGGCCTTCAACGGCCGCATGTTCAACGGGCAGCACGTGCGCACGGGCAAGGACTGGGTGTGGAGCCGCATGGGCAAGCACTCGGGCGATGCCCTGCACGGCTACTACCCGGTGTCGCCCGATGCGCTGCGAGCGTCCGTGGCGGCAGCTGCCACGCCCGCAGAGGCCAGCGTCGTGGCCGAGGTCGGCGCTGCGCCGACGTCGACGCCGGAAGCGCCTGCCGCTGACGCGGTCGACGCGACGCCTGCACCGGTGGAGGCCGTGGACGCCACGCAGGGAGGCACGCCGTGAGGCATGGCGTCGCGTTCGCGCTAGCCGCGGCGCTGGCGGCCAGCGGTTGCGTCAGCATGACGGAGACGACGGCGCTGCAGCCGACGCGGTTGACGGTGCAGGGCGTCGCCACGCCGCTGCGCTGCCCGGTCACGCTGGTGGAGGTGGTGGATGCGCGGCCCGCCGGCGAGTCGGCGGGCATGTTCGGCAATCGCGAGCTGCGCTTCGAGGGAGCGGCCACGCTGGTCAGGGATCAACTGCTCGCTTCCGGTCTGGCAGAGCAAAAGCGCGCCGGTGCGCTGGACGCAGTGGTCCGGCTGAAGCGCCTGTACATGAGCCAGCAGCACGGCATCAACACGCCTGTCGTGGTGCTGGAAGTGGCTGTCGACGGCACGACACCGTTCCTCGTCCGTCCGCGTGCTCCCTCCGTCAACTGGTGGGGCAGCGAGGAAGAACTCTATGAGGATCTGGGCGCTGCCGTGGCCTTGGCCAATCGCGACGTGGTGGCGGGCCTGAACTCGCGTTGCGCCGTCTCGCCTGTCCCCGCGCGTTGACGCGGGGGAGGCGTGGAGGATGTGAGGCGCTTGTGACCCCGACGTTCCTGAGGGGCGCGACGTGGGTCTGCCGATCCGGGTGCCGTCGAAGGGCAGCGAACATGCAGGCTATGGTTCGGTCGGCAATCCGCGAGCGAGAAGGAAACGGAACGGCGGAAGGCGAGGCACACACGCGGCGGTTGAGCACACGCAGCCGAGATGAGGCGTCATCGGCTGCAGAATTCGCGCTGCAGAACCTCTGGTCCGCCGCTGGCCATGGTGTTGCCGGAACGCGGGGTCGTCACCAGGGCAGGTGTCGGCGCCTCACGCCGATAAGCCGACGCCTGTTCACGTGCGAGGCGCAGGGTGGCGGCGTCCATGGTTTTTTCGAGCTCGGTGATCCCGGACGCAAACAGATGCCCCTGCGGGCGGCCGCCTGGCGGTGGCTGGTCGAGCAGGGATTGAGTCTGGAGCCAGAGCGCCAGCGACTTGCTGGCGTTCGGTGAGACGGCCTGACTGAGCAGGCTGCGGCGTCTGCTAAGGGGGGAATAGGCTTCGGCCAGGGCAATCGTGGTCTGGATATCGCCGGAAGCCACGCCGCGCTCCGCAATGGTGGCGGCTTCATGCTGGAACTGCCGCAATGCGTCCAGGTCGGCCAGCGTGTTCTCGGGCCGGAACGGACGTCCCATCACGTAATAGTTGATGGCCGCCAGGCTGCCGCCCATCGCCGCGCTGCGCCAGTAGTGCACCCGTTCGCGGGAAGAGAATGCGGGGACGCCTTCGCAATGCGTGCTTTCCTGCAGCAGGCGCTCGCTGCGCTCTGCCTCACGCTGCTGCATGTTCCGCCGCATGTCCTGTTGTTTCGCGCTCAACGGGCCGCCCCATGAACCCTGCAAGTTCAGGTTGGTGGCGGCTTCATCCAGCCTGCGGCGGATGTCCTCGCACAACTCCATTTCTGCCGCGAGACGACAGGCGGCGCCCGGCTCACCGCCGTCCGCGCGACGTTTCAACTCCGGCGGGATGGTGCGCAACGGTGCAGACAGATCCGGTAGCGGCTGGCCGGCCGTGGCAAGGGGTGCACGAGAGCCAGGGCTCGACGTGGTGACCACGGTATCCGGAACGGCATCGGGAACGGCAGGAGGGGCGTCCGCAGGTTCCGAGGACGAGGTGATGCTGGCGCGTCCACTCCACCAGCCGATCCCGGCTGCGACAGGGATCAGCGCGAGGGCGGACAGCATCCATGCGCGCGCGAGGTGCTTTGCTTCCATGCGGTATTTCCCGATGTTCCCGACGATGCGCGTAGATCAGCACACACGCCAACGGCGGACAAGCAGCGGCCTCATCGCTCCCGTCGCACCAGCATGCGGTCCACCGGGCCACGACGCTGCCAGTCGGGCACGGCGCGTTCGATCGGCTGTTCCGGCGCCAGCGTCGGGGACGAGGTGTCCGGCGCCACCAGTGACGGAATCGAGGCGGCCGTGGCCGCAGTGTTCTCGTCGACCTTCGGTGCCAGGTCGGTGCCCTGCATGATGCCGAGCGGGGCGTAGCCGGTGTAGCCGGGGAAGACCTGGCTGAGGTTGGCGTTGCCCATGCGACGGATCAGTATTTCCGATACCACGCGACGGTAGTCGGTGGTCACCGGCACATCGCCGAAGGTCGGCGAGAGGATTTCCGGATTCAGGCCGGGCCAGCTGCCATAGAAGCGGCGCCCGTTCACCGGGCCGCCGAGCACGAGCATCGGATTGCCGTAGCCGTGGTCGGTGCCGCCGTTGGCGTTGGCACGCACGCGGCGTCCGAATTCCGACTGCACGATCACCGTCACGCGCGCCATTTCACCGGTGCCGTTGAGTTCGGCATAGAACGCGGCCAGTGCCTGCGAGAGTTCGGCGATCTTGTTCTGGTAGTAGTTGTAGCCGCTGCCTGCGGTGCCCTGGCCTTCGTGCGTGTCCCAGCCGCCGAGGTCGAGCGTGGCGTAGCGCAGGCCCAGATCGAAGCGGATGCTCTGCGCGATGGTCCACAGCTGTTGCGCGAAGTTGCCGGTCGGCCAGCTGGCCGGCAGGCTGGCATAGCCCTGCTGCCCGACCAGGCGCAGGGCGCCGTCGGCGCGGCGGCCGCTGCTCTCCAGGCCCGTCTGTCCATTCCACAGCGAGGCCACGGTTTCGCTGACGCCACGCAGGCCGCTGGGTGAATCCGTCCGCGTGCGCTGCCAGCTCCAGGCCGTGGTGTTGAGCGAGAAGTCGGACGGGCTGCTCATGGTCAGCGCGTCGATCGCGCCCATCAGGCCGGCCGGCTGTGTACCGCTGACGCCGAGCGCGGGCAGGGTGCCGGCGCCGTTCGGTCGGGTTTCCCACGCGCGCGCCATCCAGCCGCTGGGCGAACCGTATTTGCCCGGCGTGCCGAGGTCGATGTAGAGCTGCGCGTCGAAGTGGCTGCGCGTCACCGTGGTCGCCATGCCGCACGCGTGCACGATGGCCATCCTGCCGTCGTTCCACAGGTCGCGCAGGCCGGTGGCCGACGGATGCAGGCCGAAGCCGGTGGTCGCGCCGCCGGACAGCGTCAGTGGCAATGCGCCGTAAGCACCGCTGGTGGCGATCTGCAGGCTGGGGCGCGCTTCTTCGTAGAAGCCGCGATCCACGCCGTCGATCGGCACCACCAGGTTCAGGCCATCGATGCCGCCGCGCAGGAACAGGTGCACCACGGTGTCGTAGCTGTTGACGGCGGCATCGACCGGATCGGCGAACATCAGGCTGCCGCCCGTGGTGCCGACGATGGCGGCCGCGCCGCAGCCTTTGACGAACTCGCGTCGGGTTACTCGGAAGTCGGTCATCGGGGCCTCAGCGGCTCATGAATTCGGGGGTCATCAGGATCAGCGCCACCACGCTGCGCAGTCGCTCGTGGTTGTAGTGCCGCTTCAGGTCGCTGCCCTGCCACGCGTTGGTGTCGGTGATGACGTAGGTGTTCGGATCGCCGTTCTGCGCCAGGAAGGCGACCAGCGCCTGCTTGCGCGCGGCCTCCGGCTGGTAGCCGAGCAGGCGCGTGCACCACCAGGTGACCAGGGTGTTCGCCGTCCAGTTGCCGACGGCCACGTTCGCGCGCGTGGTGTCGACGATCGGATGCAGGGGCACTTCGCCATCCTTGCTCTCGGTCAGCCAGCCCAGCAGGCGCCAGGTCATCGCGAACGAATTCGCGCCCGACCACGCCAGTCCGGCGTCCGGATACCCGTTCGGCGCCGGCCAGCTGTACGGCATGTGGCCGGTGAAGCCGTACAGCCACATGAAATCGCCGCTGCGGCCGTGGTCCAGGCGGATCGTCCAGTCGCCGCCCAGCGTACGCATCGCGGCGACGGTGGTGTCGAACGGGCGACGGTTCTTCTGGCCGAAGCTGTTGATGAAGTCGTCGGAATTCAGGATGTGGCGCAGCACCAGTTCGATCTGGTTCGGTGCGCGCCAGTTGGCGCGGAAGATCGCCGCCGCGCTGTCGATCAGCGCCTGCTTCGGCGTATCGCTGATGAAGCGGCGGATGAGCTTCTTGCAGATGAACTTGGCCACGCGCGGATGGCTGGCCAACCGGTCCAGCACGTCGCGGCCGTCCTTCAATGCAGGCTGTTCGGGATAGATGAGCATGCCGAGCAGGAACTTCGGGCCGGCGTCGTGCCACGATTGCCGATACGCGAAGGTGCCGTCGTTCTCGGCAGGGAATTGCCAGTGTCCGGTCTTCGCCGACCAGCCGGTGAAGGCCGCCGACGTCTCGTACACGTCGATGTCGGTGTAGCCGATCGGGTAGGCAGGATCCTCGGGGCAGGGCGGTACCTGGAACGGGTCCATGAAGCCGAGGTAGTTCTCGGCGCCGAACGTATGCAGCTCCAGCAGTTCGCGGGCGAAGTTCTCGTTCGGGCCCGAGCGCGAATTGTTGATGTTGTCCAGGTAGTAGAGCATCGCCGTGCTCTGGGCCACCGCTTCCAGCATCGCGCGGAAATTGCCCTTGGCGTTGGCGCGGATCACGTCGCGGTCGTAGTGCACGAACACCGGCCCGGTGCTGAAATCCGACGCAAGGACATTGAAGTGGTCGTGCCAGAAGTTGACCAGCACCTCGCGCAGCTGCCGGCGTGAATACACGGCGCGCACGAAGGCCGCGCGCTGCACTTCGTTGGCGGGGCGAATGCGGATGCTGTATTCCGGGTCCGGCACCACGTGGTCTGCCCACAGCTGGGTCAACGACTTGTTGAGCGTGGTGTAGCCGGCGGTGGTGAGGCGGGTGGTGACGGCGCTGTCGTCGATCGCATCCCAGTTGAGCTGCCAGTCCACGTAGTTCGCGAGCCGCTGCCGGTCGCTGCTGCCCAACGCGTTGAATTCGGCGACGGTGGCGGCGGTGGCGCCGTAGCTGAGGTTGTTCAGTGCCTGCACCGCGAAGGGTGGGCGCGCCATGGTCACGAGGACAGGATTCGACTGTCCCATCATCACGCGACCACCGCTGGCCACGGCGACGGCTTCCGGTGCCGGCGTGGTGTCCTTCGGGCTGGCGCGTTCGCCGCCCTTCCAGCCGTACAGGCGGTTCAGGCGCTGGCGGACCTGGGTGTCCAGGCTCGGCGAGGCGGCTTGGGGTTTCGCCTGGATGCGGGCATCGATGCGTGCGCGTGCGGCGACGGTCTTGCGTCGCCACGTGCCGCGCGCGAACAGTCGACGCCACGGGACGGTGTAGTACGCCATGCGGTTTTCCCTGCTATCCCCGGAATGCAGGGAGTATTGGCCAAGAACCGTACGCCGTTTGCGACCGCGCGCACAGGCCGGTCACGCCAGCGGTGGCGTCAGACCAGGCCGGTGGCGTAGAACACGCCGATGACGACGAACACGGCGGCCGTCTTGATCAGGGTGATGGCGAAGATGTCCTTGTAGGACTGCCGGTGGCTGAGGCCGGTCACCGCCAGCAGCGTGATGACCGCCCCGTTATGCGGCAGGGTGTCCATGCCGCCGGAGGCCATCGACGCCACCCGGTGCAGCACCTCCATCGGGATGCCGGCCGCGTTGGCGTTGGCGATGAAGCTGTCGGCCATCGCCGCCAATGCGATGCTCATGCCGCCCGAGGCCGAGCCGGTGATCCCGGCCAGTGCGGTGACCGAGATGGCCTCGTTCACCAACGGATCCGGGATGGCCTGCAACGCGTTGGCGACCACCAGGAAGCCGGGCAGGGCGGCGATGACCGCGCCGAAGCCGTATTCCGAGGCCGTGTTCATCGAGGCCAGCAGCGCGCCGCCGATGGCGCTCTTCGTGCCTTCGGCGAAGCTGGCGAACACCGGCTTCCACGCGAACAGGAGGACCGAGACGATGCCGACCAGCAGCGCACCCTGCACGGCCCAGATGGCGGCGACCTTGGCGACCTCCTGCACCACGGGCGCCGGATTGCCGATCACGGCCGGTACGAACGACTGGCTCTCGCCGTAGAAGCCGGGAATCCAGCGGGTGAACAGGAAGTTGGCCACGCCGACCAGCAGCAGTGGCAGGATCGCGACCAGCGGATGCGCCAGCTTGTCGCCCCTGAAGGCTTCGGGTTCGTTGCGCAACTCGTCCTTGCCGGCATAGCCCTCGCCATTGCGTGCGGCCACGCGACGGCGCCATTCAAGATAGGTCATGCCGACGATCAGGATGAACACGCCGCCGATCGTGCCCAGCACCGGCGCGGCCCAGCCGTTGGTGCCGAAGAACGAGCTGGGGATGATGTTCTGGATCTGCGGCGTGCCCGGCAACGCGTCCATGGTGAAGGTGAAGGCGCCGAGCGCGATCGTGCCCGGCACCAGCCGCTTGGGGATGTTGCTCTGGCGGAACAGCTCCGCCGCGAACGGATACACGGCGAACACCACCACGAACAGCGACACGCCGCCGTAGGTCAGCAGCGCGCACACCAGCACGATCGACAGCATGGCGCGCTGCGCGCCGACCACCTTGATGGTGCCGGCGACGATGGCCTTGGAGAAGCCGGAGATCTCGATCAGCTTGCCGAACACCGCGCCCAGCAGGAATACCGGGAAGTACAGCTTCAGGAAGCCGACCATCTTGTCCATGAACAGGCCGGTGAACATCGGCGCGACCAGCGAAGGGTCGGTCAGCAGCACCGCGCCCAGCGCCGCGATGGGCGCGAACAGGATCACGCTGTAGCCGCGGTAGGCCACGAACATCAGGAAACACAGCGCGGCCAGCACGATCAGGAACGACATCCCACACCCCTCGGCCAGCGCCGGTTGCAAGTGCGGCGAGTATCGGCAGCGGCGCGGTGCCCGTCCCACTGTACGAAGGTACGATGCCGTCCGCGCGGCCGTCGCCCTAGTGTTCGCTTCAATCGGCGGCCACCGTCCGCCGCCATGTCATACCCGGGAGGGGGAGACCCATGAAGCGCAAGCACCTGAGCCTGGCCATCGGCTGCGTCCTGTTGTCGTCCACGCCGTTGGCGTGGGCGCAGGACGCCGCACCGGCCGACGCATCGCCAGCCACCAACGCCACCACGCTCGATTCGGTCAAGGTGACCGCGCGCAAGCGCGAGGAAACCCTGCAGGACGTGCCCGTCGCGGTCACCGCCTTCACTGCGGAGACGCTGGACAAGCTGGCGATCAAGGACATCGGCGACCTCGATGCGCAGGTACCGAACCTGACCATCTACGCCGCGCGCGGTTCCACCAGCACGGTCACCGCCTACATCCGCGGCGTCGGCCAGGCCGATCCGCTGTGGGGCGTGGATCCGGGCGTGGGCATCTACCTGGACGACGTCTACATCGCCCGTCCGCAGGGCGCGCTGCTGGACGTGTTCGACGTGGAGCGCATCGAAGTGCTGCGCGGACCGCAGGGCACGCTGTACGGCAAGAACACCATCGGTGGCGCGATCAAGTACATCTCGCGCGGACTGCCGCAGGAAACCACCGGCTTCGCCTCGGTCACCGTGGGCAACTACAACCAGCTGGACGTCAAGGCGGCGCTGGGCGGCGAGATCGGCGGCAAGGACAGCGGCCTGCGCGGCCGCGTGTCGGTCGCCAGCATGAACCGCGACGGCTTCGGCACCAACACCTACACCGGGCAGGGCGTCAGCGACAAGGAGATCAACGCGGTGCGCATGCAGCTGGGCGCGTACTCGCACGACGATTTCGACGTGCAGGTGGCGTTCGACTACATGGACGACCAGTCCGGCGTGCGCGGCGCGAAGATGCTGGCGCGGAACCCGCTGGCCCCGGCCTATCCGCCGACCAATGACCGCTACGACATCCGCAGCGGCATGAAGAACATCAACGACACGGAGATGAAGGGCGCCTCGATCACCGCCAACTGGCGGCCGAGCGAGGACTGGGCGATCAAGTACGTCGCCGCCAAGCGCGAGTCGGACACCGAGACCAACATCGATTTCGACACGATTCCCTCGCCGTTGGTCGACGTGCGCGCGTTCTACAGCGACAGCCAGGTCAGCCAGGAATTCCAGGTCAACTACGACGGCGGCGGTCGCGCCCGCGGCGTGATGGGCCTGTACTGGTTCAACGGCGACGCCGGCGGCCAGGTGCTGAACTACTTCTGGAACCCGGCGCTGGCGACCAGCCTGACCAATCCGCTGTTCGGCGATACCCAGGGCGTGGTCAACACCAAGAGCATCGCGCTGTACGCGGACTGGACCTTCGACCTGACCGACCGCCTGACGCTGGACGTGGGTGCGCGCTATACCGACGAGGACAAGCACGCGGTCGCGCTGAACCGCTTCTACACCAGCAACCAGTACGAAACATCCTGGGGTGCGGCGGCCAACTTCGACAAGACCGTCAACTTCAAGAACGTCTCGCCGAAGGTCTCGCTCGACTACCAGGTCACGCCCGACATCATGGTGTACGGCCTGGCCTCGCGTGGCTTCAAGTCCGGCGGCTACAACATCCGCGCCAACACCACGGCGGTGCCGCGTTCGGGCGAACCGTTCAACGACGAGCAGGTCGACAGCTTCGAGGTCGGCAGCAAGATGTCGTTCCTCGACCAGCGCCTGTTCCTCAACCTGTCCGCGTTCCACAACATCTACAAGGACATCCAGCTGTCGGTATTCACCTCCTACACGCTGCCGAACAACACGCAGAGCTTCTTCGGCGACTTCACCAACGCCGGCAAGGGCACCGTCAACGGCGTGGAAGTGGAGTACCAGTTCCTGCCGACGGCCAACTGGCTGATCAGCGGCAACCTGGCCTGGCTGGACGCGAAGTACGACGAGTTCATCAGCAGTGGCGTCAACATCGCCAGCACGCAGTATTTCACCAACGCGCCGGAGTTCTCGGGTGCACTGAACGTGGAATACCGCACCGACCTGGCCAACGGCGGCAACCTCTCCGCGCGCGTCGGCTACTCCTACCAGTCCGAAGTGTGGCCGACCACCGACCTGAGCCCACTGATCAAGCAGGAGGGCTATGGCCTGGTCAACGCCGGCGTCATCTGGAAAGTCAACGATGCGTGGAGCCTGTCGCTGCAGGGCACCAACCTGGCCGACCAGGAATACCGCACCACCGGCTACAACATCGCCGCCTACGGCGTGCTGACCGGCTTCTACGGCCCGCCGCGCCAGTACAGCCTGACCGCACGCTACGACTTCTGAGCGCGCACACGGTCGTGATGGGGAACCGGCGAAAGCCCGCCGTTGCTGCGTTATGCTCGGTGCATGCCACGACCTGCCGATCAGTCCGGAGACATGACGGGATGCTAAGCGTCGGCGCGGTGGTGCTGGCCGGCCTGCTGTGGCTGGGCGTGCTGTTCGGTTCCGCGCTCTATGCCGAGCGGCGCCCGCATGTGCTGGCGGTGCAATGGCCGTATATCTACGCGTTGTCGCTGGCGGTGTACTGCACCTCGTGGACGTTCTTCGGCACGGTGACGCAGGCCGCGCGCTACGGCTGGCCGCTGCCGCCGACCTTCGTCGGCACCATCCTGCTGTATGCCTTCGGCGCGTTCCTGCTGGTGCGGCTGGTGCGGATGGCGCGCGAGTCGAACGCGACCTCGCTGGCCGACCTGATCGCCACCCGCCTGGGCAAGGACGGCTGGCTGGCCGCGGCGGTGACGCTGGTCGCCGCGCTGGGCCTGATTCCCTACATCGCGCTGCAGCTGAAGGCCGTGGCGATGAGCTTCGCGCTGCTGACGCGTTCACCCGGCAACGACGCACTGCCGGCGTGGCAGGACAGCGCGTTGTACGTGGCGCTGGCGATGGCGGTGTTCGCGATGCTGTTCGGCACACGGCGCGCGAGTGCGGTGGAACACAACCGCGGACTGATCCTGGCGATGGCGTTCGAGTCGCTGTTCAAGCTGGCGGCGATGCTGGCACTGGGATTGTTCGTCTGGTTCGGGCTGCCGGACCTGCCGGCCGCGCCGGTGATCACGGCGCCGGCGTCCACGACGTACGGGTTCCTGCCGCTGGTGGCACTGGGCGTGCTGGCGATGTTCACGCTGCCGCACCAGGTACACGTGGGCGTGGTGGAGTGCCGCGACGAGCGCCACGTGCGCACCGCGCGCTGGTTGTTCCCGTTGTACATGGTGTTGATGGCGGCGCCGTTGCTGCCGCTGGCGCGCGCGGGCGGCGCGTTGTTCGGCGACGCCGTGCCGTCCGATCTCTACGTGCTGGCATTGCCGCTGTCGCAGGGCCACCAGGGGTTGGCGCTGCTGGCCTTCCTCGGTGGCCTGAGCGCTGCGACCGGCATGGTGGTGGTCAGTACGCTGACGCTGAGCCTGATGATCGGCAACCACTGGCTGGCGCCGGGCCTGCTGCGGGGTGGCTGGCTGCGCGGTACCGGCGGCGACCTGCGTGGCGCGGTGCTGATGCAACGTCGCATTGGCATCGTTGCGGTGATGCTGCTGGCGTGGGCGTACAGCCGGCTGGTGGCGGGCAACGACGCGCTGGCCGACGTCGGCGCGGTGTCGTTCTCGGCACTGGCCACGCTGGCACCTGCGCTGGGTTTCGCCATCTGGCGGCCGCAGACGCCGCCGCGCGCCGTCATCGCCGGTATCGTCGCCGGCTTCGCGGTGTGGGTCTGGCTGCTGCTGTTGCCGGTGACGATGGATGCACGCGGCGTGACGCCGGCATGGTTGCAGAGCGGTCCGTTCGGGATCGCCCTGCTGTCGCCCGACGGCTTCTTCGGCCTGACCGGCTGGAGCCGGCTGGGGCGCGCGGTGGGTGTCAGCCTGTTCCTTGGCACGGCGGTCACGCTGCTGGTGATGGGCTGGCGGGGCAGCGCGCCGCGTCGTGCCGACAGTCGCGGCTTCGATGCCCGGACGCTGCGCGATGCGGGTCGCCGTTTCCTGCCCCGCGAGCGCGTGGAGGAACTGCTGGCCGATGCGCCGCGGCAGGGGCCGGTGCCCGCACCCATCGAGGCGGGGCTGGAGCGCGAACTGGCGGCGGTGCTGGGGTCCGCGTCGGCACGCCTGCTGCTCGATGCAGCGCGCCGCGAACACGGCGATCTGGAAACGGTGGCCGCCATCGTCGGCGAAGCCTCGCAGGACCTGCGTTTCAACCAGCAGGTGCTGGGCGCGGCGCTGCAGAACATGAGCCAGGGCATCAGCGTGATCGATCGTGACCAGAGGCTGGTGGCATGGAACCGGCGCTATGAACAGATGTTCGCGTTCCCGGCCGAGTTGCTGCAGGTCGGGCGGCCGATCGCGGACCTGACCCGCTGGGCGTTGCAGCGCATGCCACAACGCGGACGCGATGATCGTGCGCTGGACAGGCGACTCGCGTTCATGCGCGCCGGCACGCCGCACCTGACCGAGCGTGTGTTCCCTGACGGCAGCATCGTCGAGATCCGCGGCAATCCGATGCCGGGCGGCGGGTTCGTCGCCACGTACACCGACGTGACCGCGTCGCGGCAGGCGGAGCGCGCATTGAAACAGGCCAACGAGACGCTGGAGCAGCGCGTCGTCGAACGTACCGCGCTGCTGGAAACCGCCAAGCGCGAGGCCGAGCACGCGAACGATGCGAAGAGCCGCTTCCTGACCGCGATCGGCCACGACCTGCTGCAGCCGCTGCACGCGGCGCAGCTGTTCACCGACGCGTTGTCGCAACAGCTGCCGGAGACGCACCAGCGCGAGACGGCGCTACAGGTGCGCGGCGCACTGGATTCCACCACCGACCTGCTGACCGGCCTGCTGGACATGTCGCGACTGGAGGCCGGCGGGCTGGTGCCCGAGCCGCGCGACCTGCCGCTGATGGAGGTGCTGGAGCCGCTGGCGTCGGAATTCCGCGTGCTGGCGCACGAGCGCGGCCTGGCGTTCGACATCGTGCCGACGCGTGCATGGGTGCACACCGATCCGCAGCTGCTGCGCCGCATCCTGCAGAATTTCCTCGCCAACGCCGTGCGGTACACGTCGCGTGGTGGCGTGCTGCTGGGTGTGCGAAGGACCGGTGCACGGCTGCGCGTGGAGGTGTGGGATACCGGCCCGGGGATCGCAGAAGTCGACCGGCGCCGGATCTTCGACGAATTCCGGCGCGGCGACGACGTGCCGGGGCAGGGGCTCGGACTTGGCCTGTCGATCGCCGACCGCATCGCCACCTTGCTGGACGCACCGCTGTCGTTGCGCAGCCGGGTGGGATATGGCGCGGTGTTCGCGGTGGATCTGGTGCGGGTCGCCGTGCCGGCACCGGTGCCGTCCCTGGCCGGTAAACCGGGCCTCGCCGGCCGGCATGTACTGGCGGTCGACAACGATCCTGTCGCGCTGTCCGCGTTGCGGCAGGTGCTGGAGGGGTGGGGATGCAGTGTGGCCACTGCCGGTGAAGGCGACGCTGCGGAGCACGCGTTGCTGGAACGCACGGCCGACCTCTGGTTGTTCGACTACCACCTCGATGACGGCGATACCGGCGTGGCGCTGGCGGAGCGCCTGCGCGGATCGCAGGGCCATCGTCCCTGCCTGATCCTCACCGCCGACCAGACCGATGCGGTGCGTCGCGCCGTGCGCGATGCCGACCTGCCGTTGCTCGCCAAGCCGGTACGGCCGCTGGCGTTGAAATCGGTGCTGGACCGGTTGCTGGCGGCGCGTGCTAGCGCCGGTGTGGGAGCGACGTAAGTCGCGATGGTTGCGTGCGGAGACTGTCCGCACGCCTGGTCCGCCATCGCGACTCACGTCGCTCCCACAACCGCCAACGCTAGAATGCGCGTCTGGAAACCGGAGTTCGCGCATGCCGTACACCCCCATCGTCGCCACCCTCGGCTACGTGCTGTCGCCCGATCGCTCGCACGTGTTGCTGATCCATCGCAACGCGCGCCCGGACGACCAGCACCTGGGCAAGTACAACGGCCTGGGCGGCAAGATCGAGCGCGACGAGGACGTGGTGGCCGGCATGCGCCGTGAGATCCATGAGGAAGCCGGCATCGACTGCGACGCGATGACGCTGCGCGGCACGATCAGCTGGCCCGGCTTCGGCAAGCAGGGCGAGGACTGGCTGGGTTTCGTCTTCGTCATCACCGCTTACCGCGGTACGCCGTTCGCCTCCAATCCCGAGGGCACGCTGGAGTGGGTGCCGGTGGAGAAGATCCTGGACCTGCCGCTGTGGGACGGCGACCGCCACTTCCTGCCGCTGGTGTTCGACGAGGACCCGCGCGGCTTCCACGGCGTCATGCCTTACCGCGAAGGCCGCATGGTGTCGTGGAGCTGCTCGCGGATCTGAAGCTGCCGGTGCGGGAGCGACGTCAGTCGCGATACGTTCCACGACCTGCACTTGCCCACATCGCCTGTGGAGCATTGTTGGGGAAAGCATGTGGATAACCGCCTGCGCGCCACGCGTGGCAAGGCTGTCAAGATGTGTGGCGAAATTTTGACCAGCACGTGACGTGACCGTCAGCGGGTTGTCCACACCGGGTGTGGATGATCTGTCGACCAACGTGTGGATAAGCGCCGGCGCGCGTTGCGGCGCAACGCTGTCAAGAGGGGTGGCGAAATATTGGCCGCGCCCCTCAACCCCCGGCCGGCAATGATGTCGAACGCGTCGCAACGCGCCCGGATGGGCAACACGTCAGCCGTGGAACCTCAGCCTTCGATCTGCCTTGCAGGGTCCGCCAGTTCCAGTTCGCGCAGCACCACGCCGGCCTGGGTGCGGTTACGCACGCCCAGGCGGTCGAAGATCGCGGAGAGATGCGCTTTGACGGTGCGTTCCTGCACGTCGAGGCGATCGGCGATCTGCTTGTTCAACAGGCCTTGCGCCACCAGCGTCAGCACGCGGAACTGCTGCGGGGACAGGCTGGCGAGGCGGCCGGCCAGTTCGGTGTCGTGCTCCGACGACTGCGCACGCGCCACCGCACTGCGCAGCGACGCCGGCAGCCACTGCTCGCAGGCGAGCACGCTGCGGATGGCATCGCGCAGTTCGTCCAGGCCCGAGCTCTTCGGCAGATAACCGGCGGCCCCGTGATCGAGTGCGCGGCGTACCACGCGCGGGTCGTCATTCGCGGATACCACCACCACGGCGACCGCGGGGAACTGCGCGCGGATCGCGGCCAGCCCGGCGAGCCCGTGGTTGCCGGGCATGTGCAGGTCCAGCAGCACCAGGTCGATGTCGTCGTGCGCTTCCAGCGTGGTGATGACGCCATCCAGCGATTCCGCTTCGCGCACCGACAGCTGCGCCACGGCATCGGCCGCCGCGCCACGCAGGGCGGCACGGAACAGCGGATGGTCGTCGGCGATCAGCAGATGGGGCATGCGGTGTGGCTTACTGCACGGTCCAGCCGCCGTCCACCACGATCGTCTGGCCGGTGATGTTGCGGGCGGCGGGCGAGGTGAGGAAGGCCGTGATGCCGGCCAGTTCGTCCAGGCCGATGAACACGCCCTTCGGCATCGGCTTCAGCATGACCTGGCTGACCACGTCGGCCTCGGAGATGCCGCGCGTGCGGGCCTGGTCGGCGATCTGCTTGTCCACCAGCGGCGTCTTCACGTAGCTGGGGCACACTGTGTTGATGGTGATGTCGGTGTCGGCGGTTTCCAGCGCCAGCACCTTGGAGAAGCCGACCAGACCGTGCTTGGCCGCCACGTAGGCGCTCTTGTACGGGCTGGCGACCAGCGCGTGGATGCTGCCGATGTTGACGATGCGGCCGAAGCCGCGTTCGCGCATGCCGGGCAGCACGGCGCGGGTCAGCCGCGCCACGCCCACCAGCATCACCTGCACCAGGAAATCCCACTTCTCGATGGGGAAGTCCTCCAGCGGCGAGACATGCTGCAGGCCGGCATTGTTGACCAGCACGTCGATGGGCCGCGAGATCGTCGCCAGCGCGGCGTCGATGCTGGCCTGCGAGGTGACATCGAGCGCGACGGCCTCCGCGGAACCGCCCTCGCTGCGGATCTGCGTGGCGACCGCTGCGGCGGCATCGAGGTTGAGATCGCTGACGATCACGTGGCGGCCGGCTTCGGCCAGTTGCGCGGCGATGCCGGCGCCGATGCCGCTGGCGGCGCCGGTGACGAGAACGGTGTGGGTAGGCTGCATGGGGGAACTCCTGCGTGTCGTCGCTAGGGTAGCAGGCAGGCGCGCGCGGTTCGTGGTACCAAAGTACGATGACGGCGCTTCCCGCGGAGGGTAGTTTCATGGCACTGACCGGAACCCTGGACGCTTTCCACGCATGAACGCGAAGACGCGCATTTCCTGCGGCCTGTTGCTCGGCGCGGCGCTCGCCGCCTGCAGCAGCGCGCCGCCCAAGCCCGAAGCGGTGGCCCACATGATCCAGCCCCAGCGCGTCACCGAGCATCGTGGTACCGACGACCTGCTCACCGCCGGCCTGGGCCTGGACGGCCTTCGCGCGATGGCAGCGCCCGCGTTCGCTGATCCTGCCAACCCGACCCCGGAAGAACTGCGCCGTCGCGCGATCTGGGCGAACTGGCGCGGCATCGCCGACCTGTCGCTGACCGGCAGCTACGGTCAGGCCTACGGCAGCGTGACCAGCGCACCGGGTCGCGAATACTCGGCAGTGGCGACGGTGCCCGGCGCCAAGCAGCCGCACCGCGTGCTGGTGCAGGTGCCGGACAACTTCGATGCGAACAAGCGCTGCGTTGTCGTCACCGCCTCGTCCGGCTCGCGCGGCGTCTACGGCGCCATCGCCGTCGCCGCGCCGTGGGCGCTGCCGAAGGGCTGCGCGGTCGCCTACACCGACAAGGGCGCCGGCACGGACTACTTCGACCTGACCGATCAGCGCGGTGCACGCGAGGACGGCACGATCGGCGAACTCGGCGTCGACACGCTCGCCTTTACGCCCGACGCGCCGGTCGGCGCCAGCGGTGTCGCGGTCAAACACGCGCATTCCAAGGACAACCCGGAAGCGGATTGGGGCCGTCACGTGAAGCAGGCCGCGGAATTCGCACTGGCTGCGCTGGACCAGGCGTTCCCGCAGGCGGCGCCGTTCCGTTTCGACAATACGCGCGTCATCGCGGTCGGCATTTCCAATGGCGGTGGTGCGGTGCTGCGCGCCAGCGAGGAAGAGGGCGGATGGCTGGATGCCGTGGTCGCCGGCGAACCGAACATCTACGCCGCCGACGCACCCGGCGCGCGTTCGCTGTACGACTACACCACCGAGGCTGCGCTGCTGATGCCGTGCGCGCTGCTGGACCTGCCGGTGGATGCCCTGCCGCAGCCACCGCTGCGTGCGCAGGTCGAACCGCTGTGGACGGCGCGCTGCGCCACGCTGAAGGCGGCGGGTCTCGTCACCGGTGCGGATGCGAAGGCGCAGGCCGCTTCGGCGCATGCGCAACTGAAAGCGAACGGCTGGACCGACGAGGCGCTGGTCGCCGGCGCGTTGAGCGTGGGCTTCGACCTGTGGCGCGCAGTGGCGGTGACGTATGCGTCAGCCTACGGCCGTTATGGTGTGGGTGAGCACCCGTGCGGTTTCGCGTTCTCGGCGCAGAACGCCGATTTTTCTGCGCGTGCGGCAACGGCGGCCGAGCGTGCCGCATGGTGGTCCGAGGGTAGCGGTATTCCGCCGGGCGCGGGTGTCGGCATCGTCGATACGACGCTGGCGCCGCCGGACTTCACCCTGCCGGGCCTGCAGTGCCTGCGCGCGCTGCAGACCAGAAGTACCGACGACGCGCGCCGTGTGCAGGCCGGCATCGCGCAGACCGCGGCGCGCTTTCCGAAGACACGCCGACCGGTCGTGGTGATCCATGGCCTGGACGACGGTCTCGTCCCGCCGGCGTTCTCCAGCGCGCCTTACGTCGCCGCGGCACGCGCGGCCAACCCCGATGTGCGCTACTGGCAGGTCCGCCACGCTCAGCACTTCGATGGCTTCCTTGCACTGCCGGCCTACGGCGCCCGCTATGTGCCGCTGCTGCCGTATGTCTACGCGGCGTTGGATCAGGTCAATGCCACGTTGGACGGCAGCCGCGAACTGCCGGCGAATGCGCTGATCAGCGCGCAGCCGCGGGGCACGGGCAGTGTGGAGGCCAGCCAGCTGGCGATTCCGCGGTAAATGGATCCAGGTGTGGGAGCGACGTGAGTCGCGATGCAGTCCCGGGGCATCGTCGATCGCGACTGACGTCGCTCCCACACCAAGAGCAAGCGGTGCGCCCACGACGGCTTCACCCGGTTCGGCTTACCCTGTAGGCCGTCCCCGGTCACGACTGCCGCCATGTCCCGACACTTCTCGATGATCCGCGACTTCCAACTGGCCGACTGGTTCACGCTGGGCAATGCGTTCTGCGGTACCGGCGCGATCTTCGCGGCGATGCGCTTCCTGCAGGAGGGCATCCTGCGCGACCTGATGATCGGCATGGCGCTGATCCCGCTGGCCTTCATCTTCGACGCGCTGGACGGCCGGGTGGCGCGTTGGCGCAACCAGGCCTCGGTGCTGGGGCGCGAGCTGGATTCGCTGGCCGACGTCATCTCCTTCGGCGTGGCCCCGGCCGCGCTGGCCTACGCCTGCGGCATGCAGGGCGGCTGGGACTGGCTGGTACTGTCGTACTTCGTCGCGTGCGGCGTCAGCCGGCTGGCTCGCTACAACGTCACCGCCGAGTCGCTGGCCGACGGCAGCGACAAGGTGAAGTATTTCGAAGGCACGCCGATTCCCACCAGCCTGCTGCTGGTGGTGCTGCTGGCGATCGCGGTGTACCTGGGCCATGTGGGGCCGGCGCTGTGGCTGGGCTCACTGAGGCTGGGGCCGTGGCTGCTGCATCCGCTGGTGCTGCTGTTCGCGGTGTCCGGCACGCTGATGATCAGCAAGACGCTGCGCATTCCCAAGCCTTGACCGTGAGGTGAAGGCGCGTCATGCACGCGCCGCCGGCCGCGGCTAGAATCGGTCGGGAAAGGGAGGGCACATGGCAAATTCCGTTCCACCGTGGCCGGGCGATTTCGAATCGGTCGCCCAGCAGTACTGGAGCCTGTGGGGCGATGCCCTGCGGCAGGCCGGCGCAACGCCGACGATGTCCATGCCCGGCACGGCGCCCGGGTGGCAGCAGACGGTCGACTGGTGGTCGAAGCTGGTGCCCGGCGGGCAGCCCCAGGTCGACGAGGCCGTCGGCCGCTTCCAGCGGCAGGCCAGCCAGTGGTTCGGGCAGATGCAGCAGGTCGCCGCGCAGTTCACCGGGCGCGACCACGACGCCACCGACATCGGCCGCGCCTGGCGCTCTGCGCTCGGCATGGCCGAGCCCACGTCGGCCCACAACCCGTTCGCCGACATCTTCCGCAGCATGCAGGGTGGCGCGCACGGGCTCGACGGCTGGATCCAGCAGATGCGTCCGTGGCTGGAGAACCTGCAGCGCGACGGTGGCAAGTGGGCGCATCTGCCGACGTTCGGGCTGTCGCGCGAGCACCAGGAGCGCTGGCAGCAACTGGCGCAGGCGTACCAGGACTATCAGCGCCAGGTCGGTGAATACGACCAGCTGATGCTGCAGGTGGCGCAGGATGCGTTCGCACGCTTCGAGCGCAAGCTGAGCGACCATGCCGAACCCGGTCGCCAGTTGCAGAACACGCGAGCACTGTTCGACCTCTGGATCGATGCGGCCGAAGAGGCGTACGCGCAGGTCGCCATGTCCACCGACTTCCGCCACGCGTTCGGCGGGCTGGCGAATGCGCAGGCTCGCTTGCGGCTGGGCGTGCAGCGCGAGGTCGAACAGGTCTGCTCGCAGTTCGGCATGCCGACGCGGACGGAAGTCGATTCCGCCCACCGCAAGATCGTCGAACTGGAACGCGCGCTGCGCAAGCTGACGCGCGCGCAGGCGGCGCCCATGCGTCGTACACCGGCAGCGCGTGCTGTCGAGCCGGTGGAGACAGTCGTCGTCGAAGTGCCTTCCCGCCGCAAGCCGGCACCGACGCCGAAGGCCGTGCCCAAGAAGCGTGCAGTGGCCAAGAAGACGGCACCGAAGAAGCGTGCACGACGCGCGGTAGCCGCTGCGGCACCCGTGGCGACCAAGCAGGCGCGCCTGCCTGCGGCTGTTCCGGCGGTCCCGCGAAAGCCGGCCAAGGCCAGGAAGACCGTCGCCAAGGTTGCGAAGGCGCCTGCCACGAAATCGCTGAAGAAGGCCGTCGCACCCGCCACGAAGCCGACGTCGGTCGTCTCGATGAAGGACTGGGTGGCACGCAATGCCACGCGCGGAGCGACCGCCCCGAAAGCCGACAAGAAGACGAAGCGGGGTAAAGGCAAATGAACGGACCGCTCAACTTCAGTGCCGAAGCGCTGGCACACGAGGCCACCACGCTGACGCAGAAGCTGTCCGCCGGCCTGCATACGTTGCCGGAAGTGGAGGACGTCCACTACGGCGCCACCCAGAAGCAGGAAGTCTGGCGCGACGGCAAGGTCGTGCTGTACCGCTTCATCGGCGAGAAGGCGCCGACCGCGAAGATTCCGCTGCTGATCGTCTACGCGCTGGTCAACCGGCCGTACATGGTGGACCTGCAGCACGACCGCTCGCTGGTGAAGGGGCTGCTGGCCCAGGGCGAGGACGTCTACGTCATCGACTGGGGCTATCCGGACCGCTCGGACCGCTTCCTCGAACTCGACGACTACATCAACCGCTTCATCGACGGCGCGGTGGATCATCTGCGCGACAGCAGCGGCCGCGACGCCATCAACGTGCTCGGTATCTGCCAGGGCGGTGCGTTCTCGCTGTGCTACTCATCGCTGCATCGGGAGAAGGTCAAGAACCTGATCACCATGGTCACGCCGGTGGATTTCCACACGCCGGACAACATGCTGTCGCACTGGACGCGCGAGCTGGACGTTGACCTGTTCGTCGACGCGCTGGGCAACGTGCCCGCCGACATGATGAATGCCTGCTACCTGATGCTGAAGCCGTTCCGGCTGAACCTGCAGAAATACGTGGGCCTGGTGGACATCCTCGACGACAAGCGGGCGATCGAGGATTTCCTGCGCATGGAGAAATGGATCTTCGATTCGCCGGACCTGGCGGGCGAGGCGTTCAAGCAGTTCATCACCCAGTTCTACCAGCGCAACGGCTTCATCAAGGGCGGTATCGAGATCGGTGGCGAAGCGGTAGACCTAGGCTTCGTCGACATGCCGGTGCTGAACATCTACGCCGAGCAGGACCACCTGGTGCCGCCGGATGCCTCGCGCGCGCTGAAGGACGTGGTGGGTACCGCCGACTACACCGAGCTGAGCTTCAAGGGCGGGCATATCGGCATCTACGTCTCCAGCCGCGCCCAGCGCGAGGTGCCGACGGCGATCCATCACTGGCTGGGCCAGCGCGCACGATGAGGGTGCGGATCGCCGCGGCAGTCTGTTTGCTGGCGCTGGCCACGGCGACGCAGGCGGCTCCGTCCGCGCAGAGCAAGCGCGAGATCCAGGGCCTGATGGATGCGTTGTCGGCGTCGTCATGCGAGTTCCAGCGCAACGGCACGTGGCATGGGCGCGCCGACGCGCGCAAGCACCTGCAGCGCAAATACGACTACCTGTTGAAGAAGAATCTCGTGGATACCGCGGAACAGTTCATCGAACGCGCGGCAAGCAAGAGCAGCATGAGCGGACGTGCCTACCAGGTGCGGTGTCCGGGACAACCCGCGCTGCCGGCTGCCACCTGGTTCAAGACGAAGCTCGACGCGCTGCGCGGTTCAGGCGCGCCCGTCCGCTGACGCGCTAGACTCGGCCCAGACCACCGCGGGGAGTAGCTGGCGATGAACAACACGACGTCCAAACCGTTCGCCCGCTCGCTGAACGACCGCATGATCGCTGGCGTGATGGGCGGCATCGCGCATCGCTATGGCTGGAGCGTCACGCTGCTGCGGGTGATCTTCGTGATCGTATCGATCGCGTCGGCCGCGTTCCCCGGCATCCTGGTCTACCTGATCCTCTGGCTGCTGATGCCCAACGAACAGGACTGAGCCGTGGCGTCGGCCATGCTCTGGGTTGCACGCGCGCTCGGCATCGTCTGGGCCGTGCCCAATACGCTGATCGGCCTTGTCGCCGGCGTCGCGGGCATGCCGTTCGGTGCACGACCCGAATGGAATCGACGCGATTTCGCCGTCGTATTCCATCGTTGGCCCTGGGGACCGGGCGGTGCCATCACCTTCGGCAACAGCATTCTCAACACCGGCGATACGCTGGAGGCGGAATTCCCCACCTACGAATGCCGAGCCGGACGCACGCAGCATCCGCGCATCCGGCTGGGCGATCATGAGCGCGCGCACGTCTACCAGTACATGGTGCTGGGCCCGCTGTTCCTGCCGGTCTACCTGGTGTGCGGCGGCGTCAGCGTGCGCAATCCGTTCGAGCGCGCCGCGGATCGCTATGCGCTGACCGGCAAGGGATGGTGGCCTGGCGGCTGACCGCCTGTCGCGTGGCCACCGCGCGTCAGCGATCCAGGCGCTGGAACGAGAACAACGGCCACAGCGGATGCCGGCGCCGCTCGATCCGTGCGCGCAGCAGTCCGGCGCCGAGCATGCTGTAGGTGATGCCATTGCCGCCGTAGGCCATCGCGAACTGCACCCGTGATCCCCATTGCGGGTGCGGCCCGAAGAACGGCAGGCCGTCCTCGGTTTCCGCAAACGTGCCCGCCCATGAGAACGCCGGCGTGATGGCAAGCCCAGGGAACAGCGTGCCCAGCCGCTTCAGCAGCGTGCGTGCCTTTTTTTGCACGCGGGCATCGCGCTTGGCCGGGATGTCGATGGCATCGTCCTCGCCACCCAGCAGCACGCGATGGTCCGGGGTGCTGCGCGCATACAGGTACGGGCGGGCCGTTTCCCATAGCAGGGTGTCGCCGAGGAAGCCGAGCTGCGCTTCCGGCAGCGGGTCGCTGATGACGGCATAGCTGCTGCGGTTGCGGGCCACGCGCTGCTTCAGCCAGTGCTGGCTGGCGTAACCGGCCGCGATCACCAGATGCGCGGCGCGCACGTTGATGCCGGTATCGGTGCGCAGCGTCACGCTGCGCGAGGTGGTCTGTATGTCCTCCACGCGCGTGCGGTCGAAGATGCGGACTCCCAGTTTGTGCAGCCGCTGGAGCAGGCGATGGGTCAGGCGGTACGGATCCACGCGTGCGGCCTGCGTGCTGAGCAGCGCGGCCGGTACATCGAAGCCGTAGTCTTCGCGCACGCGCGCCGCCGACAGCAGTTGCACGTCCAGCCCATGGTGACGGCGTGCGGCATGTTCTTCCTCGAGTGCGCGCACATCGCGGCGACGGCTGGCGTAGTACAGGCTGCGGTTGCGTGCGAAACCCACGTCGCGCCATGCCGATGCGACCTCGTTCAGGCGGTCGATGGCCTCGGCGCAGGCGCGGTAGGCGAGGGCGGCGTCGGTTTCGCCGTGGCGTTTCGCCAGATCGACCAGGTGCGTGTCGATTTCGTATTGCAGCAGCGCGGTGCTGGCCGCCGTGCTGCCCCAGCCGATGTCGCGTTGCTCGAGCACGACCACGTCGAAGCCGTGGCCCGCCAGCTCATCGGCGATCAGCGCGCCGGTGATGCCGCCGCCGATCACGGCCACGTCGCAGTGCTGGTCGGCGGCAAGGCGCGGGAACGCCTGCATCAGCCCGTTGCTGACGGCCCAGAAGGGATAGCCGCTTTTCAGGTCCATGCGTGTCCCGGCGCATCACGAAGCGGCCATGCTGGCAGGCCGCCCGGCAGCGACGGGTGAAGGACGCGCGATCAGCGCGGCAGGGCACCCTGCAGGAACAGGTCCACGGCGGCGAGCGTCTGCGCTTCCAGTGTGTCCACGTCGGGCAGGTGGGGGCCACCGGCGGCGAGCCGGACGACCTGGTCGCCGAACAGGCTCATGTAGAACTGCCCGGCGGCCGCCCTGGGCGATGCCAACTGCAGGCGACCGGCCGCGACCTGCTGCTCGAAGTAGTCCTCGAGGGTGCGGCGGATGGAGGCCACCACATGGTCGAAGAACCAGTCGCGCAGGGCGGGGAAGGATTGACCCTCGCCGATCACGATGCGGTACACCACCTGCGAATCCGTGCCCGCCATCAGCTGGGCCATGCGGATCGCCACGCGACGCAATGCCTGTTCCGGCGTCAGCTCGGACAGGTTCAGGTCGCTGAGCACGTGGATGTGCAGGTCCAGCCGGCGTTCGAGGATGGCGCAAGCCAGGCCTTCCTTGTCGCCGAAGATGCGATACAGCGTGGCCAGTGAGCCGCCGGCGCGCGCCACGATCTCGCTCAGGCGCGCGTGCTGGTAACCCTTCTCGGCGAACACCTCGGTGGCGGCATCGAGGAATTTCTCCGCACGGATCTCGCCGCGACGGCAGAGCTCCACCTGCGGACGTTGGCGAAGCGGCAATGCGCTCTGGGCGGCATCGTTGAAAACGTTTTCCAGATAATCGGAGGGAATACTCACGGAACGTCCCTGCACGCGGCTGGGTGGTGGTGTTGGCCCCAGCCTAGCAAAAAGGTCGTCGTGCCGTGGCAACGGTGTGACGGCCGGCAGCGGCGCACCATTAAAGGTAACGCGTGAAGCTGGGCGTCTCCTGCCAGCGGTCGTGCGCGCCATCCACGAAAACGACCGGCGCCGCATCCAGTTCCTCCGGCGTGGCGTCCTCGAGGCAGCCCAGGTTGATGCCGTAGATGCGCTCGCCACCGGGCACGTTGTTGCCGACGCCGAACGGGCGCACGCCACACGTCCGGCAGAAGTGGTGCGAATTGCGCAGCGTGTTGAAGCGGTACTTGGTCAGCTCGCCTTCCCCGGCCAGCAGGCGGAACCGGTCCGGGCTGACGATGGCCGGCCAGAACCGGTTGCGCCGGCAGATCGAGCAGTTGCACCGGTAGGTGGACAGGGTGAGGTCGATGTCGGCCTCGAAGCGGATCGCACCGCAGTGACAGCATCCCGTATAGGTCTTCAGCATGTGGCCTCCCGTGCCGATATCGATCCGGGGGCTGACGGGGTCGCCCCGCCGCACCCGGTGCAACGGCGTGAGCATATCGGACCCTCCACCTGCCGGAGCCATGCATGCTGCAGACCGTCGATGTCGCCGAACTCCGGCCCGGCATGTACGTGCACAAGCTGCTCGGCCCGTGGATGCAGCATCCGTTCTGGCGCACGTCGTTCCTGCTGGACGCCGACCGCGTCGCCGAACTGCAGGACAGCGGCGTGGAGCAGGTGGTCGTGGACCTGTCCCGCAGCGAGCTGGACACCGACGAGGTCGCAACCCGCTCGGCAGGCGAGACAGGCGAGGCGGAACCCGACCCGGTGTCGACGCCGGTAGCCGAGGCGGAGACGGAGCGTCGCCGCATCATCGTGGCCGACCCTGCGGTCAGCCTGGCATCCGAGCTGTCCCGCGCCCGCCGGATCTGCGACGAAGGCCGTGACGCGGTGGAGGCGATGTTCCGCGAGGTCCGCCTGGGCCGCGGCGTGGATGCCGGCCATGTCATGCCGCTGCTCGACGAGATCACCGGCTCCATCGACCGCCATCCCACCGCGCTGGTCAGCGTGGCGCGCCTGAAGGACGCCGACAGCTACACCTACCTGCATTCCGTGGCGGTCAGCGCCTTGATGGCGATGCTGGCCAAGCAGCTGCAATTGCCCGACGACCAGGTGCGCGAGGCCGCGTTCGGCGGCCTGCTGCACGACATGGGCAAGGCGATGCTGCCGGTCGAGGTGCTGAACAAGCCGGGCAAGCTGACCGAAGAGGAATTCGCCATCGTCCGCCAGCATCCGGTGCATGGCGAACGCCTGCTGCGCGACGGCGGCATTACACAGGAAGCGATCCTGCATATCGCCCGCCATCACCACGAGAAGGTCAACGGTGCCGGCTACCCCCAGCGCCTGTCGGGCGCCGAGCTGCCGCTGCTGACCCGCATGAGCGCCATCTGCGATGTCTATGACGCCATCACGTCCAACCGGCCCTACAAGGCCGGCTGGGATCCCGCCGAATCGCTGCGTCGCATGGCCAGCTGGCAGGGCCATTTCGACGAGACGCTGATGAAGTCGTTCGTGCGCAGCATCGGCATCTACCCGGTGGGTGCGCTCGTGCGCTTGTCCAGCGAGCGGCTGGCGGTGGTGGTGGAACAGAATCCCGGCACCCTGCTGGCACCGCGCGTGCGCGTGTTCTACTCGGCCAAGCTGCGCAAGCATGTCCTGATGACCGACCTCGACCTGGCCACGGCCGGTGACCATGAGCGCATCGTCGGCGTGGAGTCGCCGGAGAAGTGGGGCTTCCGCGAGTTGGAGAAGCTCTGGCTGCCTTGACGGGGCGTCCTCCAGACCCACTTGTGGCACAGGCTGTCCGCGTCCGGCATCGGGATGATGACCCACCGACCGTGCCGTTCCCGTATCAGCGGGGCCGCCCCGATGTTCGGGTCACCGTCCTAGGAATCCAGCATGCCGCTCATCTCCCTGATCATGGCGGCATCCGCTGCCACCGCGCCGGCACCGGCCGCCGATGCCGCCACACTGGCCGCCATCGAGGCCACCTGTCTCGACTACGTCGATGGGCAACTGGAAGGCGACCCCGCGCGCGTGGCGCACGCGCTGCATCCCGACCTGGCGAAACGTGCCGTCATCGGCGACACGCCCGACGAACGCCTGGGCCTGCGCCGGATGTCGAAGGAGGAACTGGTGTCGCTGACGCGGCAGGGCGTGCTGAAGACGCCCAAGGCGCAGTGGGACCGCAGCTGCCGCATCCTCGACGTCACCGCCGAAACCGCCGCCGTGCGCCTGGAAACGCCCTGGTTCGTCGACCACTTCCATATGGGTCGCTATGGCGACCGCTGGGTCATCGTCAATGCGCTGTGGCACATGAAGCCGCGTTGATCAGCCGCTGACGCGCGAGGTGGCCGCCTTGCGGAACAGCACGGCGGACGACAGCCAGGCCACGACGTACAGGCCGGTGAACGCGAGCACGAACGCGGGCGATTCCTGCGTGTCCATCTGCATCGCGACGCCGCCGGCCAGCATCTGCGTCACCGCCATCGTTACCAGCACGTAGAGCATGCCGCGCGGTTGCAGGCGCGCGAGCGCTGCGCCCACCGTCCCGATCGCCAGCACGCCCATGAACAACAGGTTCGCCGGATGCCCCGGGTCGTCGACGATGCCCACGGCGAGGTTCGCCCACAGCAGCAGGAAGCCGGCGCCGATCGCCACCATGCTGGCCACCAGGTAGCTCGGCACGCGTGCCACCCGTGTCGCTGTTTCGAACGCCACGCAGGCGACCAGCAGCATCGCGCCGAAGACCACGAAGTCGCTGCCGGTCCAGGCGACCTCATCGGTGAAGCGCATCGCCACCCACGGCGCCAGCAGCAACAGTGCCGCGCCGCCCCACGCCAACGGACGCAGCACGCGGATCCACGCGACGGCGGCGGGGAAGGTATCGCTGGTCATCGCCCTGTCTCCGGTATGCGGCGGAAGCGCCGGGCACAGGATCGGTCGCCGGCGTGCGGCGGCAACGGGGCGTGTGTGAAGTGGGTGCGAAGTCGTGCCGGAATCAGGGGGCTTTGGGCGCGGGCCGGTGTGCGTAACTCAGCACCCGCGTCACGTGCCACTGCCCTTCGTGTTCGCGCCACACCATCACGAAATCGGCCTCGCCCGCGCACTCCGTCGCGGACAGAGCGCAGAACCGATGCGTGCCTTGCGCGATGGCGCCGAAGCCCTTGATCGGGAAGACCGCCAGCGTGCCCGGTACGCGTTCGCGGCGGTAGTTGCCGCAGACGTTGGCGCGCGTACGTTCGATCATCTCGTCGCGGGTCCAGGTGACGCCGCCGTTGTCGTGGTAGAACTCCACGCCTTCGTCGAAGTAGGCCGCATGCCTGGCCAGCTGCGCGGGATCGGCACAGGTGTTGAAGGCATCGAACACGGCCGTGTCCAGCGCGTCGATGGTCTGTGTGAGCTGTTCCGGCGTCCGCTCCGGCGCAGCGGCGGCGTCGACCGCGACACCCAGCAGCACCGCACCCAGCAGGCACGACAGCGCCGTTTTCGCGGTGCGTACGCGCGGCGTGCTCATGCCGACACCAGCGGCGCGCGCGGACGCCCGCCCAGCAGGCGCGCCGGCAACATCAGCACGGCATGCAGGAAGGCGAACAGGGCGGAGCAGGTGATGCCCACCAGCCGGAACGGCAGCGACAGCAGCCAGACCAGCGGCCACAGCACCAGCGCCAGCAGCGCGAGCGGCCAGCACAGCACCAGCAACACGCACCAGGCGAGCAGGACGAAGAGGGTCTTCACGGCAGTCTCCTTGGACCGAAGGCCGTCGAGGGACGGCGTGCGGGCAGACTGGCGCAGCCATGACCCGTCCGCCATCGCCGTGCGACGAAACGGACGCACCGCCGACCAAGGCGGGCCTGCCATGGATGGAATCGCCGGATGTGCGGGCGGCGTCCTCGCTGCGCGCACGCGCAGTCACTGCCTCAGTCGACGGCGTTGATCGCCTGCAGCAGCTGGCTGACGCGATAGGGCTTGGACAGATAGCGCACGCCGTCCGGCAGTGGTGGCAGTTCCGCGCGCGGATGTCCCGAGGCGAGGATCACACAGGCGTCGGGGTGGACGGTGCTGGCTTCGCGCGCGACGTCGATGCCGGATACGCCGCCGGGCATCGCCATGTCGGAGATCACCACATCGAATCGCGATCCATCGTGCAGGAGCCGCATCGCCTGCTGGCCGTCGCTGGCCGTGACCACCTTGAAGCCGGCGATCTCGAACGCATCGGTGAGGATGTCGAGCAGGTCCGTTTCGTCGTCGATCAGCAGCAGGCGCCTGGCGTCGGTCATTCGGACTCTCGTGGAACGGGAAGGCAGACGGATACCGTAGTGCCGGCGCCGGGCGTGCTCTTCAGGTCGGCAAAACCGCCGGACTGGCGTGCAAACCCGAAGACCTGGCTCAGGCCCAATCCACTGCCCTTGCCGATGTCCTTGGTGGTGAAGAAGGGCTCGAACACGCGCGCCAGATCGTCAGCTGAAATGCCTTCGCCATCGTCGCTGACCTCGATGCAGACGAACCGGCTGGCGGGCTGGTCGGCCGCATACGGCGGTGCGCAGTGTCGCAACGTGGCCGTGATCGCGATGTGACCCCCAGCGGGCATCGCATCGCGACTGTTCGATACCAGGTTCAACAACGCGGCTTCCAGCTGCTCCCGGTCGACATCGATCTCCGGAAGGTCATCCTCCAGTCGGGCATGCAGCGTCACGCCCTCGCGACAGGCACGCTGCAGCGTGTCCATGGCTTCGTCGATGATGCGTTCCACGGCGTGACGCTCGGCGACGAGTGCATGCCCCTTGCCGAAGGTCAGCAACTGGCGGGTCAGCAGTGCGCCGCGCTCCGCGGCGCGCATCGCGCCCTGCAGGTGGCGCTTGGCCTTGGGCTCCGGCGTGTAGTGGTCGACCAGTTCCAGGCTGTTGATGATGATGTTGAGCAGGTTGTTGAAGTCGTGCGCCAGCCCCAGCGTCAGCTTGCCGATCGCTTCGAGCTTCTGCGATTGCAGCAGCGCATCGCGCGCATGGTCCAGTCGCGCCTCATGCCGGAAACGCTCCGTGGTATCGCGCGTGACCTTGGCATAGCCGATCAGTTCGCCGTCTTCCCATATCGGATCGATCACCACGCTGGCATGGAAGCGCGAGCCGTCCTTGCGCACGCGCCAGCCTTCGGCCGTGAAGCGCCCCTCGTCGCGCGCGATGCGCAGCCCGCGTGCGGGCGCACCACTGGCGGCATCCTCGGGGGTATAGAAGCGCGAGAAATGGGTGCCGATCACTTCGCTGGCGGTGTAGCCCTTGATGCGTTCGCCGCCGGCATTCCAGCTGCGCAGGTAACCCTCGGTATCGATCATGTAGATGGCGTAATCGACCACGCCATCGATCAACAGGCGCAGCTGCCGGGCCTCGTCGTCCAGCAGCTGGGGTCGTGCATCCGCGCGGGATGCGTCGTGCCCGGAGTGGGGCGTCGGGGGCGTTGTCGCGTGAGGCACTGCCCCCTCCTGTGGCATCGACCGTCACGCGCACCATACCGCGCCGGTCATACGGGCGTGTCGACGGAGGATGAAAACGCGCGTCGTGGGCTTACCCCACGCCCATCAACTGGCGGGTGACCTGCGAAGCATTCCGTCCCGCCAGCGTGCCGGGACGTGAGCCCGACCACAGCGGGGAGAAGTCATCGCGTCCGCGCGCTTCCGCCGCCGCACGCAGGGGTGCCAGCGCCTGCGATGCCCACGGGAAGTCGGGTGGCAGGTCGGAGCGTGGCCCGAGATCCTGCATCAGGCGATTCACCAGCCCGCGCGCGGGGCGTCCGCTGAAGAGATTGGTGATGTCGCCCGCGCGTCCCTGCTGTCGCAACGCGCTCCGGTGCACGGCCGATGTGGTGGCTTCCGCGCACAGCAGATAGGCCGTGCCGGCCTGCACTGCGCTGGCACCGGCCGCGAACAGCGCCTGCACATCGACGCGGTCGCCCACGCCGCCGGCGGCGATCACCGGTACCGTCAGCGCCTTCGACAGCACGGCCACCAGCTCGCGCGTGCCGGACTGGAGCGACAGGTCATCGGAGAGGAAGTGGCCGCGGTGGCCGCCTGCCTCGATACCCTGCGCGATCACCGCATCCACGCCGCGGTCCTGCAGCCATCGGCCTTCCTCGAGGGTCGTCGCGGACGACAGCACGATCGTGCCCCACGCCTTGATCCTTGCCAGCAGCGCGGGTTCGGGCAGTCCGAAGTGGAAACTCACCACGCGTGGCCGATGCGCTTCCAGCAGATCGACGGTGGCGGCATCGAGGGGACGACGTGCGCCGGCGGTCGACGGTGGCGGCGGCGCGATACCGTACTCGGCGAAGTACGGCGCCAGCGCCTCGCGCCAGCGTTGTTCGTCCGTTGCCCGCGGTTCCGCCATCGCGTGGCAGAAGAAGTTGAGGTTGACCGGCTGCGCCAGCGGGGCGAACGTCCGCAGCGCGGCGTCCAGTTGCGCCGCGCCGAGCAGGGCACACGGCAGCGAGCCGAGGCCGCCCGCATGCGTCACTGCGATGGCGAGCGCCTCGTCCTGCACGCCGGCCATCGGCGCCTGGATCAGCGGGAGTTCGATGCCGAACCGTGCGGCGAGGTTGTCCATCACGCAAGCTTACGCCTTCAGGGCACCATCACCTGCGCCATCAGCTCCTGCGGAGAACGATCATCTTTTCCTGCGTCATGTCCCGCATGGTGTAGGGAATGCCGCCGGTACCGTAGCCGGACTCCCTGCGGCCCGCGAAAGGCATCCAGTCGGTGCGGAACGCGGTGGGGTCGTTGATCATCACGGCGGATGCATCGAGACGATGGGCCGCGCGCATGGCGACGTCGATATCCTGGGCGAAGATGCTCGCCTGGAAGGCGGTGGGCAGGGCATTGGCCCGCGCGATCGCGTCATCCAGATCGTCGTAGCGATAGACCGCGACGACCGGGCCGAAGACTTCCTGCGTCGATATCCTTGCATCGGCGGAGGGATCGAGCAGCACGGCCGGCTGCAGTGTCGTCCCGGAGAGGCGCGTTCCCCCCGTCGCGAGCGTGGCACCGCCCTTGACGGCTTCGTCGATCCATTCGGCGACACGGTCCGCCTCGCGGGGCAGGATCAGCGGACCGACCTCGGTGTCCTTCAGCGTTGGATCGCCCGTGCGCAGCTGCTCGACCCGCACGACCAGCCGTTGCGTGAAATCGTCGGCGATGTCCTGGTGGACGAACACGCGCTGCGTCGACACGCAGACCTGGCCCGCATGGTAATAGCCGCCCTTGACGATCGGCTCGATGATCCTGCCGGGATCAGCGCTGCGGTCGACGATCGCCGGCGCGGCGCCACCGTGCTCCAGCGCAGCGCGTGCTCCGTGCGCGAGCTTGGCGTGCAGCGACCAGCCGACCCGGGCCGAGCCGATGAAGCTGAGGAAGGCGATGCGTCGGTCGGTCGCCAGTTTTTCCGCAAGCTCATTGCCTTCCGGCAGGAAGGTCTGGCACCAGGGCTCCGGCAGGCCCGCTTCGTGCAGCAGCGCGACGAAGTCCAGGCAGGACAGGGGCGTCGTGGCCGCCGGTTTGACGATGACCGGACAGCCGACGGCGACCGCCGGCGCTACCTGGTGGACGATCAGGTTCAGCGGATGATTGAACGCCGAGATCGCCGCCACGATGCCGATGGGCTCCTTGGTCGTGAACGCCCAGCGATTCTCCGCGGCCACCGACAGGCCCATCGGGATTTCGCGACCCGCGAAGTTGCGCAGTTCGTCGGCGGCATTGTGGACGCCGTCGATCGCGCGGTTGGTCTCGACGATGGCGTCGGGCAACGGCTTGCCGCCCTCGCGCGCGATCTGCAGTGCGAAGTGGTCGCGCCTGGCCTCCATGAGTGCCGCGAGCTTGCGCAGGATCGCAATGCGCTGATGGGGCATGAGCCATCCGTCACGCTGCTTGAACACGCGTTCCGCGGCGAGCAGCTTGCGTTCCAGCGCCGCCGCATCGTCGGTCGCAATCTCGGTGATCGGTGCGCGGTCAAAGGCCTGTACGACGGTCAGCATGAGGGCTCTCCCTGTTTCACTTGCAGTCCAGGACGGGCGTCCGATTGCGCAGCTCATCGACCAGCACCCGGGTGTTCTCGGAATAGTCGATCGGCACGTCGACCAGATGGACGCCGCCGCCCGCGAAGGCCGCTTCGAGGGTCGGCACCAGGTCCCCGGCCGAGCTCACCCGGGATCCCCTGGCGCCGTAGGCCTCGGCGTACCGCACGAAGTCGGGATTGCCGAAGGTCATGCCGAAATCCTGGAAGCCATCGACGGCCTGCTTCCAGCGGATCATGCCGTAGGCGCTGTCGTTGAGGATGACCACGACGAGATTGAGCCCCAGCCGCACGGCGGTTTCCATCTCCTGCGAGTTCATCATGAAGCCGCCGTCGCCGCAGACCGCCATGACGCGGCGCTGCGGATACAGCATCGCCGCCATCATCGCCGACGGCAGGCCGGCGCCCATCGTGGCGAGCGCGTTGTCCAGCAGCAGCGTGTTGGCGACGTGGGTGCGGTAGTGGCGCGCGAACCAGATCTTGTACATGCCGTTGTCGAGGCAGACGATGCCGTCGTCCGGCATCACCTGGCGGACATCGTGGACGATGCGCTGGGGCGTGACCGGAAAGCGGTCGTCCCCGGCACGGTCGTTGAGGCGTGCCAGGATCTTCTTGCGCAGTTCGACCATGCCCGCATCGGCGACCAGTCGGCCTTCGAGCCGGCCGGCAAGCGCGTCGACGGAGGCGCCGATATCGCCGATGACGTCGATATCCGGATGGTAGACCTGCTCGACCGTGGCGGACTGATAGCCGACGTGGATGACCTTCGGCCCACCGGCATGCTGCATCAGGAAGGGCGGCTTCTCGACGGTGTCGTGGCCGATGGCGACGATCAGGTCGGCATGCGCGACCGCCTCGTGCACGTAGTCGCCTTCCGAGAGCGCGGCGGTGCCCATGTAGAGATTGGAGCCGCCAGTGACCGCACCCTTGCCCATCTGGGTGTTGAAGAAGAGCAGCCCGGTGCGCGTCACGAACGCAGACAGGGCGTCGGCCAGCCAGGGGCGGCTGCCGGCCGCGCCGATCATCACCAACGGCCGTTTGGCGGCGAGGATCGTCTCGGCGGCCCGGTCGAGCGCGGCAGGGTGCGCGATGGGCCGCTCGATCGGGTGAACCGGAATGACGGGCGCGCTTTCCACTTCTTCGGCGGCGATATCCTCCGGCAACTCGAGATGGACCGGGCCCGGCCGCTCATCCATCGCCACGCGGAACGCATCCCGCACGATCGAGGGAATCGCCGCCGCGCTGACGATCTGGCGGGTCATCTTGGTCAGCGGCTTCATCGACGCGACGATGTCGACGATCTGGAAACGCGCCTGCCTGGCGCTCATCACGGCCTTCTGGCCGGTGATGAGGATCATCGGCATCGCGCCGAGGTGGGCATAGGCGGCACCCGTCGAGAAGTTCAACGCACCAGGACCGAGCGTCGCCAGACAGACCCCGGGCCTGCCGGTCAGTCGTCCATGCGTGGCGGCCATGAAGGCGGCGGCCTGCTCGTGCCGCGTCAGCACCAGTTCGATGTGCGAGGTGCGCAGCGATTCGAGGAAGTCGAGGTTCTCCTCGCCGGGAACACCGAAGATGCGATCCACACCCTCGTTCTCGAGTGCCTCGACCAACAAGTCGGAGCCCTTGCGCATGATTCGGTTCCTTATCGCAGTGGATGGGACGGCAACCGGGAAACGGGGTGCTTGAGCGAGTCTAGCAAGCGACAGGTTAATTGCGCGCGCCCGACGCACGCCGGGGAACCGTGATGAATGACGCGATGGTGGAACGTTGCGTTCGCGATCCCGCACACGATCCAGCGCATGTGCTGATGAGTATCCAGACATGCGAGGGGTGTCCGGGAAGCGGTCAAGAAGCGCATCTGTCGGACATCACCTGGCGCGAACCCGCACCGGCATCGAGGTCCACGCACGATGGAACCCCGGTGGTCCGGGGTTCCATCGCGGTGCGGAGAAAATGGAGATCGGCATGCGCTTTTCGAGGAACTGCACTCCGATCCCTGGTGTTGGCCACGCGCCTTAAAGGCTTCTTAACGTCGCGCGGCAACACTGCCTCGCGGTGAGCGCGCGGATCGTCGTCATTCCCTGCACCACGCTACGCCGCATTGCCGGCGCCGCATGCCGTCCGCGCGCCCGTCTTTCTCCCCCCACGAGGCAACCGTCATGGCAGGCTGGACCACATCCGACATCCCATCCCAACTCGGGCGAACCGTCCTGGTCACCGGCACCGGCGGCATCGGCTTCCACGTCGCCATGGCGATGGCGCGGGCGGGCGCCACGGTCATCGTGGCGGGCCGGAATGCGGCCAAGGGCGCGGCGGCCGTCGGACAGATAAGCCAGTCGTTGCCCAAGGCCCGGGTGCGCTTCGGCGCCGTCGACCTCGCCAGCCTGGATTCGGTCGAGACCTTCGCCGAGACCGTGCTGCGGTCGCATGGCAGCCTGGACCTGCTGGTCAACAACGCGGCGGTGATGACACCGCCCCAGCGCAAGGAAACCGCCGACGGCTTCGAATTGCAGTTGGGCACGAACCATCTGGGCCACTTCGCGCTCACCGCACGACTGCTGCCCCTGCTGCGCGCAGGGCGCGATGCCCGTGTCGTGTCGCTCTCCAGCATCGCCGCACGCAACGGCGCGATCGACTTCGACGACCTGCAGTCGCGCCAGCGTTACGTGGCGATGGCCGCCTACAGCCAGTCGAAGCTGGCGTGCCTGCTGTTCGCGTTCGAGTTGCAGCGCAGGAGTACGAGGGACGGGTGGGGCATCCAGAGCATGGCCGCGCATCCGGGCATATCGCGCACGGACCTGCTGCCCAACGGTGCCGGCCCGCGCAGCCCGCAGGCACTGGCCAGGCGCTATCTGTGGTTCCTGTTCCAGCCCGCCGAACAGGGCGCGTTGCCGCCGCTGTACGCCGCGACCGCGCCGACGGCACAGGCGGGCGGTTACTACGGTCCCGACAGGATGAGCGAGACGCGCGGCCATCCGGTCGCGGCCAAGGTGCCTGCACAGGCCGAGGATGTCGGCGTCGCCGAGCGCCTGTGGCAGGAATCGGAGCGGCTGACAGGTACGACGTTCGGCAGTCGCCAGGCGAAGAGCGCGTAACACGCCACATGCGTGGTGCAGAAGGCCCGGGCAGGCATGGTATTAACGGGCAGCGCCGTTGCCGACGCGGATGAGTGGCGCGTGGACCATCGGCTGGCCGCTGCGCATATCCGGCAGAGCGCCAGCATCATGACCGCGCGATGGCGCTCGATCGCCGTGCACGTGGCGGGTGATACCACGGCGCATGGCGTGCCATGCAGGCGGTAACGGCGCGCCATGCGCAGGCCTGTGTCGCGTGATGCCAGTGGACATGGCGGTTGATGCCGGTTGGTATCGGCGGGCATCTCCAACGGTATCGCTGTCCATACTGATGCATATGACGGACGATGCGCGTCGATAGGTCGGACGCGTATGCGCGCAATGGCCGACAACATGCGTTGATGGGGCGGAAGATGCCGATTGGTGTCGACGTTGATACCGGTTGGTATGGCGCTTCACTACCGTGCGCATGGCACGCGATATCACGGTGTATCAACGTGCATGCAAGGGACTGCGGTAAGCGTATGTAGCGCATGAAATGTTAGAGGTTTTCCCGTGTGGCAGCTCCTACAGTGGGTGGTGTCCGTCGAAGGGCGGACATTCACCTGACAAGGAATGGAGAACACGGCATGAGCCAGAACATTGTGGATCTGATCTTCGATGAGGATGCGTTGGCGGATATCGACGGGGCGTTGACGACGCTCGACACGCGGTTGGTGGGGCTGGTGGCGCTGGACCCGGTGAAGCGACGCCGGTTGCACAAGATGGGCGACAAGTCGGAAGCGTTCTGCCGGCTGGCGGTGGATGTGCTGAGCGGCAATCCGCAGATCCTGCCGGGGAACTTCGATCTGGCGGCGCTGCAACGCGATGTTGCCGCACTGGATGTGCTGCGGGTGCGCATGGTCCGCGTGCAGCGGTTGTACCAGCGGATGGTGGACACCGAGATGGCGCTGGGCAGCGACATCATGTCCAACTCCGTGGAGGGCTATAACTATCTGAAGGTCGCCGGCAAGAGCGCAGGCCTGGATGGACCGCGCAAGCAACTGTCGGCGCGGTTCAAGAGCAAACGGTCGAAGAACGACCCCGACGACGAGGATGTACTGCCGGCGGCGGGCAGGGCGGCAGACGGGGAGTAGTCGACCTGCCATGTAAGTGTGGGCGAATGGGGCCGTGAGGCCCCATTTTTGTGGCGAGGCGGATGTCTCTTCCGACCCGAAGCAGCCGTTCGCTGGTTGCGCCGCCCAAGCGCCGCCGGGCTGGTTACATATCGGGTTGTTAGCCGGACGCAGCGGCCCTAAGATCGATCGGTATCAAGGGGATAGCCCGCCATACGGTGAGCTGTGGATAGGTCGTATAACCGGACCCAGGAACCGGCTATTAGGTAGTTAGGGCTCATGACCAAACAGTTCCGGCTGTTGAAGGATCAGATCAAGCCATTGGCTGAGGGCCATGGCGGCTGCATTGCCACGGACAGGATCACTGTTGAGGGCTATCTCGTCCGTTTTATGTATCGCGAGGCACCAGACAACGACATAGATAGTGGCTGGCGCTTTATGTCTGGCTTTGAGGACGACGCGTATATGGATAACCCAGACAACCACGGGGCTTATGACGTCAATACCATTGCCAACTACGATCCAAGCATCATTCCGTTTTTAGATGCCCCGGAGGGTAGCGCCTTCGAGAAGACTCCGGAGTCAGAACGGTTCTTGGAGGTTATGGACTGGGCACCACCTCATGAACCCTAACAATTCATTCAAGCCGAACTTGTCCGCGGGCGCGGACAAGTCGGCTTAATTCAGCAACTGTCTTCCGATGAATGGTCAGGCCGCCATCGAGGCTCC
>NZ_LSIF01000064.1 GCF_001556105.1 Pseudoxanthomonas mexicana | reverse complement strand
TGCGGAACAAAGTCTCTACTTTACGTTGGCCCAGTTCTCTGGGGGTGGGTCAGGCCTTGCGCAGTGGCGCAGGCTGACACGGCAGGGCAACACCGCCTTCGCCGCCGGCCGGCTGGACCTGGCCGCGCTCGATTACACCCGCGCCCTGCACCTGGCCACGACCCTGGCGGCCGGGCCCGCACTGGCCGCCTCGCCCGACGACTGCCTCGCCGCCCTCGTCGTGGCCCACCACAACCTTGCCGACACCTGCGAACGCCGCGGCGATGACGCCAGCGCGCTCGACCACCTGTGCACCGCGCACGACGCGCTGATGCGCATCGCCTGCGATGCCGGCACGCGCGACGACATCCGCCTGCACGCCATCCGCCACCTGACCGAAGCCCGCATCGCCCTGCTGCGCTGGCAGGCCGTGCACGGCGCCTGCGCGCGCACGTCCGCCCTGTTGCGGGCCAGCGCCACCGTCGCCTTCCCGCCGTTAGACGGCGCCCGCCACTGATCCTCGACATTCCCCCGGAGACCCGACCATGCCGTTCACGCTGCCCGCCCTCCCGTATGCCTACGACGCCCTGGAACCGCACATCGATGCGCAGACCATGGAGATCCACCACAGCAAGCACCACCAGACCTACATCAACAACCTCAACGCCGCGGTGAAGGACACGCCGTACGAGAACACGCCGGTCGAAGACCTGATCGCCGACCTGTCGAAGCTGCCCGCCGCGCTGCAGCTGCCGGTGCGCAACAACGGCGGCGGCCACGCCAACCACAGCCTGTTCTGGACGGTGATGGCGCCGGCCGGCGAGGGCGGCGGCGGTGCGCCGGGCGGCGCGCTGGCCGAGGCGATCGACAAGGATCTCGGCGGCCTCGACGCCTTCAAGGACGCCTTCACCAAGGCCGCGCTCACGCGCTTCGGCAGCGGCTGGGCGTGGCTGGTGGTCGGCAGCGACGGCCGCCTGTCGGTGGAGAGCAGCGGCAACCAGGACAGCCCGCTGATGGCCGGCATCGGCTCCGGCGGTACGCCCATCCTCGGCCTGGACGTGTGGGAACACGCCTACTACCTGAAGTACCAGAACCGCCGCCCCGACTACATCGCCGCGTTCTACAACGTGGTGCGCTGGGACGAAGTGGCGAGGCGTCATGCCGACGCCGGACGCTGACGCGCCCTTGGGCGGCCTGAAGGCGCCGGCGCTGCGCATGCGCGATGTGCGTCGCGCCGTCGGTGTCGCCATCCTCGCGCTCGGCATCGTTGCCGCGGGCTGGAGTTTCTGGGAGTTCGTGAACAGCTCGCCGGTGATCCGCGACGCCTTCATGGGCGGCTCGGTCGCGGCGATGGCGACCGCGCTCGGCGCGATGCCGGTGCTGTTCTCGCAGCGCCTGTCCGACCGCACGCAGGACACGCTGCTCGGCTTCGGCGCGGGGGTGATGCTGGCGGCGTGCGCGTTCTCGCTGATCATGCCCGGGCTGGCGGCGGCGCAGCGCACCACGATGTTCGGGGGTGGCGAAGCCGCCGCCAGCGCGGTCATCGGGTTGGCGATCCTGCTGGGCGGCACAGTGATGATGTCGCTCGACCGGCTGCTGCCGCACGAGCATTTCATCAAGGGCAGGGAAGGGCAGACGTCGGAGAAGCTGCGGCGCACGTGGCTGTTCGTGTTCGCCATCGCCCTGCACAACCTTCCCGAGGGTCTTGCCATCGGCGTCGGCTATGCGGGCAACGAAGGCGTGGCGCGCGCGAACGCACTCGCCATCGGCATCGCGCTGCAGGACGTGCCGGAAGGCCTCGTCGTCGCCGTCGCGCTGCTGTCGGCCGGTTACAAACGCTGGCTGTCGGTGTTCATCGGCGCGGCGAGTGGCCTGGTCGAACCGGTGGGCGCGGTGCTCGGTGCCTCGGTGGCGGCGCACTCGCAGATGCTGCTGCCGTGGGGCCTCGGCTTCGCTGCCGGCGCCATGCTGTTCGTCATCAGCCACGAGATCATTCCCGAGTCCCACCGCAAGGGTCACGAAAGCTTCGCCACCACCGGCCTGATGATCGGCTTCGTGCTGATGATGGTGCTGGATACGGCGCTGGGGTGACCCCGCGCCGGGTGATCCCGGGCAACGACGTGCGCGCCGAGCGCGCGTTTCCGCGGCCGGTGGCGTTCGTGCTGGGCGAGACCGGCGTGCCGTGGCGGTGGGAGTACGGCAGCGGCAAGGTCTTCATCGACTGGCGCAGACCCCGCGGTGCAGGGCTGGCCCGCCAGGCAGCGGGATGCCAGGGAGGACACGTCGGCTTGGTGGCCTCGCGGGCTCTTTTACGTCAGCGCGTACCCGGTGGGGAGAGCGGGGGATCTCGTCTGGCGTTCCGTCTTTTTGATGGATCAATGCATCGTTTCGATCCAGCGTTCCGTCTTTTTGATGGATCAGTGCATCGTTTCGACCCAGCGCTCCATCTTTTTGATGGATCAGTGCATCGTTTCGATCCAACGTTCCATCTTTCTGATGGATCGGTCCGTCGTTTTGGTCGGGCGTTGCATCGTTTCGATGGATCCGTGCATCGTTTCGATGCAACGTCGGGTCTTGGCGATGGATGCGTGGATCAATTCGATCCAACGTCCGATCTTGCGGATGGACGAGCGCCGCTTCCGGGCCGCAACGTGACGTCGTGCTGCGAGCGGAGATGCTGTCAACGGCGCTGGGCATGCATAAAAGTGTCTCTACGCGCGTCGATTTAACCTTCTTAACATCGCGTTGACCTTCGAATGTGAGATGCGGACTACAATGCTGCATCGCATCAGTCGATGTCCGCGTCCACGCTTGGGGACGGACGCACATCTGTCGCGCTTCGCGCGTAGCGTGCCTCGCACGCGGCAACCCTTCTCTTTGCGCCCTGCATAGCGGCGCGCTCCCGATGCGTGATTCCCCGCCTGCGTCCTTTGACGCATCCGCGTCGTGCTTCGTGCGCGGCATCGCCCGCGTTATGGAGTGCACCCGCATGACCCTGTTGAAAACCCCCTCGCCACCGTTGCTGCTGGCCACCGATCTGGATGGCACCTTCCTGGCCGGTGATGCCGATGCGCGCAAGCGCCTGTACCACCTGGTCGATGCGCATCCGGACGTCAAGCTGGCGTGGGTGACCGGCCGCGGGCGCGAGGCGATCCTGCCGCTGCTCGCCGATCCTGGCCTGCCCACGCCGGATTACGTGATCTGCGATGTCGGCGCGACCGTGCTGCGCACCGCCGACATGCAGCCGATCCAGCCGTTGCAGTCGCAGATCGAGGCGCGCTGGCCGGGCGAGCATGTCGTCGCCGAGGCGATGCGTCGCTTCCCGATGCTGGTGCGCCAGGAAGTACCGCAGGAGCGTCGCTGCTCGTACTACTGCCATCCGGAACAGCTGTCGACGATCCAGGCGGACGTCGAAGCCGTCGCGGCGTCGCTGGGCTGCGAAGTGCTGTATTCGGCCGACCGTTACCTCGACATCCTGCCGCGCGGCACGCGCAAGGGCAGCACGCTGACCGCGCTGGTCGACGAACTCGACCTCGAGCACGCGCGTGTACTGGTCGCCGGCGACACGCTCAACGACCTGTCGATGTACGGCGAAGGCTTCCCCGGCGTGTGCGTCGGCGAGTCGGAGCCGGCGCTGGTCGCGGCCACCACCGGCATGGACAACGTGCTGCATGCCGAGGCGCCCGGCTGCGGCGGCATCCTGCAGGCGATGGCGCATTTCGCGCTGCTCGATGCCGACGACTACACGCCCACGCTGCACCCGCCCGGCAAGGCCGAACTGGTGATGGTCTACCACCGCCTGCCGTACGAGGAGCACATCGTCGACGGCCAGCGCGTGCGCCGGCCGCACAGCTCGCCGAACGGCATCATCCCCAGCCTGCTGAGCTTCTTCGGCGAGGGCCAGCCCGGCTCATGGGTGGCGTGGACGGTGGACGATCCGAAGGCCCCGCCGGTGGAAGCGCGCGCACCGGTCGATGCCGAGCGCTATCCGGGCCTGACCGCGGCCCACGTGGCGCTGACCAAGCACGAGGTGGACGTGTTCTACAAACGCTTCTCGAAGGAAGCGTTCTGGCCGGTCATCAACAGCTTCTGGGAGCGTGCGCGCTTCAGCGAGGACGACTGGGCGCTGTTCAAGCGCGTCAACCGCCGCTTCGCCGAAGCCGCCGCCGCCGAGGCCGCGCCGGGCGCGACGGTGTGGCTGCACGACTACAACCTGTGGATGGTGCCGTCGGTGCTGCGCGAGCTGCGGCCGGACGTGAAGATCGCCTTCTTCCACCACACGCAGTTCCCGTCGGCCGACATCTTCGCGATCCTGCCGTGGCGCCGCGAGATCCTCGGCAGCCTGCTGGCGTGCGATTACGTGGGCTTCCACATCCCGCGCCATGCGGAGAACTTCACCGACGCGGTGCGCAGCACGTTCCCGGTGGAAGTGACCGCGCGTGCGTCGTGCGCGCCGCGCTTCCTGACCTTCGGCTGCGCCGTGGGCGTGGAGGACATGGCGACCGAGCTGCGCATCGACGGGCGCACGGTACGCATCGGCGCGCATCCGATCGGCACCGACGTGGGCCGCATCCGCGCCAGCCTGGAGACCGAGCAGGTGGCCGACGACATCGCGCGTATCCGCGACGAGATCGGCCGGCGCAAGCTGGTGCTGTCGATCGAGCGGCTGGATTACACCAAGGGCATCCTGCAGAAGCTGCACGCGTTCGAACGCCTGCTGGACGAATCGCCCGAGCTGCGCGGCGAGGTGACGCTGGTGCTGGTCTGCGTGCCGGCGGCCAAGGAGATGACGGTGTATCGCCCGCTGCAGCAACAGATCGAGCAGGCGGTGGGCCGCATCAATGGCCGGCTGTCGCAGCTGGACTGGACGCCGGTGCGCTTCTTCTCGCGGGTGCTGCCGTTCGCCGACGTGGTGGCGCATTACGCCGCGGCCGACGTCATGTGGATCACGCCGCTGCGCGATGGCCTGAACCTGGTGGCGAAGGAATTCGTCGCCGTGCAGGGCCTGGACGGCGGCGACGGCGTACTGGTGCTGTCGGAGTTCGCCGGCGCGGCGGCGGAACTGAAGGGCGCGGTGCTGACCAATCCGCACGACCCGGCCGACATGGCGCGCACGCTGCGGCAGGCGCTGGTGATGACACCGGGCGAACGCGAGGACCGCCAGCGCCGGCTGTTCGACATCGTGCGGCATCACGATCTGTCGCGCTGGGGCCGTGAATTCCTGGCCGCCACGCGCGGCGTGGACGACGACGCGCACACGGGGATACGGCCGGCGATCGCCGCTTAATGCATTTACGTTTGACGCGCCTCGTGCGTGCCGCGATAGTCGACTCACACCCGGGGCAGGAGACCCTCAATGCGCTTACTGGTCGTGCGGAGCATGGCGTGGCTGTTGATCGCGGCCACGGCGCTGGTGTTGTTCGGGTTGGCGCAGGCGCCCGAACTGTGGCTGGGACCGGCGACCCGCTGAGGCGGGCCGCAAAAGAAAACCCGACCAAGGTGGTCGGGTCTGAAAGGGGAGTCCCCGGCTCCGGCAGTGCTGCTTGCTCAAGGCAGCGCCCATTTCCATTGCAGAGCGGCCATGCATGGCCTGCGCAGGGCGTGCTGCCGGGGACGTGGGTATCGTCGCCCACGCCGTTCACATTCACAGTCGGGTGTTGTCCCGGCGTGCTGTAGGAAAATTCCTACCCACCCCGTGCGGGCTTAGCCGAACAGGCCGTTGATGGCGCCGTAGCCCATCGCCTGCGGATCGGGCAGGGGTGTGGTGTCGGCATGCAGGAACGTGTCGACCTGCGCGGCCAGTTGGCCGTACATCGATTCCGCCAGTGCCGATCCCGTGCTGATGCGGCGCACACCGAGGCGTTCGAGTGCGGCGAGATCACGCAGCGGCGGACGCAGCATCACGTTGAGCGGCAGCCCGCATTGCGAGGCGAGCGTGCGGATGGCATCGGCATCGACCAGGCCCGGTACGAACAGGCCGTCGGTGCCGGCAGCGCGGTAACGGGCGGCGCGAGCGAGCGTTTCGTCGATGCGCGCGTTCTCCGCCACCAGGCTGCGCAGGTAGACGTCGGTGCGTGCATTGATGAAGACATCCAGGTCGTGGGCCACGCAGGCCTCGCGGATCGCCTGGATCTTCGCGGCGAGCCGCGCGGGGTCTCCGGCCCCGTCTTCGAGGTTGATGCCGGCTGCACCGGCACGCACGACGCGCAGCACGGTGGCGGCAACGGCGGCGGGATCGTCCGAATAGCCGCCTTCGACATCGACGGTCAGCGGCACGCGGATAACCCGCGTGATGCTGCTGACGGCATTGACCAGCGCATCCACGTCCAGCGCGTCGCCATCGGGATAACCCTGCGCCCACGCAAGCCCCGCACTGGTGGTGGCAACGGCGGGTGCGCCGAGGTGTTCGATCAACCGGGCGGTACCGGCATCCCATGCGTTGGCGAGGCGGAACAGGCCCTGCGTGTGCAGGGCGCGGAAGCGTGCGGCGGCGGTCATGGCATCCCGGTTGTCGTTGGCATGGGGCGACAGGGTGACACGCCCGTGCCGGCTGGACTCACCACATGCGGCCACCGTCCTTGCGCCGGGGGCCTCGACTCAGGCGCAGAGCCGCCAGCCTTCGAACAGACGCCAGCGACCGTCGCCGCCTTCGATGTTGATCGCGTAGTCCAGGCCCTGGTGGTGGCGCTGGTTGGCCAGCTTGACGGCGTAGCCGAGCGCGGCGCCCGGCGTGCTGAAGTGCAGGGGAGGCGACTCGTTGATGGACAGTTCGAAGGAACCATCGTCAGCAGGTGTATGGAACAGATCGAAGGTCATCATGGCGGCGTGGAGGTGTGTTGCCTGTGTCGAAACCTACGTGGCGTTCCGTGATGCCGATGCATAGGCGCCGCGTGCCGTTTGCCACGATTAAGCGGTGTCGACAGCGCGTGAGAAAACTGTGCGGTCAGGCTGAACGATCTACACGCCGCCTTCGCATCCGCGCCCGTAAAAAACGCACAGTGGTCGGGCCGGCGGATCCACCCCTTCCGTCCCCCGCACACCCCCTGCTACCGAGCCGCAAGGCTGACACCCAGGGCACCACGAGAGAACCGAACGCAGCTCACCCGGACACCCCCTGTTCCGCGCTGCGCCTGGCGGTGGACCGCGAGTCCGACACCGTCGCCGCCCGGAGAGCCAGGCGTGTTCTCGCCCCAACGCAAACGGGCCCGAAAGGGCCCGTTCGTGTATCCGCCGTTCGCGATGGCATCAGTGCGCAGCAGCATCCCAGGCGCGCAGGCCCTGTTCGACCACGCGCAGTGCGTCGTCTACGCGGGCGCTGTCCAGTTCGGCGGTGGTGTCGCGCGGGCTGTGGATCACCTGCATCACCTTCGGCATCTGCGCCGGCTTGCCACCGCCGAAGACGGCGAGGATCGGATCGATTTCGTCGCTACCCACCAGCGAGAACGACACCGCCGGCCAGCCCGCCTTGAGGAAGGCGAGGTGGTCGGTGGGCGGATACTTGTCGCCGGGCGAGAAGCCGAGCTTCTCCTTCGCACTGGCCTCGCGCAGGGACGCGACGAACGGCGTGCCGCTGTCGGGCGCCATCATCCATAGCGTGTCGCCCCAGCCGAAGACGTCGAAGTTGACGTACAGCGCGGGCTGTTCGCGGCCCGCGGTGGCGACCCAGGCACTGGAGCCCAGCAGGCCCTTTTCCTCCAGGTCCCAGAACACGACCTGCACGCGATGATGGGCAAGGGGCTTGGCTTTCAGCGCCTGCGCCAGTTCCAGCACGGCGGCGACACCGGATGCGTTGTCGGTGGCGCCATGGCCGATGGCCACCTGGTCGTAGTGCGCGCCGATCAGCAGCAACGGTGCCTTGTCCGGTCCGCCGAGGTCGGCGACGAGATTCTGTCCGGCCTGGCCGTTGTGTTCGAACGCTTCGCGCTTCCAGGCGATGCCCACGGCGTCGAGCCGACGCCCGATCGCGTCGCCGCGTGCGCGGGTATCGGCGTGCGCGCTGATGTCGCCCACCTGCGTCTGCCAGCGTGCGGACACGCCGTCATCGGCGCAGGCGGATGACGCGGCGAAGGACAGCAGGACGGCGAGGCACAGGCGGTGTCGGAGCTCGGACATGAAGGAATCCCCATTGGAAAGCCCGAGTATGCCGCAGTGCGCGCATCGGCTCGACCGGCGTATACGCATGTAGCAAACGCACATCGTTACAATGTTAATTGCGCGGCGATGGATGGCCCCCCTACGCTCGATCCGTCCTACCGAGGCAGCCGTTTCCATGACCATCCGCGTTTTCCTGATCGACGACCACGCCCTGGTACGCACCGGCATGCGCCTGATCCTGGGAGGCGATGCCGATATCGAAGTGGTGGGCGAAGCGGAGACAGGCGAGGCGGCACTGCCGCTGGTGCGTCAGCTCAAGCCGGACGTGGTGCTGTGCGACCTGCACCTGCCCGGCTACAGCGGCCTTGAAGTGACCGAACGCCTGGTGCGCGCCGACATCGGCGTGCGCGTCATCATCGTGTCAGTGCTGGAGGACGGTCCGCTGCCCAAGCGCCTGCTGGAAGCCGGGGCCTCCGGTTATCTCGGCAAGGCCGGCGATGCGGCGGAGTTGATCCGCGCCGTGCGCGACGTGGCGCGCGGCAAGCGCTACCTGGGCAACAACGTGGCGCAGAACCTGGCACTGCACACGGTCGGTGGCGATGCGTCGCCGTTCGATGCGCTGTCGCCACGCGAACTGGAAGTGGCGATGCTGCTGACCCAGGGCCTGCGCCAGGAAGAGATCGCCCGTCGACTGAGCCTGAGCGCGAAGACGGTGAACACGCACAAGACGCGTTTGTTCGAGAAGACCGGCGTGCAGGACAACATCGCCCTGGCGCGCCTGGCCGCGCAGTGGGGCCTGATGGATCCGACGCGCGCACTGTAGTCGGATCAGAAGCTCACAGCGATGTACTAACGACTCCGGCGCAAGACCGCGAGCGCGATGCGGGGCGCCGCGATGAAGGCCAGCCAGAAGGTCATCGCCATGGTGCAAAAGTACCAGCTCAACAGCAGGACGAGCGCCATTCGGTTGTGCATAGCAGCCATCACTAAGCGGTTCGCGCGGCTCGACGTTCCTTTCGGAACGTAACCGCTGAGCGAGCCGATGTACGCTAAGAAGATCCAGACGCACGCGACTACCGCGACCGAGAACAGGAAGACAGGGAGCTTCGATGTCTTCGCGTTCGCTCGCACCACGACGGGGGCTGTGAGGGCAAGTCCCGTCACTATCAAAGGAAAGAGCATCCACATCATGTCTACGCAGAAGCCCGTCGTTGAGGGGAAGTCTGACGCGGATGACAGCGCTTGGCTGGCGGGGAGCTTGGCCATGTAAACGTCGGGGGCTGCCATGACGAGAACCAGGCAGAGCGCGACGTACGAAGCCATGACGAGGTATGCGCTTCGCCATGAAGCCTCGGGCGAATTGGAGTGGGAGTTTCGTGCCATCACAGCCATCCATGCGTGAAGAACGTGGATCGACTGTAGTCGCAACGGTGCGCGACTGCCATCCACTGCAATCCGGCACCGTGAAACGACACTGGCCGCTTGCGCGGCCAGTGTGCTTTCCGACGTCGGAGGAACGCAGCGCGTCAGGCGCTGCGGTTTTCCGTGCCGTCGTCATCCTGCGGGTCGACCTGGGCGATCTCGTCGGCCGGCTTGACCGGCGTGACCACCGGTTCGAACAGGCTGCGGGTGACCGATCGCGGAGTGTCCGCGTCGGCGACGAAGAACAGCGACCCGGTGGCTGGCGTGCTGGCAGGCTTCGGTGCGACCGGTGCGGATGCCACGGCTTCGACCGGCGCCGGGGTTTCGGCAGCGGCTTCGTTCACGGCGTCGACCAGGTCGATCTGTACCGGCTCGTTGCGCACCGCGGCGACGGCCGGGGTCTCCACGACGGTTTCCACGGTTTCGATTGCAGTGACGACCGGTGCCGGTGCTTCGACCATCACGGGCGTCGGCTCGGCGGCAATCTCGGCCTTGACCGATTCGACGATGGCAACGGCCGCCGGTGCTTCGTGCTGCACCGTGGCGGTCACCTCGGGCTGCACACGCGCGGCCTCGGCCTTCACTTCCTGGATGACCTCGATGGCCGCGGCGGTCTCGACCACGACCGGAGCGGGGACGACGACGGGTGTCGCGTCGGTGACCGGCACGGCTTCCACGACCGGCGGCGCAGCGACCACGGCGGCCACGAACGGTGCTACGGCCACCGGAGCGGCCGGCTGCGGCTGCGGCTTCGGCGCACGCGGCGCGGCGACCACCGGCTCTTCGTCGTCGAAGTCGAACTCCGGCTGCGAACGGTCGGCGACCGGGGCGTCGTCATCGCCACCCAGGTCATCGGCCAGCACGCCTTCTTCGCCCGCGGCACCGGCTTCCCCGTTGCCACGGCGGCGGCGGCGGCCACCACGACGGCCACGGCGGCGGCGGCCACCTTCACCGGTGTCGCCACTGTCGCCCTCGGTGGACGGTGCGGCCTCGCCGTCAACGACGACGGCCTGTGTCGCGTCGGTGTCGAACGCCGGCACATCGGCGGCCGGGGCCGGGGCCGGTGCGGCGGTGGTGCGGACGGCTTCCTGCGTGGCAACGACCACGGCGGCTGCCGTTGTCACCGCCTCGGCGGCGACCGGCGCGGCCGGCTTGGCTACGGCTTCCTGCGGCTGCGATGCGCGCGGCTGACGCTGGCCTTCCTGCTGCGGCTTGCCGCCCTGCTGGGGTTGCGACTGCTTCGGCGCCTTGGGCTGCTGCTGCGCATTGCCCTGGGCGTTCTGCGGTTGGTTGCCCTGCGGCTTCGGCTGCTTCTGGCCCTGCGGCTGCTCGTTGCGCGGCTTCTGCTGCTGGGCGTTGCCGCCTTGCGCGTTCTGGCCCTTGTTGCGCTCGTCGCGGCGGTTGTTGTCCTGCTTGCCGCCACGGCCCTGGTTCTGCTGGCCGCGGTTGTCGCGGTTCTCGCGACGGCCGTTGTTGTTGCGGTCGTTGCGCTGGCGGGTGTCCTGCTGCGGACGGGCCTGCGGGGCAGGGGCCGCGGCTTCGCCACCACCGAACAGGCGCTTGAAGAAGCCGACCACGCCGCCCGCGGCGGGCGCGGCGACGGGTGCAACGACCAGCGCCGGTGCGGCCACCGGCGCCGGTGCTTCACGCTCTTCGCGTGCCGGGGCCGGCTGGGTGTGCTTGACGTGGGTGACGGCGGGCGCGGCCGGGATGTTGAGCTGCGCCTTGGTCAGCGCATGCACCGGCAGCTTGCGCTGGGTGCCGCGGTGGTAGCTGGGCTTGCTGCTTTCTTCGCCCAGTTCGTTCTCGCGGATGCGGGTGACTTCGTAGTGCGGCGTGTGCAGCGCTTCGTCGGCGACGATGATGACCGGCGCGTCGTGGCGCTGCTCGATCTCGCGCAGCGCGCTGCGCTTCTCGTTGAGCAGGAAGTTGGCGATCTCGAGCGGCGCCTGGATCAGCACCTGCCCGGTGTTGTCCTTCATCGCATGCTCTTCGGCCACGCGGATGATCGACAGCGACAGCGACTCGACGCTGCGCATGCGGCCATGGCCTTCGCAGCGCGGGCAGACGATCTGGCTGGACTCGCCCAGCGAGGGACGCAGGCGCTGGCGGCTCATTTCCAGCAGGCCGAACCGCGAGATGCGGCCGATCTGCACGCGGGCGCGGTCGTACTTGAGCGCGTTCTGCAGCTTGTTCTCGACGTCGCGCTGGTGCTTGTTGCTCGACATGTCGATGAAGTCGATCACCACCAGGCCGCCCAGGTCGCGCAGGCGCAGCTGGCGGGCCACTTCCTCGGCCGCTTCCATGTTGGTGTGGAACGCCGTCTCCTCGATGTCGCCGCCCTTGGTGGCGCGCGCCGAGTTGACGTCGATGGCGGTCAGCGCCTCGGTCTGGTCGACCACGATGGAGCCGCCGGAGGGCAGGCGGACGTTGCGCTCGTACGCGCCTTCGATCTGCGATTCGATCTGGAAGCGGTTGAACAGCGGGATGTCGTCCTTGTACGCCTTGAGCTTGCGCAGGTTGTGGGGCATCACCTGCTGCATGAACTCGCGGGCGGTGTCGTACAGTTCGTCGGTGTCGACCAGGATCTCGCCCACGTCGCTGCGCAGGTAGTCACGCAGGGCGCGGACGATGAGGCGGCTTTCCTGGTAGATCAGGAACGCGGCCGGCTTTGTCAACGCGGCTTCGGCGATCGCCTTCCACACGCTCAGCAGGTAGTCCAGGTCCCACTGCAGTTCTTCGGCATCGCGGCCGACGCCGGCGGTGCGGATGATCACGCCCATGTCGTCGGGGATCGCCAGTGCGTCCATCGCCTTCTTCAGCTCGGCGCGGTCGTCACCCTCGATGCGGCGCGACACGCCGCCGGCGGTGGGCGAGTTCGGCATCAGCACCATGTAGCGGCCGGCCAGCGAGATGAAGGTGGTCAGGGCGGCGCCCTTGTTGCCGCGTTCGTCCTTGTCCACCTGGACGACGACTTCCTGGCCTTCCTTCAGCAGTTCGCGGATGCCGGCCTTGTTGTGGTCGACGCCGGCCTGGAAGTAATCGCGGGAGATTTCCTTCAGCGGCAGGAAGCCATGGCGGTCCGCGCCGTAATCGACGAAGGCGGCTTCCAGGGAGGGCTCGAGCCGGGTGATGCGGCCCTTGTAGATGTTGGACTTCTTCTGTTCCTTCGACGGCTGTTCGATATCGATGTCGTACAGGGTCTGACCGTCGACGATGGCCACGCGCAGCTCTTCGGCCTGCGTGGCGTTGATCAACATGCGTTTCATTGTGCGTTCCTCGCGCGCTGCTACCGCGCGGAACGCCATGGCGTTTCGCCTCTGGAACGTTGCACCGCCCCTTGCGCAGGCGCAGCGGGGCAGATTCGGGTTTCCAGCGCTACGACACCACGGCAGGCCGCGGGAGCGCTTTTCTTTCTAATAGGTGTTGCGGGGCCGGCGGCAGCTTCCCTCGGGAGGGGGCGCCGCACGGGACATGTTCAACGTCAGGTGCCGTCACGCACCCGGCGGTATCCGGGCCTGCCGATCAGCCGCTAACATGGCCGCCCCTGGGGCGGTGGCCGCGCACTTGCCGGAATCGCGGGGAGACGGGCTTCTGGCCCAACTGCAACTCCCTGCGAAATCAAACCCTTATCTCGCCCTCCGAGTGTAACAGAATGAATGGCTCCAACCCCAGCCCCCCGTCCGAGAAGCCTGCCGTGGGCGCCAAGAGCGCCGTGCGCACGGTCACGGTGCCGGAGGACCGGGGAGGGCAGCGGCTGGACAACTTCCTGCTGGGCCAGTTGAAGGGTGCCCCGCGCAGCCTGGTCTACAAGCTGGTGCGCAGTGGCCAGGTGCGGGTGAACGGCGGCCGGGCCAAGGCCGAGCGCAAGCTGGAAGGCGGCGACGAGGTGCGGATCCCGCCCGTCAGTCTCGTGGAGACGGGAGACAAGGTGGCGCCGCCGGCGGGCTTCCTGAAGCGGATGGAGGCGGCCATCGTGTTCGAGGACGAGCGGCTGCTGGTCATCAACAAGCCGACCGGCGTCGCCAGCCACGGCGGCAGCGGAATCAGCCACGGCGCCATCGAGACGATGCGCGCCCTGCGCCCGAACCAGACGCTGGAACTGGTCCACCGGCTGGATCGCGACACCTCCGGCCTGCTGGTGATGGCGAAGAAGCGCTCGGCGCTGTCCGAGCTGCAGGCGCTGCTGCGCGAGGACAGCGAGGACGGCACCCGCGGGATCGAGAAGCGCTACCTGACCCTGCTGGTCGGCCGCATGCCGGACGGCGTGATGAGTGTGGACGCGGCGCTCCACATCGGCCTGCGCCAGGGCGGCGAGCGCCACGTGCAGGTGCACCGCGACGGCAAGCCGTCGCTGAGCCACTTCCGCGTGCTGGAACGGCGCGGTGGCCATTCGTACTGCGAGGTCCGCATCGAGACCGGCCGCACCCACCAGATCCGCGTGCACGCGCAGCACATCGGCCATCCCGTGGCCGGCGACGACAAGTACGGCGACCCGGCGGCAAACAAGCGCCTGCGCGAGCAGGTCGGACTGAAGCGCCTGTTCCTGCACGCCGCGTCGCTGCAGTTCGCGCTCGACGGCGGCAGGACACCGTATGTGCTCAGCGCACCGCTGGCCGATGATCTGGCCGCCGCGCTGGATCAGCTGGGGTGAGGCAGGCCGTCAGTGCCACGGGCCGAGGATCAAGCGGAAAAACGGTCCGTAACAGAGGCCGGCAGGCAGCTGGAGATCGCTGCCGCCAGGACAGGCCGAAGATTGAGGTCCCTCATCAGCATGCGGCCTTGATGCGCAGGTCAGCCAGCGCCCTGCGCAAAACAACGCGTTGGCTTCTCGAGCACAGGCGGGAACGTTACCGGGACGTTGATCGTGTGGGTGACCGGGTTGCCGTTACGCGTGGCGGCACGGAACTTCCAGGTCTGCACGGCCTCCAACGCGGCCTTGTCGAGCGCGGCGTTGCCGCTGCTCTGTACCTGGCCCACGCGCGCCGGCACGCCATCCTGTTCGATGGTCACGCGCAGCACCGTGGTACCGCCTTCGCTGTTGCACTCGGCCTCGGCCGGATAGGCAGGCGGCGGCGTGTCGATCGCGGCCAGTTCAGTCGGCGCGATGAGTGGCGCGGCGGATTCTTCCTGTTTCTTCGTACACGCTGAGACGGCGAGCACGCCGGCGAGCAGCACGCCGGCGAGCAGCAGGACGGGCGACGGCAGGATGCGACGTTCCATCAGGATTCTCCCAACAGGGCGCTGGCCTTGGCCGCGCAGATGAAGTCGTTCTCGCTCAGGCCGCCGACGTCGTGGGTGGAATAGCGCACGACGGCCCGGTTGTAGTGGACGCCCAGGTCAGGATGGTGGTCTTCGGCATGGGCAATGAAGGCGAGGGCATTCACGAACGCCATGGTCTCGTAGTAATTGTCGAACGGGAACGTGCGCAGCAGCGCATGACCATCCTCCACCAGTTCCCAGCCGGGCACCTGCGGCGACAGTTCGGCGATGCGGGCCGGCGATAGTCGATGCTCGCTGCCGCGCAGTGGCACGCAGCGCGCGTGGGCGAGGGGGATCAGGTCGGACACGGCGCATCTCCTGCTGGACGACCAGTCTGAACGAACCACGACGACTGGCCTGTGGATGTGAATGCCCGTCGGGCAGGGGCTAGAATAGCCGCATGATCCAGATTTCCGACAGCGCGCAGGCGCACTTCCGCAAGCTGATCGAACGCGAAGCGCTGCCGGGCCTCGGTGTACGCCTGAGTGCGGTCCACCCCGGTACGGCGCAGGCGGATGCGCGGCTCGAGTTCGCCGAACCTCGCGATCTCGTCGGCGATGAATGGGCGGTGGATTGCGATGGCTTCACCCTGTACATCGATGCGGCCAGCGTGCACTGGCTGGACGGCGCCGACATCGATTACGTGTTGAAGGGGGCCAGTACCCAGCTGACGATCAAGGCGCCGCGCATCAAGGGCGAAGCGCCGGGTGATGCGGCGTCGCTGGTCGAACGCGTGCGCTGGGTCGTCGACAACGAGATCAATCCGCAACTGGCGTCGCACAAGGGGCGCGTGGCGGTGGAAGAGGTCAGCGGCGATGGCGTGGTCTGGCTGCGCTTCGGCGGCGGCTGCCACGGTTGTGGCATGGCCGACGTCACCCTCAAGCAGGGCATCGAGAAGACGTTGATGGCGCGCGTGCCCGGCGTGACCGCCGTGCGTGATGCGACCGACCACGAAACCGGTGATGCGCCCTACATGCCGCGCGGCAACGCCGCCTGACGGGGTCCACCGCCGGTGACGAACGCCACCGACGTCATTGCACACCTGCTGCCGCGCAAGGCGGCCACCATCGTCGAACGCCAGACTGGCCTGCCTTTCGGCTGGGGTTTGTGGCTGCGCGCGCTGCCGGAGCGGCTGGGTCGCATCACCCGCGAAAAAGCCGACGCCATCGTGGATGTTTTTGTCGGACGTGCACCGGGAGACGGTCGGACCCTCCCGTTCATGCCAGGCAGACTGCGAGCCCTTCGCTCGTTGTTCTACCAGGGGTGGGGGCCGCCGCCACGCGAAGAGCGCTGGATGCGTTGGGCGGCGGGTATCGGCAGCAGTGCGATGCATCTGCTGTTCTTCCTGTTCCTGCTATGGGTGGCGCTGGTGCACATCCCGCCGCCACCCGAAGAGGCCGGCGACAGCGCCCGGGTACGACTGGAAATGATCGGCGAAGGCAGTCCGGGCGAGGTGGGCGGCGCGACGCAGGCAGGCGAAACCGTCGCCGAATCGGCTGCGAGCGCGTCGTCGGCTCCGGCGGCGTCCGCCGTGCCTTCGCCCGTCCGCCCGCGGCCGACCGAAGCGGCACCGCCGCCCGTGGAGGCCGCTACGCCCGAGGTCGCGGTGGACGTACCACCGCAGCCGCCACGCAACGTTCCGGTCCCCGAGATCGCGGACCAGCCGCTGCAGGTGACGGAAGTCGCCGAGCCCACGCGCGCGTTCGTGCGGCCGCCACCCACTCCCCGGCAGCCGGAGATCCGGCCACCCGCGTTGCGCGAGGTCGGGGTTCCCGCCCGCGATGTCGCCACGCCCGTCACCGCACCCGTCGTGCGCCGTGATGTGCCCGTACGCGCCGTGGACGTGCCCGCCATGGCCAGGCGCGAAACCGAGGTGCGCGAGCGCGAGATGGCGGCGCCGGCACCGCAGGTGCGCACCATGCCGATACCGTCCCGCGACGTGAGCGCACGCGCGATCGCGACGCAGGAGCGCAACGTGCGCCAGGTGGATGTGCGCGAACCTTCGCCGCGTCCTGCTCCGGCGCCCGCCCCGCAGACGTCGTCGACATCCACATCGGCGTCGTCCTCATCGACACCAGCGCCACGCACCGCGGCGACCGCGAGCGCTTCTCCACGCGGCACGACGGCACCCGCGTCCACCACGCGCGGTCCCGTGCCGGCAGCGAAACCAGGGGGCTGGAACACCCCGGCCCGCGCGGACGATTGGGGCAACGCGAACAGGAATGTCGCCGGCGACAGTGCGACGGATGGCCGCGACAACGCCGGCCTCTACAACGCCGATGGCAGCCTGCGTGTGCCCGGCAACGCCGGTGAAGCCGTCGCGGAGCGTGGCGCCCCCGGCGGCGGCAACGACCAGTGGACGCGCGAGCGACTGGATGAGGCGGGCACCTGGTTGCAACGTCCCCCGTACGATTACGAACCCACCAGCTTCGACAAGTACTGGGTGCCCAACGAATCGTTGTTGGCTGAATGGGTACGGCGCAACGTGCGGGAGATGGAGATCTCGATCCCCGGCACCAACATGAAACTCAAGTGCACGATCTCGGTCCTGCAGCTGGGGGGCGGCTGCGGATTGGGCAGCCTGTTCCCCGAGCCTCCCAAGGCACGTCCGCCACCGGAGATTCCGGTGAAGCGTACGCCAATCCCGACTGACAGCTGATGGCCTAGACGATCGGCTGCGCGCGCATGGCGCATCGCGATGGGTGTCGTGTCCACGATGGCGGCCGCGACGCATGCGAAAACGGAGCCTTGCGGCTCCGTTTTTCGATTCCGGGTTCTTCGGGAACCGGCGTTACCTGTGCACTTTGTGCAGGTCGCGCAGTTGCGACGGGCGAGAACCGAAATAGGCGGCCAGGTCGGAGATGTCCTGATCGCTGAGGGAGGCCGCCTGCGGGGTCATCAGGGCGTGCTGGCGGTCGCCGCTGCGGTAGGCCTGCAGTGCATGCGCCAGATAGTCGCCGTACTGGCCACCGAGCTTGGGGTAGGTATCGTCGATCGGCGCATTGCCTTCGGCGCCGTGGCAGTCCACGCAGCTCTGGCCGGTTGCCTGGCCCTTGGCCTTGGCCAGTTCCTCGCCCTTGGCGATGTGGCCCTTGGGCAGGCCGGCAGACGAACTGGAGCCGTGCTGGCCGCTGGCATTGCCGGGGTTCTCGGCCGAAGCCTCGGTGTTTTCCTTCGAGCAAGCCACCATGGTGAGGGCCGCGAACAGGACGATGGCTAGACGCTGGGCGTGCTTGGCGTTGGGCATGGTGGGATTACTTGACGGTGGAGAGGAAAGCGGCGATGTCGGCGATGTCCTGGTCGGAGAAGCTCTGCGCCTGGGCCTCCATCGTGGGGTGCTTGCGGTTGCCGGTGCGGTACTCGGTCAGCGCGTTGGCCAGGTAGTCGGCCGACTGGCCGCCGATCTTCGGCACCTTGAAGCTCGGGTAGGCATTCTTGTAACCCTCGATGCCGTGGCAGCCCTGGCACGTATAGGTGAGGGTGCGGCCGGTATCGGCGTTGCCGACCAGGGGTGCCGGTGCGGCAGCGGGAGCGGCGGCTGCGGCAGGCACGGCTGCGGGAGCGGCCGGGGTTTCCTGTTGGGCGGTGAGGGCAGCCAGCGGGAGGGCGGCCAAAGCAAGACAAGCGGCGAGCGGCAGCGGTCGCATCATTCTCGAAAAACTCTCAGGTTGCGCGCGCCACGTACCACCGCAGCGCTTGGCTGAATGCAAGTATAGCCTGCGACCGAATGTCACGCACAGGCAATGGCCTGTCCTCACGAGGTAAGCGTCCCGACGTGCCGCCGAGTGGTTGCCGCGCATTGCCCTGCATCGACGTTGGCCACGACACGCCGGTCCACGCAGTGATCGACGACCAGCGGCCGCTCGTGGCGCACGCTGTCGCGTCGCAGCGGATCAGCGCGGGCATGCAGCACGAAGCTGGACGCAAGTCACCATGACCTTCGGCGCATGGAAGTCGTTCAGGGGTGATATACCTTCATACAACACCACAACAACACCACCACGGTACCGTCCCATGTCCCGACCCCGTCCCCACTCCGGCCGTTCCTACCTGCGCCTCGCACTTGTCCCCGTGCTGTGCGGCCTGCTGGTCCTGTCCGCTTGCAAGGGGGGCGGTCCGACGCCCGAGGCCCAGGCCAAGAATGGCGAGGAGAAGAAGGAGTCCGAGGCCATCCCGGTCGAGGTGGCCAAGGCCACCCGGCGTGCGGTGGCCGCCAGCTACAGCGGCACCACCACGCTGGAGGCGTTGGGCGAGTCCCAGGTCGTTGCCAAGACATCCGGTGTCGCGCTGGCCGTGCTGGTCGAGGAAGGGCAGGTGATCCGCGCCGGCCAGGCGCTGGTGCGGCTGGATCCCGAACGCCTGCGCCTGCAGGTGGCCCAGGCCGAAGCGCAGATGCGCAAGCTCGAGAACAACTACCGTCGCGCCCAGCAGTTGGTCGGGCAGCAGATGATCAGCGCCAACGACGTCGACCAGATCAAGTACGACCTCGAGAACGCGCGCGCCGTCTACCGTGCCGCCTCGCTGGAACTGTCCTACACCACGATCACCGCGCCGATCTCCGGTGTCGTCGCTTCGCGTTCCATCAAGTCCGGCAACTTCGTGCAGATCAACTCGCCGATCATCCGCATCGTCGACGCCTCGCGGTTGGAAGCCACGTTGAACGTGCCCGAGCGTGAGATCGCCAAGCTCAAGCCGGGGCAGGCGGTCGGGCTGGCGGTGGATGCGTTGCCGGGCAAGCAGTTCACCGGCACGGTCGCTCGCGTCTCACCAGTGGTCGACAACGGAACCGGTACGTTCCGCGTGGTCGCCTCGTTCTCCGGCGACGGCGAGTTGCAGCCGGGCATGTTCAGCCGCCTCAACATCAACTACGACCAGCGTGCCGATGCCCTGGTGGTGCCGCGCACCGCCCTGCTGGAAGACGGCGGCGAGCCTGCCGTGTATGTGGTCCGTGATGGCAAGGCCCAGCGCACCGTGCTGAAGTTGGGTTACAACGACGCCGGCTGGGTCGAAGTGCGCGAAGGGCTGAAGCCCGGCGAGCAGGTCGTGATCGCAGGCAAGGCGGCGTTGCGCGAAGGGAGTGCCGTGCAGGTGATCGGGCAGGACAAGAAGGCCGCCACCGTGGCCAAGGCGCCGGCCGCAGAGGCGAGCAAGCAATGAATGCGCACGGACCTTCGTCCGGCGGTGGCTTCGACCTGATCGAGTTCTCCACGCGCCGCCGCGTCACCATCGCGATGATGACGCTCACGCTGGTGCTGTTCGGCCTGATCTCGCTGTCCAGCCTGAAGGTCGAGCTGCTGCCGGACCTGAGCTATCCGACGCTGACCGTGCGCACGGACTATGAAGGCGCGGCGCCGGCGGAAGTGGAAACGCTGATTTCGCAACCGGCCGAGGAGGCGCTGGGCATCGTCAAGGGCCTGCGCAAGCTCAAGTCGATCTCGCGCACCGGGCAGAGCGACGTGGTGCTCGAGTTCGCGTGGGGCACCGACATGCAGCAGGCCGGCCTGGACGTGCGCGACAAGATGGAAACGCTGCAACTGCCGCTGGAGGCCAAGGCGCCGGTGCTGCTGCGCTTCAACCCGTCCACCCAGCCGATCATGCGCCTCGCGCTGTCGTCGAAGCAGGAGGCGGGCAACGACGCCGATGCGATCCGCCGGCTGATGGAACTGCGTCGCTACGCCGACGAGGACCTCAAGCGCAAGCTCGAACCGGTCGCGGGCGTCGCCGCCGTCAAGGTGGGCGGCGGCCTGGAAGACGAAGTCCAGGTCGACATCGACCAGCGCAAGCTGGCCCAGTTGGGCCTGTCGCTGGATACCGTGATCCAGCGCCTGCAGCAGGAAAACGTGAATCTCTCCGGTGGTCGCCTGGAGGAGGGCTCGCAGCGCTACCTGGTGCGCACCGTCAACCAGTTCGCCACGGTCGAACAGATGCGTGAAATGTTGCTGACCACAGCGGCAGGGGCCTCGTCCAGCAGCTCGACCGGCACCAACCAGCAACTGATGACAGCGATCCTGGGCAGCAGCGATCCCAACGTGATCGCCGCGCTGCGCAGCGACACCAGCGGCGGCGCGCCCAGCGTGCGGCTGAAGGACGTGGCCGACGTGCGCCAGGGTTACAAGGAGCGCGAAGCGGTGATCCGCAGTGCAGGCCACGAAGCGGTCGAACTGGCGATCTACAAGGAAGGCGACGCCAACACCGTATCGACCGCCGACGCACTGGAACAGCGCCTGGAACTGATCCGCAAGGAGATGCCCAAGGACATGGAGATGACGGCCGTCGAGGACCAGTCGGTCTTCATCCGTCACGCCATCAAGGACGTCAAGGTCGATGCGGTGATCGGTGGCTTGCTGTCGATCCTGATCATCTTCCTGTTCCTGCGCGATGGCTGGAGCACCTTCGTCATTTCGCTGTCGCTGCCGATCTCGATCATCGCGACGTTCTTCTTCATGGGCCAGCTGGGCCTGAGCCTGAACGTCATGTCGCTGGGCGGCCTCGCCCTGGCCACGGGCCTGGTCGTGGACGATTCGATCGTGGTGCTGGAATCCATCGCGAAGGCGCGCGAGCGTGGCATGGGCATCCTGGAAGCCGCGATCAAGGGTACGCGCGAAGTGTTCATGGCGGTGGTGGCGTCCACGCTGACCACGATCGCGGTGTTCCTGCCGCTGGTGTTCGTCGAGGGCATCGCCGGCCAGCTGTTCCGCGACCAGGCCCTGACGGTCTCCATCGCCATCGCGGTGTCGCTGGTGGTGTCGATGACGCTGATCCCGATGCTGAGCGCGCTGAAGGGGCGCCCGCCGCTGGAGTTCCCTGCCGAAACCCCGCGCGAGCCGTGGCGTCCGGAAAGCCGGTGGAAGAAGCCGGCGGCCTATGCCGGCCGCGGTATCGGTGCGTTGTTCACGTATGGGTTCTTCTCGCTGGTGTGGCTGGTGGTGCGGAGCTTCCGCGGCCTCGCGGCGGTGATCGGCCCGGTGATGCGCAAGGCCAGCGACCTGGCGATGGCGCCGTACGGGAAGGCCGAGGCCGGGTACCTGCGGATGCTGCCGGCCGCGTTGAAGCGTCCCGTCCCGGTGCTGGGCGGTGCGGCGCTGGCGTTCGCGCTGACCCTGGCTGCGCTGCCGTTGCTGGGCGTGGACCTGATCCCGCAATTGGCGCAGGACCGTTTCGAAATGACCGCCAAGCTGCCGCCAGGTACGCCGCTGGCGCAGACCGACGCACTGGTGCGCGAAGTGCAGCGCACACATGCCGGCGAAGCCGGTGTGCGCCTGCTATACGGCGTGTCCGGCACGGGTACCCGACTGGATGCCAGCCCCACCGAGAGCGGCGAGAACATCGGCAAGCTGTCGGTGGTGATGACCGACAACGCGCGCGAACAGGCACTGGTCGAAAGCCTGCGCGGCACCATGAAACAGTGGCCGGAAGCGCAGGTCGACTTCGCCCGTCCGGAGTTGTTCGCGCTGGCCGCACCGCTCGAGATCGAGATCGAAGGCAACAACCTGGAATCGATCCGCGTGGCCGGCAACCGCCTGGCCGAACTGCTGCGGCAGAGCCCGCACTATGCCGACGTGAAATCGACGGTGGAGCAGGGCTTCCCGGAGATCCAGATCGTGTTCGACCAGGACCGCGCGGCTGCGCTGGGCCTGACGACGCGGCAGATCGCCGACGCGGTGGTCAACAAGGTGCGCGGCAACGTCGCCACGCGCTACAGCTTCCGCGACCGCAAGATCGACGTGCTGGTGCGCGTGCAGGAATCCGAGCGCGCCTCGGTCGACGACATCCGCCGCCTGATCGTCAATCCCAGCGGCAACAAGCCGGTGGAGCTGATCTCGGTGGCCGATGTCATCGCCACCACCGGTCCGAGCGAGATCCATCGCGCCGACCAGCGCCGTGTGGCCATCGTGTCGGCCAACCTGCGCGACATCGACCTGGGCAAGGCCATCACGGAAGTCCGGGACATGGTGTCGAAGAACCCGCTGGGTACCGAGGTGGGCATGCGCATCGGCGGTCAGGGCGAGGAACTGGGTCAGTCGATCCGGTCGCTGCTGTTCGCGTTCGGCCTGGCGATCTTCCTGGTCTACCTGGTCATGGCCTCGCAGTTCGAATCGCTGCTGCACCCGTTCGTCATCCTGTTCACCATTCCGCTGGCGCTGGTCGGTGCGGTGGCGGCGCTCCTGCTGTCGCGCTCGCCGGTATCGGTGGTGGTGTTCATCGGCCTGATCCTGCTGGTCGGCCTGGTGGTGAAGAACGCCATCATCCTGATCGACAAGGTCAACCAGTTGCGCGAGGAGGGCGTGGCCAAGCGCGTCGCGCTGGTGGAAGGCGCCCGTTCGCGCCTGCGCCCGATCATGATGACCACGCTGTGCGCGGTGTTCGGCTTCCTGCCGTTGGCGCTCGCCTTCGGCCAGGGTGCCGAGGTGCGTTCGCCGATGGCGATCACGGTGATCGGCGGCCTGCTGGTATCCACGCTGCTGACGCTGCTGGTGATCCCGGTGGTGTACGACCTGCTGGACCGCAAGCCGGACGAGTTCTATGCCGAACGCGGTCGTCGCGCGCGCCTCGTCGCCGCGCAGGCCGAACAGGTGATCTCGCACGAGGATGATCCCATCGGCCGCGTCGGGGGCTGATCCGGATGAACATCACCGAGCTGTCCATCCGCCGCCCCGTCACCACCATCATGCTGTTCGTGTCGATGGTGGTGATCGGCCTGATCGCCTCGTTCCGGCTGCCGCTGGAGGCCGAGCCGGAAGCCACCATTCCGTTCTTCTTCGTCTCGCTGCCGTATCCCGGATCGACCCCCGAAGAGGTCGAGCGCAACCTGCTGCGGCCGGTGGAGGAGGCCATCGCCACGATGCCCGGCATCAAGACGATGAACTCGCGCGCCAATGCCGAAGGCGGCCAGATCCAGGTCGAATTCAGCGATTGGGACCGGGACATCGCGATGGCAGCCTCCGAGGCGCGCGAACGCATCGATGCGGTGCGAGACGAGTTGCCGGATGATTTCCGCCGCTATTACGTGCAGCGTTGGAGCACCAGCGACCAGGAGGCGATCAGCCTTCGCCTCAGTAGCCAGGAAGACCTGACGGCCCGCGCCGACCTGCTGGAGCGCAGCATCAAGCAGCATCTGGAACGGTTGCCGGGTGTGGCGCGCGTCGAGGTCGAGGGCGTGGCAAGGCAGGAAGTGCTGGTCGCCCTGGACAAGGACCGCATCAGTGCTCACGGGGTCGCGCTCAACGAGCTGGTCGGCAAGTTGCAGGCGGCCAACTTCTCCGTGTCCGCCGGGCAGATCACCGAAGACGGCCGCCGCCTGCGCGTGCAGCCGCGCGGCGAGTTGCTCGAACTGCAGGCGTTGCGCGACCTGCCGATCGATGGGCGCGGCACGCGCCTGTCCGATATCGCCGATGTCAGCCTGCAGCCGCAGCGCATGAATTACGTGCGCAAGATGGAAGGCAAGCCCAGCGTGGGCGTGGACATCTACAAGGAGCGTTCGGCTAACCTCGTCGACCTGTCGAGGACGGTGGGCAAGGAAGTGGAGGCGCTGCGTCAGGACCCGGCGATGCACGGGGTCGACATCGAGGTCGCCTGGGATTCGGGCAAGGCGGTGACCAGTTCGCTGCTGGCGCTGGCGGAAGCGGGGGCGATCGGCCTGCTGCTGTCGGTGATCGTGCTGTACGCCTTCCTGCGCCACTGGCCGTCGACGCTGATGGTGTCGATGGCCATCCCGATCTGCTTCATCATGACGCTCGGCTTCATGTACTTCGTCGGGATAAGCCTGAACATCATCTCGATGATGGGCCTGCTGCTTGCGGTCGGCATGCTGGTCGACAATGCGGTGGTGGTGGTCGAAAGCATCTACCAGGAACGGGAGAAGTTCCCCGACCAACCGGAGGTCGCCTCGATCATCGGTACCCGCCACGTGGCGATCGCGCTGTCGGCCGGCACCCTGTGCCACTGCGTGGTGTTCCTGCCGATGATGTTCGGCGAGAAGAACATCATCACGATCTACCTCTCGCAGCTGGCGGTCACCATCTCGTTCTCGCTGCTGGCTTCGTGGCTGGTGGCCGTGAGCCTGATCCCCATGCTGTCGGCGCGGATGAAGACGCCGCCTGCCGTGAAGTCTCCACTGATCAGCCGTCTGCAGGACCGCTATGCGCGCGTACTGCGCTGGACGCTGGAAAATCGTGGCTGGAGCGTCGCCGGCATCCTGCTGATCTCGGCGGTCAGCGTCTTTCCGATGATGAATACCAGCGGGGGCGGTGACGACAACGATCCAGACGAGATCAACATCTTCTACCAGTGGAAAGGCTCCTACTCGAAGGAGGAGATGGGCAAGGAAGTGCAGCGGGTGGAGGACTTCGTCAATGCCAACCGCAAGGAGTTCCACATCAAGCGGGTGTACAGCCGCTACTCCGAGCAGGGTTGGGCGCAGACGCGGCTCTACCTGGACATCGACGATCGCGAGATCAGCAAGAAGATCGAGGAGGAGGTCCGCAAGGGCCTGCCACAGTCGGCGCGGGCCAAGCTCGGCATCGGCTGGCCGGGCGGCATGGGCAGCGAAGGCCAGGGTGTGCGCTTCAGCCTGATCGGCGATTCCAGCCAGACACTGCAGGAACTGGCCGAGGACATCATGCCCATCCTGGCGCGCGATCCGAAACTGCGCGACGTGCGCGTGGACGTCGGCGACGCCAATTCCGAGCTGGCGGTACAGGTGAACCGCGAACGTGCGGCGTCCTACGGTTTCAGCGCGCAGCAGGTGGCGCAGTTCGTCGGCATGGCATTGCGTGGCTCGTCGCTGCGCGATTTCCACCGCGACGACGTGGAGATACCGGTCAACGTGCGCTTCGCCGGGTCGGACCACTATGGCATCGAGGACCTGTCCTCGTTCATGGTACGCAGCGCCTCGGGACAGGAAGTCCCCCTGCTGGCAATGGTCGACGTCAACGTCAACCCCGCCGCCACGTCCATTCAGCGCCTGAACCGGCAGACCATGCTGCGGATCGAGGCGGGACTGGCCAAGGACGTTTCGATGGAGGACGCGCGCAAGTCCGTGGAGACCACGTTGGACGGCATGGAATTCCCGCCCGGCTATGGTTATACGTTCAATGGAGCGGGCTTCAACATCAACTTCGATGGCATGGACCAGATGGTCACCGCCATCATGATCGCGCTGGTGTTGATGCTGGTGATCATGGCGGCGGTGTTCGAATCGCTGCTGTTCCCCGTCGCCATCATGTCCTGCGTGCTGTTCTCGATCTTCGGCGTGTACTGGCTGTTCTGGCTGACGGGAACCGAGATGAACATCATGGCGGTGATCGGCATCCTGGTGCTGATGGGCGTGGTGGTGAACAACGGCATCGTGATGATCGAGCACATCAACAACCTCCGGCGGCGCGGCATGGCGCGAACGGATGCGCTGGTGGAAGGCAGTCGCGAACGCCTGCGCCCGATCATGATGACGATGGGCACCGCGATCCTGGCGATGATCCCGATCGCGCTGAACACGCAGACGGCCGATGGCATGCCGCCTTACCACCCGATGGCGCGCGCCATCGCAGGCGGATTGGCGTTCTCGACGGTCGTCAGCCTGCTGTTCCTGCCGACCATCTACGCACTGCTGGACGACCTGCGCAGCGGGACCGCCCGTTCTATCAAACGGGCGCGCCAGCGCCGCGGCCAGGCGCCTGCCGTGGCAGGTGCCACCAGCCCGCACGGGGACTGACGCGGGCAGCATAAAAAGAAGCCGGGCATCGCCCGGCTTTTTCTTTGGGTGGTGCGTCGGGGGAAGGATCAGCCGACCAGCTTGCCCAGCATCCGCAATCCGCCGGTCCACCCGCCGATGGCGGTGCCCAGGCTGGTCAGGAAGAAGTTCAGCAGCACGCGGGCCACGCGGTTCTTCCACCAGCCGCGCATCGTCTGCACATCGTCGCGCAGCGCCATGAAGTCCGCATACGTCGGCTTGCGCAGCGTCGCTTCCACGAACGCGCTGACGGTGCCCGACGCGAGCGCCGGGTGCAGCGGCGTGAGCGGCGAGGAGATGAAGGCCGCGAGGATGCTGAGCGGGTGGCCGCCCGCGACCGCACAGCCGATGGCGCCGAGGATGCCAGTGGCCAGCACCCATTGCAGCAGCAGGTCCGAGCCGACATCCACGCCGCCCTGCCAGAAACCCCAGGCGAAGCCGCCGATCAGGAACACGCCGATGACCAGTTCCATCCACGGGAACCGCGACTTGGCCTTGACGACCTCAAGTGAACGGCGGAGCTGGGCGGGATCGGCGGTGTCGTCCTTCAGATGCCGGGTCAGGCCGGGCAGGTGGCCCGCGCCGACGACCGCGAGCACGCGGTAGGGCGCCGCCGCGTCGGCCGGCTTGCCGGCGGCGACCTGGCGCAGGGCGGACGCCATGTACTGGTCGCGCTCGGCGATGATGGCCTGGTAGAGCTGCGGGCTTTCGGCGGCGAACTCGCCGAAGCTCGATTCCATCAGGTCGCCCTGCTTGAGCTTTTCGATCTCGTCGTCGCCGACTTCCTCGTCGCCGAACATGCTGGCCAGGATGCCTGCGCCCACCTTCGTACGCTGCCACCAGCCCAGCGACTGCAATGCGCGCTTGAAGGTCAGCCCGACTTCGCGGTCGATCAGGTGGACCGGCAGTCCGCGCGCTTTCGCATCCAGTGCGCCTGCTTTCAGCTCTTCGCCCGGCTCGACATCGAGTTGTTCGGCCAGCCGGCGCTGGTACGCCGCGAGCGCGAGGTTGGCGGCGAACAGATGCGTCTTGCCTTCGCGGATGACCTTCACCAGGTCCAGTCGCGCCAGTGTGTCGGGGTCGGTCAGTGACTGCAGGCGGCCCGCATCCAGTTCCACCGCCACGCTGTCGTAGTCGCCGCTGGCGACGGCGGCGCGTACGGCGTCGACGCTGGCGCGCGACACGTGGGCGGTGCCGAGCAGCGTGTAACGCACACCGTCGCGTTCGACGATCTCGTGGGGTTGTCCGTGCAGCGGGTCGGCAACGGCGTCAATCGATTCGGTCATCGGGTCGTTCGTCAGGTCAATCGTCTTTCGGAGGCGCGGCGGTGCCGTCGCCGAGGGGGCGCTGCATCTGCACGGTGTCCAGCCAGCGGTCGTGCTTCCAGGCGATGCCGCGGAAGATGCCGACCAGGGTGAAGCCGAACTTCTCGTGCAGGCGGATGGAGGCGGTGTTGGTGGGTTCGCCGATCACGGCGATCATCTGCCGGTAGCCGCGCGCTTCGCAGGCTGCGATCAGCGCCTGCATCAGCGCAGCGCCGATGCCCTGGCCCTGCTGACCGGGGACCACGTAGACCGAGTTCTCCACGGTCTTGCGATAGCCCGCGCGGGCGCGGTAGCTGCCTGCGTAGGCGTAACCCACGAAGCGGCCGTCGAGTTCCGCGACGAGGTACGGATAGCCCGCATCCAGCAGGCCCTGCATGCGACGCGCCATCTCGGCCTCGTCCGGCACGTCGTACTCGTAGGTGTTGACGTGGTCGCGGACTTCGTCCGCATAGAGGACGGCGATGGCCGGCACGTCGGCCGGCGTGGCGTCACGGACGATCAGCGGCACGCCGGGACCTCAGTCGATGTAGCGCTTGAGCAGGTCGCCGTACGCATCGATGCGGCGGTCGCGCAGGAACGGCCAGATGCGGCGGACGTGTTCGCTGCGTGCCATGTCGACGTCGGCCATCAGGATGGTCTCGTCGGCGCCGGCTTCGGCGATGAACTCGCCCTGCGGGCCGAGCACATGACTGTTGCCCCAGAACTGGATGCCGGAGGCACCGAGCGGCGAGGCCTCGTGGCCGACGCGGTTGCAGCTCAATACCGGCAGGCCGTTGGCGACGGCATGGCCGCGATGGCTCAGCACCCAGGCGTCGCGCTGGCGGTTCTTCTCCGGTTGTTCGTCATCCGGATCCCAGCCGATCGCGGTGGGGTACAGCAGCAGGTCCGCGCCGGCCAACGCCATCAGGCGCGCAGCTTCCGGATACCACTGGTCCCAGCAGACCAGCACGCCAAGACGGCCGACCGAGGTGTCGATCGGCGTGAAGCCGATGTCGCCCGGCGTGAAATAGAACTTCTCGTAGAAGCCCGGGTCGTCCGGGATATGCATCTTGCGGTACTTGCCCGCGATGCTGCCGTCCTTCTCATAGACGACGGCGGTGTTGTGGTACAGGCCGGCGGCGCGGCGTTCGAACAGCGACGACACCAGCACCACGCCATGCTGCTTCGCCAGCCTTCCGAGCCGCTCGGTGCTGGGTCCGGGGATCGGTTCGGCGAGATCGAACTCGTGCACGGATTCGTGCTGGCAGAAGTAGGGGCCGTTGTGCAGTTCCTGCAGCAGCACCAGCTTCGCGCCGCGCTTGGCCGCTTCGGCGACACGCGCCTCGATCACCGACAGGTTGGCGTCGGCGTCGCCGTGGTTCTTTTCCTGGATCAGGGCAACGGGCAGGGTGGTGCGGCTCATCGTGCGAGGCGGGGTCTATCGAGGGGAGGGCGCATGGTACCGCGTCCCCCGTGATGGCAGGCGTCCCGGGGGTGAACGCACGGCTTCAGGGCGTGTCGTGCGTCGCTTCCAGCCGCTTCTGCCGCCTGCCCAGCGCCACACCGGTAACCGCCCATGCCACAGCCACGCCTGCGCCGATGAACATGGCGGCCGCAGGATGCTCCGCCAGCACGTCGAGCGCCCGCTTGACCCAGCCGCTCAGCGCATCGCCACCGCGGTAGACCACGGTATCGATGAAGTTCTTCGCCTTGTACTTCTGTTCCGCAGGGACCACGGTGTAGAGCATCTCGCGGCCGGGCCGCACGAAGGCGTACTCGCCCGCCCGCCGCACCACCATCACCACCACGAAGACCGCGAACACCGGCGACAGCGCCAGCCACAGGAAGCCGCCGGCCATGATCACCGGCACGGCCACCAGCAGCACGCCCACGCCCAGCTTCTGCGCGATGCGGCCGGTGATGAACAGCTGGCTGAGTATGGCCAAGGTCTGCACCACGGTGTCGATCAGGCCGAAGACCTGTGTCTGCTCTTCCTTGTCGGTGAACCGCTCGGCGACCAGCTTTGCCTGCTCGAAATAGAGGAAGGTGGTGACCGTGGCCAGCAGCAGCACGAAGAACGCGATGCCGAGCAGGTATGGCGAGCGGAACACCGCGGTCGCACCGGCGAACGGATTGCCGCCCAGCGGCCGCTGCCGCTGTTCGGACGAACTGGCGCCGGCGGGCAACGGATGGCGATCGCGCCAGCGATGCAGCCAGGTCGCCGTCGCGGCGCTGGCCCCGATAAGCACGGCGGAGAAGAGCATCAGGCCGCCATGCCCCAGGGGCTTGACCAGCAGCGTGGTCAGCAGCGGCCCGGCCAGTCCGCCCAGGCTCGCGCCCGCGGCGATCAGCGCGAACAGGCGCTTGGCCTCGTGGCTTTCCATGACATCGGCGAGCACGCTCCAGGCCAGCGAGATCATCAGCAGGTTGATGACCGACACCCAGATGTAGAACGTGCGCGCCAGCCACACGTCGTCCGGGTTCGCCAGCATCGCGGCGCCGTAGCCCAGCAGGCTGGCCACCACCATGCCGAACACCCACGGCACGATGCGCCGCCGAGCGACCTTCGACGCGATCCAGCCGTACAGCGGAAGCACGACCAGGGTGGCGACGAAGGTGCCGGTGAACAGCCACTGCAGGTTGTCGACACCGCCCGCGACGCCCATCGTTTCGCGGATGGGTCGCAACATGAAATAACCGGCAAACAGCAGGAAGAACATCGCCAGTCCGGCGCCGACCACCGGCGCTTCGTGGTCGCGGACGTTGAACAGACGGGCGAGCCAGCCGGCAATGCCGGGCGCGGGAGGTGTCGACATCGGCTCAGGCCACCGCGGCGATCAGTGCATCGCGCTGCGCCGGGGTCAGGTCGGGACCCGTGCCTGCTTTCAGGTTGTCGGTCTGGCGATCGGGCTTTCCGGTCGCCGGAATCACCGCGGTGACCGCCGGATGGCTCAGGGCGAATTTCAGGAAGGCCTGCGCCCACGATGTGACGCCAGCCTCGGCCAGTGCGGGCGGCACGGGTTTGTCCTTCACCTGCGCGAACAGCCTGCCGTCCTCGAACGCGCGGTTGATCAGCACCGCCACGCCGAGCTCCTGCGCCAGCGGCAGCACGCGCTTTTCGGCGCTGCGGCTGGCGACCGAGTAGTTGATCTGCAGGAAATCCGGCTTTTCGGCCTGGACGATGGTGGCGAGTTCTTCCTGCGCACGCTCGACGTAATGCGTTACACCGACGTACTTCACCTTGCCCTGCGCCTTCAGTTCGCGCGCGACGGCCAGCTGCGCTTTCAGATCGCCCAGGTTGTGGACCTGCAGCAGCGCCACCTTCTCGGTTTTCAGGCGACGCAGCGTGTCTTCGAACTGCGCGATGCCCGCCTCGCGCCCCGTCACGCCGGACAGCTTGGTGGCCAGCCAGGCCTTGCCGGTCAGGTTCTGCTCGGCCAGCAGCGCGCCCATCACGTCCTCGGCGACGCTGTAGGTGGGCGCGGTATCGATCAAGGTCGCCCCGGCAGCGAAGAAGCGCTTCAGGACTTCACGCAGCGGATCCAGTTCGCTGGCGCTCTGGCCGACCTCGAAACTGCCCGAGGTGCCCATGCCGATGACGGGGACGCGCTCGCCCGTGGACGGGATGACGCGCGTGTTCAAGGCGCCCAATGCGGCGTCGGTGGTGGACGTTGCCGCGGTAGCGGCGGGAGGCGTCGTGCCGACGGCGCCGGCCTGGGCTGCGTCCCGGCAGGCCGCCAATCCAAGGCCGGCGGTGGCCAGCGCCGTGGTCGTCAGGAACTTGCGTCGTGAGTACACGGCCGTCTCCTCGATCAGGGGGAAACGGTGGTTATCCCGGATCGTGTGAGGCGAGATGTAAACGAAGCGTTCAATCTGTGCCCAACTGATGTCACGGTGCCATGAGCCGTGGCAAGGACGGGCTCAGCCGAGCAGTCCGGCCGGGAGTTGCATGGTGATGCAGTGCAGGCTGCCGTTCTGCCAGATCAGCGCCCGGCACGGCACCTGTACGATCTCACGGTCCGGATAGGCCTGTGCCAGTACCGCGGCGGCGGTATCGTCGGCCGCGTCGCCGTAGGCCGGCATCAACACGGCGCCGTTGATGATCAGGTAGTTCGCGTAGGACGCGGCAAGACGGCGGCCGTTGTCGATCACCGGCTGCGCCCACGGCAGCGGAAATGGGCGGTACGGGCGGCCATCGGCGGTGCGCAGGGCCGCGATGTCACCCGCCATCGCCTGCAGTTCCGCATGGTGCGCGTCGCTGGTGTCGTCGCAGGCCTGGTAGACGATCGCATCACCCGGTGCGAAGCGGGCAAGGGTGTCGATGTGGGCGTCGGTGTCGTCGCCATCCAGGTAGCCGTGGTCCAGCCAGAGCACCCGGTCCTGCTTCAGCCAGCGCGCCAGCTTTTCCGTCAGCTCCTCGCGCGATGCCTCGGGGTGCCGTTCGTGCAGGCACTGCCATGTCGTCAGCAGGGTGCCGGCACCGTCGGTTTCGATGGCGCCACCTTCCAACGCAAAATCAATACTTTGGACGAAATAGTTGTGAAAAAGCTGCATGCCGGACAGCTCGCCGACCAGCCGGTCGTCGCGGCTGGCTTCGTACTTGCCGCCCCAGCCGGTGAAGCGGAAGTCGAGCAGCTTGAAGCGGTCGCCGTCACGCAGGGTGATCGGGCCGGAATCGCGCAGCCAGGTGTCGTCGTACTCGGCGGGCACGAAGCGCACGCGCGTCATGTCCACGCGCGCGGAGCGCAGGCGGGCTTCGGCGTACGTCTGTAGGTCGTCGTCGGCGACGCAGATCGCCACGGGCTGGAAACGGGTGATCGCAGCGACCAGGGCGACGTAGGTTTCCTCTACCTCGGCGAGGCGGTCGGCCCAGTCGGTCTCGGCGTGCGGCCAAGCGATCAGGACCGCGGACTGGGGTTCCCACTCCGCGGGAAAGCGAAAGGCATCGGTCATGGTTTACGGGGCGCGGGTAGCGCCGGTCAGCGGATGGGGGGCTTGGGCCCGATTTCTTCGGCCGATGCCTTGTTCAGCACCACGTCGATGACGCGGCTCTTCTCGAAGTAGACCGTGAAACCGGGATATACCCAGCGTTGGATAACGGGCCACTGGCGCTTTTGGCCGCCGCGCGGTTCCAACTTCTGTTGCGGAGCGCCGAAGTGGGCCTCGACGTCCGCAGCGCTCTGGCCGCGCACGGGAGCAGCCGAAGCGGGTTTCTCCTGCGCGCGTTCAACCAGCAGGGTATCCGCGACGGCGTGGCCGGACAGGCCCAGCAAGGCAATCAAGGGTAGGGCAAGGACACGACGATTCATGCGATGGTTCCCCCGGGAAGACCTGCCATTTATAACAAATGGCAGGAAACAAAAAACCGCCCGAAGGCGGCTTTTCGCGCATTGCCGGCCAGTACGGTCGGCACCGCCGTGACTCAGCGCTGACGCGCCTTGAAACGGGGGTTGGACTTGCAGATCACGAAGACCTTACCGCGGCGGCGGACCACCTTGCAGTCGCGGTGACGGGCCTTCGCCGACTTCAGGGAGGACAGGACCTTCATGAGTTGAAACCTCGGCGTAAAGAATATGGGGTGGAGCGAAGCCGGCTATTCTAACGGCAATTCCATTGGGTTATCAAGCGGTTGCGCCTTTGGTTCGGCTGGCGGGCGCATGTCCGTCGCGCCGACGGGGGACGCAAACGCCATAATGGAGGCGAAAACCCTCTGGAGTGCCCATGTCCGATACCGCCCCTGTCCTGACGATCGATGGTCCCTCGGGGGCCGGCAAAGGCACTGTAAGTCGCCTGGCGGCTGCTCGCTTGGGTTGGCATTACCTTGATTCTGGCGCGCTCTACCGCGCGGTGGGCGTGGCGGCGAGTTGGGCGGACCTTGATGTCTCGGACCCGGCTGCCCTGGTCCGTTGCGCCTTCGATACCCGGGTCGGGTTCCGCGAGTCGGACCAAGGGCTGCGGGTGATCGTCGACGACCTGGACGCAACGGACGAGCTTCGTCTGGAAACCACGGGCGCGCTGGCGTCGGCCATTGCCGCGATTCCCGAGGTCCGCTCCGCGCTGAAGGAGCGCCAGCGCGCGTTCCGTCAGGCGCCGGGGTTGGTTGCCGACGGTCGCGACATGGGAACGGTCATCTTCCCGGATGCCGCCTATAAGGTCTTTTTGACGGCGAGCGCCGACGAACGGGCTGAGAGGCGCTATAAGCAGTTGAAAGACAAAGGGGTTTCCGTCACAATCGACGGTCTGCTGCGCGAGATCCTCGCCCGCGATGCCCGTGACGCCCAGCGCACGGTGGCGCCCCTGAGGCCGGCCGACGACGCCGTCCTTATCGACACCACCGGCCTTGGCATCGACGCCGTCGTCGAGCGCGTGCTGGCCCTCGTGCCATCACGCGCAGGTTGAGCCTCGCGCTGCAGAAGGTCCGTGCGGAATCCTCCGCATGGTTTTCCAACCACAACACTCACGGCCATACGCATCCCGCGCAGGCCGACAAACGGGTGGACCGTCTGCACTCGCGTGCGCCGGTCTGTGTCATCAATCGAGTATTTTTCAATGACCGAATCATTTGCCGAACTGTTTGAACAGAGCCAGACCCAACTGGCCAAGCTGAAGCCGGGCGCCATCGTCACCGGCGTCGTCGTGGAAGTCCGCAACGACGTCGTGGTGATCAATGCCGGCCTGAAGTCCGAAGGCATCGTGCCGATCGAACAGTTCCGGAACGACGCCGGCGAAATCGACGTGGGCGTGGGCGACGAAGTGAAGGTGGCCCTCGACTCGATCGAGAACGGCTTCGGCGAAACCGTCCTCTCGCGCGAGAAGGCCAAGCGCGCCATGGTGTGGGACGAGCTGGAGCAGGCGCTGGAGAAGAACGAGACCATCACCGGCCGCATCAGCGGCAAGGTCAAGGGTGGTTTCACCGTCGACATCAAGGACGTCCGCGCGTTCCTGCCGGGCTCGCTGGTCGACGTGCGACCCGTGCGCGACCCGGGTTACCTGGAAGGCAAGGAACTCGAGTTCAAGCTCATCAAGCTGGATCGCAAGCGCAACAATGTGGTCGTCTCCCGCCGTGCGGTGGTCGAGAGCGAGCATTCGGAAGAGCGCGAGCAGCTGATGGACAAGCTGCAGGAAGGCGTGGTGCTGAAGGGTGTGGTCAAGAACCTCACCGACTACGGCGCGTTCGTCGACCTGGGCGGCATCGACGGCCTGCTGCACATCACCGACATGGCCTGGAAGCGCGTGCGTCATCCGTCCGAAGTCGTGGAAGTCGGCCAGGAACTGGACGTCCGCGTGCTGAAGTACGACCGTGAGCGCAACCGCGTCTCGCTGGGCCTGAAGCAGCTGGGCGAGGATCCGTGGGACAACATCGCCCGCCGTTACCCGGCCAACAGCCGCGTATTCGGCAAGGTCTCCAACGTCACCGATTACGGCGCGTTCGTCGAGATCGAGCCGGGCGTCGAAGGCCTGGTGCACGTGTCCGAGATGGATTGGACCAACAAGAACGTCAACCCGTCCAAGGTTGTCCAGGTTGGCGATGAAGTCGAAGTCATGGTGCTGGACGTGGACGAAGAGCGTCGCCGCATCTCGCTGGGCATGAAGCAGGTCGCCGCCAATCCGTGGGAAACCTTCGCGGCCACCCACAAGAAGAACGACAAGGTGTCCGGCCAGATCAAGTCGATCACCGACTTCGGCATCTTCATCGGCCTGGACGGCGGCATCGACGGCCTGATCCACCTGTCCGACATCAGCTGGAACACCACCGGCGAAGACATCGTGCGCAACTTCAAGAAGGGCGACACGCTGGAAGCCGTGGTGCTGGCCGTCGATCCGGAGCGCGAGCGCATCAGCCTGGGCGTGAAGCAGCTGGAGCAGGATCCGTTCGGTCAGTACATGGCTGCGCACCCGAAGGGTTCGAAGGTCGAAGGCACGGTGAAGGAAGTGGACGCCAAGGGCGCCACGGTAGAACTGGCCGATGGCATCGAAGGCTACGTCATGGCGCGCGACATCAGCTACGACCGCGTGGACGACGCCAGCCAGCACCTGAAGGTGGGCGACAAGGTCGAAGCCAAGTTCATCGGCATGGACCGCAAGGGCCGCACGCTGCAGCTGTCGATCAAGGCGAAGGACGAAGCCGACACGGCCGAAGCGTTGGCTGAGTACAACAAGTCGGCCGCCGAAGCGTCCACCGGCACCACCAGCCTGGGTGCGCTGCTGCGTGCACAGCTGGACGGTGGCAAGTCCGAGTAAGCGGCCCGCGCCGTTGCAGTACCGCCAGTAGTAACGTTCCCCGCCGGCCCGGAGATCCCGGGCCGGCGCGGGTACATATCCGCCCCAATTCCGCACGCGATGACCAAATCCGAACTCATCGAGATCCTCAGCCGCCGCCAGCCGCACCTCAAGGCGGAAGACGTCGATCTGGCCGTCAAGGCACTATTGGAAATGATGGGCGGCGCCCTGTCGCAGGGCGACCGTATCGAGATCCGTGGGTTCGGCAGCTTTTCGCTGCACTATCGTCCGCCGCGCATGGGTCGCAATCCGAAGACCGGTGAGTCGGTCGCATTGCCGGCCAAACACGTCCCCCATTTCAAACCGGGCAAGGAGCTGCGCGAGCGCGTCAGCGGCGTTACGCCCATTGAGGAAAGCGGCGAATAGCCCGCTGCCGGCGCGTGTCGTTCCGCGTCGAGTCCGTTAAGCTAGGCGTCGTCCTGCAAGGAGTCGCCTGATGAACATGTTCCGTCTGGTTGTAGCACTGCTGTTCCTGGCCTACGGACTCATCATCGGCGTGCTCAACACGCAGCCGATCACGCTGAAACTCCTGTTCACCGAATTCCAGACGTCGTCCGGCGTCGGCATCATGCTGTCCCTGCTGCTGGGCGTGGTGGTGGGTGGGTTGATCGTCGTCGCGACGCTGGTGTGGCCGCTCTACGCCAAATTGCGCAAGGCGACTCGCATGCAGCCTCCGGCCGCTGGTGCAGGGGCATCGAACACTGACAGCGGTCTCTGAGTCATGGCGTTCCTGACGGAGTGGTTCTGGTTCTTCCTGTTTCTCCCGCTGGCCGCGCTTAGCGGCTGGGTCATCGGCCGTCGAGGAGGACAACGGCATGGCGATACGCAGGTCAGCAGGCTATCTAGCACGTACTTCCGCGGTTTGAACTACCTCCTGAACGAACAGCCTGACAAGGCGATCGAGTTGTTCCTGCATATCGCGGAGTTGGACAAGGAAACGTTCGAAACGCAGGTGGCGCTGGGTCATCTGTTCCGTCGCCGCGGCGAGGTAGACCGCGCCATTCGTCTTCATCAGGGTCTGGTGCAACGCGCCGACCTGAGTGATGCACAGCGTGTACAGGCGCTGCTGGCCTTGGGCGAGGATTACATGCGCTCGGGACTTCTTGATCGCGCGGAGACCGTCTTTACCGACCTGGCCCAGATCGACCAACGGGCCCCCCAGGCGCTCAAGCATCTTATCGGCATCTACCAGGCAGAGCGCGACTGGGAGAAGGCGATCGATAATGCACGGCGCTACGAAGATGTCACAGCCGAACCGATGGGCAAGCTGGTCGCACAGTTCGAATGCGAACTGGCCGAACGGCAACGCACCGCCAACAGCATCGAGGCTGCACGTGCCGCGGTGGCCCGCGCCTACCAGGCAGACGCTGGCAGCGTGCGAGCAGGCATTATCGAGGGTCGCATCGAGTCCGACACAGGCAACGCCGAGGCTGCGATTCGCGCATTCGAGCGTGCGGCCAGGCATGACCCCGACTACCTTCCAGAGGTCTTGCCCAGTCTGTTGGCGAGCTATGAATTGGTGGAAGATTTTTCTGGCGCGCGGGCATTCCTGTCCGAGATGTGCGAGCACTATCGAGGAATCGCTCCCGTGCTGGCGCTGACGAAGCTGGTCGAGCGCCAGGATGGTGTGGCCGCGGCGCGCGCCTACCTGGCACGCCAACTCAAAGACCGTCCCTCGGTTCGTGGCGAAGCCGCCCTGATCGATCTGACGCTTGCCGAGGGAGCGGATCCCTCGGCGACCCTGCATGATCTGAAGCACATCACCGACCAGTTGCTGGTGCGTAATCCAAGCTACCGTTGCGCCCGATGTGGCTTTGGCGCGCGTACCCATCACTGGCAATGCCCAAGCTGCAAGGAGTGGGGCACCATCAAGCCGCTGTTGAACTACGCGGTGGTCTGATGCCCGGCCTGCTGGTTTGGCTGGGGGCAGCAGCAGGGGGGGCCGCCGTCGGAACGTGGCTCGCACGTCGCTATGCATTGCGCGGCGATCTGCTGGATCAGCCTGGTGAGCGTCGCAGCCATCAGGTTCCCACCCCGAGAGGTGGTGGTATCGCAATCGTCGTGGTGGTAGTTGCTGCAGGCCTGTTCTTGGTGTCGCAGCAGGCCCGCTTGGATGCCTTGTGGATGGGTTTCCTGCCCGGGCTCTTGATCGTGGCCGCGATCGGTTGGTGGGACGATCATCGCCCGCTATCACCCTGGTCGCGGCTGGCGGTACAGGCCGTGGCCGCCCTGATGCTGGCCGCGGGGGCGGGGTGGCAAAGCGGCCAATGGCTACCGGCCCTGCTGTCGTTCGGGACAGCAATCGTACTGGTCAATGTCTGGAACTTCATGGATGGAATCAATGGGCTGGCCAGCAGTCAGGCGGCACTGTCGGCTCTTGCTTATGCCGGACTGTTGACGGGGGAGTGGCGTTGGTTGGCGTTGGCGTTGTTTGCCGCGTGCCTGGGCTTCCTTCCGTTCAATTTCCCGAGGGCCCGGATTTTTCTTGGGGATGTAGGCAGTGGCGCACTCGGGTACGCACTTGCAGGCCTCTTGGCCGCTGCGTTGGTTGCGCTACCACCGGCAAAAGTCACGCTGGCGTTGCTCCCCTTATGCGCTTTCCTTGTCGACGCAGGCTTCACGTTGACGGGGCGCATCCTGCGCGGGGAAAGATGGTGGACGCCCCATGTCGGCCACCTCTATCAGGCGGGTGCGCGACGTTTTGGTCATGCGCGGGTAACTTTGGTTTACATGGCGTTCGGCGGCGTTAGCTTATTGTTAATCAATGTATTGTCGTCCGAAGCACTGGTGGTCACCGGTTCGGCGGCAATGGTGATGTATGGTGTTGGCGGGGTGCTGTGGTTTTGGTTACGCCGAGGATGGCGTGGCTAGTATTCGGAGAGGGAGCTGATGGAATCTTGGCGAGACCGATTGAGCGGATTCATGCCGCGAGCGTTGGTGGCCGTCCATGACTTGGCCATGGTCTGGCTGTGCTGGCAGGTACTGCACCGTTTGCGCTACGCCATGCTGGCGCACTCACCGGAGTTTCCGTTCTGGTCGAACGAGATCGCGGTTGTTCTGCTGGCGCAGGGCACTGTCTTCTGGTGGATGGGGCTTTACCGGGGGCTATGGCGTTTCGCCAGCCTGCCCGATTTATGGAACATCGTTAAAGCTTGCGCGCTTGGCTTCCTGGGCGTGGTTCTGGGTCTGTTCTTCTACAACCGGTTCGGATCGACACCGCGCGCAGTCCTCGGTCTTTATCCGTTCGTGCTGGTGGGATTTCTCGGTCTACCACGGCTTGCTTACCGCGCTTGGAAAGACAGCCAGTTGCAGCAGGGGAGCGAGAATGCATCCCGTGTATTGATCCTGGGTGCTGGCCGTGCGGGTGAAGCGCTTGTCCGGGAACTCCGCCGGACCGGCGTGTATCACCCGGTGGCTTTCCTTGATGATGCGTCGCGGCTTCAGGGATCGAAGTTGCTTGGCATTCCAGTGCTCGGCGGACTGGAGAACGCCGCAGCGGTGGCTCGGGAGACTGCTGCGCGGATGCTCGTCATCGCCATGCCGTCGCTTGATGCACCGGCGATGCAGCGCGTCGTGGCGATCTGCGAAAGCACGGGGCTGCCTTTCCGGATGGTGCCCCGTCTGATCAATGTCCTCGAAGGCCAGTCCATGCCGGGCGATCTCAAGGAGGTCGCGATCGAGGACCTGCTGGGTCGGAAATCGGTCACGCCCGATTGGAAGCTCATCCGCGGCTGGCTGGGCGGGCGTACCGTCATGGTGACGGGTGCAGGAGGCTCGATCGGCTCGGAACTGTGCCGTCAGTGCGCCCGCCACGGTGCACAGCGGATCGCACTGGTCGAAATCGACGAACTCGCACTCATCACGATCCAAGGCGACTTGCGTCGCGCGTTCCCCGATCTTGAGGTACTCCCCGTGCTGGGCAACTGCGGTGATCCTGCGGTCATCGCGCATGCCTTGCGCGTTGCCGATCCGGATGCCGTCTTCCATGCTGCTGCATACAAACAGGTGCCATTGCTGGAGGGGCATCTGCGCGAAGCGGTTGGCAACAACGTGCTTGCAACGGAGACGGTGGCACGCGCTTGTCGCGAAGCCAATGTCGGCACCTTCGTCCTGATCTCGACGGATAAGGCGGTAGATCCGGCCAACGTGCTGGGTGCGACCAAGCGGTTGGCTGAAATGGCATGCCAGGCACTGGATGATGGGCGCGCCAGCACGAGGTACGTGACGGTGCGGTTTGGCAACGTGCTGGACTCTGCGGGTAGCGTCGTACCGTTGTTCCGCGATCAGATCCGCAAGGGTGGACCGGTGACGGTCACCGATCCGGACGTGACGCGTTATTTCATGACCATCCCCGAAGCATGTCAGCTGATCCTGCAGGCGGCCTCGGGTGCAGCGCACGCGTCGATCTATACCTTGGACATGGGTGATCCGGTGCCGATTCGCTTGCTGGCCGAGCAGATGATCCGATTGGCAGGCAAACAGCCGGGACGTGATATCGCGATTGTCTATACGGGCCTGCGTCCGGGCGAGAAGCTCCATGAAACGCTATTCCATGCGGAAGAGCGGTATCAGCCAACGTCCCACTCGAAGATCATGAAGGCGCTGGCACGCGATGTGTCGCCAGAATTCATTGATCTCGCTTTGCAGCGTCTGCGCGCGGCCTACACCCGCTATGACACCGTTGAGCTCGCGGAGGTGCTGAGGGTGGCCGTGCCCGAATTCTCGCCACTGTCAAACGATCAGGACGAGGCGTCGGCTAATATTGTCGTATTCCCCGGACGTGACGCGCGCAGGACACGATGACGCAAGCCAGAATCCGCAAGGCTGTTTTCCCGGTCGCGGGGCTTGGCACCCGTTTCCTACCGGCCACCAAGACTGTCCCCAAGGAAATGCTGCCGATCATTGATCGGCCGCTGATCCAGTACGCTGTGGACGAAGCTGTCGAGGCGGGCTGTGACACGCTGATTTTCGTCACCAACCGCTACAAGCATGCGGTGGCGGACTACTTCGACAAGGCATATGAGCTTGAACAGAAGCTCGAGCGTGCCGGTAAGGCCGAACAGTTGGAACTGGTGCGGAACGTATTGCCGCCCTATGTTCGGGCCGTGTTCGTTACCCAGGCCGAGGCGCTGGGGCTTGGACACGCGGTACTTTGCGCGAAACCGATTGTCGGGAACGAGCCCTTTGCGGTGCTGCTGCCCGATGATCTGATCTGGAACCGTGGTCCAGGTGCCTTGAAACAGATGGCCGACGCTGCGCAAGCCAGTGGTGGGAGCGTCATCGCCGTGCAAGATGTGCCGCCGGAGCAGACCGGCAGCTACGGTATCGTCGCGACCGAGGCTTTCAATGGTCGCGAGGGGCGCATCAACGCCATCGTCGAGAAGCCCCGGCCGGATGTGGCGCCCAGCACGTTGGCTGTTGTCGGCCGTTACGTGCTGGATGCGCGTATTTTCTCGTTGCTCGAGAATACGACGCCGGGTACAGGCGGTGAAATCCAATTGACGGATGCCATCGCGGCGTTGCTCTCGGAGAAGCCGGTCCATGCTTATCGTTTCCAGGGTACGCGCTTCGATTGCGGTACGCACATCGGCCTGATTGAAGCGACCATCCGTTATGCACTTGATCACGAGAAGCTCAGCGACGCCGCGCGCGGCATGATGCAGAGTGCCTTGAACGAGTTGGGTGTCCACGACCTCGGCTGACGGCATGCGTATCGGTGCCACTCCATGTTCAGCTGAACCTCGCTGACCGCGGGACGCCATTTCATGCGGAGGTCAGCCGGCAACTATTATCTGGAAACAGCAGGCGCGGCTTCCGCACTGCCCGTGCTCGAATCGCGCATCGAGGCTTCTGTCTGCATCGTGGGCGCTGGTTTCGCCGGATTGAATACCGCGTTGGGCTTGGCGGAACGTGGTGTACACGATGTCGTGCTGGTGGAAGCGGATACGCCGGCATTCGGTGCCTCGGGGCGCAATGGCGGCTTCGTGTTCGGTGGTTTCTCGCGCGGCGAAGCCTCGCTGTTACGCGATCTTGGGCCGGTACGTGCGAACGCCTTGTACACGGGAACGACGCAGGCGGTAGAACTGATCCGTCGCCGTATCACCCGGCATGGCATCGCTTGCGATGACACGCAGGCGGGGATCATCTGGGCGAACTGGTTCAACGACCGGGAGGTGCTCAGGCAGCGGCAGACGCTGCTGCGGGATGCCTTCGATCAGGACTGGCAATGGATGGATCGCGATGAGGTCCGTCGCCAGCTGCGCACGTCCCGCTATCACGACGCCTTGTACGAACCACAGGCGTTCCACTTCCATCCATTGAAGTATGCGAATGGGCTCGCGCGCTTAGCTGCTGAACAGGGCGTTTCGCTGTTCGCCCGCTCCCCGGCGGTGTCGCTGGAGCGTACCGGCAATGGCTGGCGCGTCACGACGCCTTCCGGAAGCGTCGATGCCAGGCAGGTGGTGCTCGCCTGTGGTGGCTATCTGGCAGGCCTGCACAGGCGGGTGGACGCCGGCGTCCTGCCTATCGCGACCTACGTCATGGTCACGGCGCCGCTGGGTGCTCGGCTGGAGGAGGCGATGCGCACCCGTGCCGCGGTCTACGACACCCGTTTCGCGTTCGATTACTACCGGCCACTGCCTGATTCCCGCTTGCTGTGGGGAGGGCGCATCTCCATCCTGGACCGCTCGCCAAACGCGGTCAGGCGTCTGTTGTATCGCGACATGCTGAAGGTCTTTCCTCAACTGGAAGGGGTGAGTATCGACTACGCCTGGTCGGGCCTCATGAGTTACGCCCGCCACGAGATGCCGCAGATCGGGCAGGTCGAACCCGGTCTCTGGGTGGCGCAGGCATTCGGCGGCCATGGCGTGGCGCCGACGACGCTGGCCGGCGAAGTTATCGCCTCCGCCATTGCGGAAGGCGACGAACGTTGGCGTGAGTTCGGCGCCTATGGTCTGGTGTCGGCGATGAAGCCGGCAGGATTTCTGGGCGCCCAGCTCAGCTATTGGTGGGCGGAAGCGAAGGATGCGTGGAAGGCGCGGGCGGAACGGGGGAAGCGAACATGAGCGGGACGGCAGACACGATCGGGTGGGACGACTTCATGCGTGTCCAGTTGTGCGCCGGCACCGTGCAGAAGGTTGAACCGTTCCCCGAGGCTCGCAAGCCTGCATGGAAGGTCTGGGTGGACTTCGGGCCGCATGGCGTGAAGAAGACCAGTGCGCAGATCCGGTCGCTGTATGCACCCGACGATCTGGTCGGGCGGCAGATCGTGGGTGTCATCAATTTCCCGCCCAAGCAGGTCGGCCCTTTCATTTCCGAGTTCCTGCTGACCGGATTCCACACCGACGAAGGCGTGGTGGTCACGACGGTCGAACGGCCGGTGCCCGACGGCACGCGCATGGCCTGAACGCGCTCACCTAACGCAAAGAAATGGCGCCTTCCGGCGCCATTCCTCTTTCAGGCGGGCGAACGACCTGGTTACAGCGATTCGAAGATGCCCGCAGCGCCCATGCCGGTGCCTATACACATGGTCACCATGCCGTACTTCTTCTGCTGGCGGCGCATGCCGTGGACGATGGTGGCGGTGCGGATCGCACCGGTCGCGCCCAACGGATGGCCGAGGGCGATGGCACCGCCCAGCGGGTTGATCTTCGAGGGATCCAGTTCGCTGTCGCGGATCACCGCCAGCGCCTGCGCAGCGAAGGCTTCGTTGAGCTCGATCCAGTCCAACTGGTCCTTGGTCAGGCCAGCCTGCTTCAATGCCTTCGGGATCGCCGCGATCGGGCCGATGCCCATCACTTCCGGACGCACGCCAGCGACCGAGAAGCTGACGAAACGGGCCAGCGGCGTCAAGCCGTAGTCCTTGATCGCCTGCTCCGAGGCAAGCAGTACGCCGGCCGCGCCATCGCTCATCTGCGACGAAGTGCCTGCAGTGACCGTGCCGCCGAACTGCGGGTTGCGGAACACGGTACGCAGCTTGGCCAGGCCTTCCAGCGAGGTGTCGGCGCGCGGGCCCTCATCCTGCTCGACCAGCAGCTTCTTCAGACGGACCGTGTTGCCGGCGAGGTCGGGCTGGCGCGAGACGATCTCGTACGGACTGATCTCGTCCCTGAACTCGCCGGCGGCCTGCGCGGCCAGTGCCTTCTGGTGCGAGGCGACGGCGAACGCGTCCTGGTCTTCGCGCGAGATCTTCCATTCCTCGGCGACCTTCTCGGCGGTGATGCCCATGCCGTAGGCGATGGCCACGTGATCGTTGTCGAACACGCTCGGCGCCATGGCGATCTTGTTGCCCATCATCGGCACCATGCTCATGCTCTCGGTGCCGCCGGCCAGCATCAGATCGGCGTTGCCCAGGCGGATCTGGTCCGCGGCCATCGCCACGGCCTGCAGGCCGGACGAGCAGAAGCGGTTGATGGTCTGTGCGGCGATCGTGTTCGGCAGGCCGGCCAGCAGCAGGCCGATGCGCGCCACGTTCATGCCTTGCTCGCCCTCTGGCATGGCGCAGCCGATGATGGCGTCGTCGATGCGGCTGAGGTCGATGCCCGGCGCCTGCGCCACGACCGACTTCAGCACGTGCGCCAGCATGTCATCCGGGCGGGTGTTGCGGAACACGCCCTTGGGCGCCTTGCCGACCGGCGTGCGGGTGGCGGCGACGATGTAGGCTTCCTGTACTTGCTTGCTCATGTCTCTATGTCCTGTGTCGTCGTCGGTCAGTTACGCAGCGGCTTGCCGGTCTTCAGCATGTGCGCGATGCGGGCCTGGGTCTTTTCCTGCTGCGCCAGTTCGACGAAGTGCTTGCGCTCCAGCTTGAGCAACCATTCCTCGTCGACCAACGCGCCGCGGTCGACTTCGCCACCGCACAGCACAGTGGCGATGCGCACGGCGATCTCGTAGTCGTACGGGCTGATGAAGCGGCCTTCCAGCATGTTGACCAACATCATCTTGAAGGTCGCGATGCCGACGTCGCCGGCCACCTGGATGCGGCGGGCAGGCAGGGGCGGGCGGTAGCCCGTCTCGGCCAGCGCCAGCGCTTCCTGCTTGGCGATATGCAGCAGTTCGTAGGCGTTGAAGGCGACCTTGTCGCCGGCCCGCACCAGGCCCAGTTCCTTGGCCTCGACGGCCGAGGCGGATACCTTTGCCATCGCAACGGTTTCGAAGGTCTTCTTCAGTTCGGCGAACACATCGCCGCCCGGACCGGCGGCCTGCGAGGCGCGCACGGCAATTTCCTTAAGGCCACCGCCGGCGGGTAGCAGGCCAACGCCGGCCTCGACCAGACCGATGTAGCTCTCCAGGTGCGCGATGGTGCGGGCGCTGTGCATCTGGAATTCGCAGCCGCCACCCAGTGCCAGCCCGCGTACCGCCGCCACGACCGGCACCAGCGAATACTTGATGCGCTGGCTGGTGGCCTGGAAGTTGGCGACCATCGCCTCGAACTCGGCGATCTTGCCGGCCTGCAGCGCGCCCAGTGCACCGGCCAGGTCGGCACCGGCGGAGAAGGGCTCCTTCGGCTGCCAGATCACCAGGCCCTTGAACGTCTGCTCGGCGATGGTGATGGCCTGCTGCAGGCCGTCGAGCACCGCGTCGGAGACGGTGTGCATCTTGGTCTTGAAGCTGACCACGCCGATGCCGTCGCCGTCGGTCCACAGGCGCACGCCGTCGTTCTCGAACACCGTCTCGCCCTGCGGGAAGGTTTCGCCCAGCAGCGGATCGGGGAAGCGCTGGCGCTTGTACACGGGCAGCGACGAGCGCGGCAACTTGGCGTTCTTGGCCGGGCTGTAGCTGCCCTCGGCACCATGAACGCCTTCGCGGCCGTCGAACACCCAGTTCGGCAGCGGCGCACTGCTCATGGCCTTGCCCGCCACGATGTCATCGGCGATCCACTGCGCCACCTGCTTCCAGCCCGCGGCCTGCCACGTCTCGAACGGACCGAGGCTCCAGCCGTAACCCCAGCGGATGGCCAGGTCGACGTCGCGTGCGGTCTCGGCGATATCGGCCAGGTGGTAGGCGCTGTAGTGGAACAGGTCGCGGAACACCGCCCACAGGAACTGCGCCTGCGGATGCTGGCTCTCGCGCAGCTTGGCGAACTTTTCGGCGGGGTTCCTGATCTTCAGGATCTCGACCATCTCCGGTGCCGCGGTGCGGTCAGAGGCGCGGTAGTCCTGCTTCTCCAGGTCCAGGACCACGATGTCCTTGCCGACCTTCCGGAAGATGCCGGCGCCGGTCTTCTGGCCCAGCGCGCCCTTTGAAATCAGGGCTTCCAGCCACTTGGGCGACTTGAAGTACGCGTGCCAGGGATCGTCCGGCAGGGTGTCGGCCATGGTCTTGATGACGTGGGCCATGGTGTCCAGGCCGACCACGTCCGAGGTGCGGTACGTCGCAGACTTCGGGCGGCCGATCAGCGGGCCGGTGATGGCGTCCACTTCATCGAAGCCCAGCTTGAACTCGCCGGTATGGTGGGCCGTGGCCAGGATCGAGAACACGCCGATCCGGTTGCCGATGAAATTGGGGGTGTCCTTGGCGTACACCACACCCTTGCCCAGCGTGCTGGTCAGGAAGCTTTCCAGGCCTTCAAGTACTGAGGCGTCGGTGGATTTGGCCGGGATCAGCTCGGCCAGGTGCATGTAGCGCGGCGGGTTGAAGAAGTGGACGCCGCAGAAGCGGTGGCGGAGCTGCTCCGGAAGCACCTCCGCCAGCTTGTTGATGCCCAAACCCGACGTGTTGCTTGCCAGTACCGCATGATCGGCCACGAAGGGGGCGATCTTCTTGTACAGGTCCTGCTTCCAGTCCATCCGCTCGGCGATCGCCTCGATGATCAGGTCGCAGCCCTTCAGGTGCTCCAGGCCGGTCTCGTAGTTGGCCGCCGTGATGGCTTCGGCCAAGGACTTGCTGGCCAGCGGAGCGGGGCTCAGCTTGGCCAGGTTGGCGATCGCCTTGTGCACGATGCCGTCGGGATGACCGTCCTTGGCGGGCAGGTCGAACAGGACGGTGTCGACGCCGGCATTGGTGAGGTGCGCGGCGATCTGCGCGCCCATCACGCCGGCGCCCAGCACGGCCGCCTTGCGAACAAGCAGGGGATTGGACATGGGATTTCCTTGGATTGCAGGGGTTTAGGTGCGGTCGGCGCGCAGGCCGGCCTCGGCGAAACGGATCAATTCACGGGCGGCACGCTCACGGTGCGCCGCCTCCGTGACACCTGTGGGGCGCTTGATCAGCCCGAAATCGGCCATGGCGTACGTCAATGCGCCGGAGAAGAAGTCGAGCCGCCAGTACAGCTCTTCCTTGCTGAGGCCGGGGACGCAGGCCGCAATGGCCTTGCCGAACTCGCGCAGCACATGGCCGTAATGGTCGGAGAGGAACTTGCGCAAGCCGTCGTTCTTCTCGGCGTAGGCGCGGGCAATGACGCGGACGAAGGCGCCTCCGCCGTGGCGGTCCTGGGCCAGCGCGAGGGCAGGCTCGACGAAGGCGGCCAGGATGGGCTCGAGCTCGCCGGGGCGGTCGGCGAGTGCCGTTTCCAGCAGGGAAAGGCGGGCCACGGTCATGTCGTCCATGCGCCTGCGGAACACCTCATTGACCAGGTTTTCCTTGCTGCCGAAGTGGTAGTTGACGGCCGCGATATTGACGTCGGCGCGGCTGGTGACCTGCCGCAGCGAGGTGCCGGCGAATCCGTGCTGGGCGAACAGCTCTTCGGCGGCCCCCAGGATCCGCTCCTTGGTCGAGAAATGCGTGGTGTTGGCCATGATGCCCTCCGAGACTGAATCAAACGCTTGTTTGATCCATTGTCTTCCCGGCCGATTGGGGTGTCATGCTGCAGGGCAGCAATCACGCCCGTGCCCGGCTGCACACTTCCGTCGGATACGTTAGAATCTCGCTACGCTTTCTGGTCTAAGCCCGTGTTTCGACGCGGGTTTTTCATGTTACCCTTGGGCCTTCAGTGGCCCGCCCAACGGAGATAATCCCCATGGCGCTGGAGCGCACCCTGTCAATCGTCAAGCCCGATGCCGTTGCCAAGAACGTCGTCGGTGAAATCTATGCCCGTTTCGAAAAGAACGGTCTTAAGATCGTGGCCTCGAAGATGAAGCACCTGTCGCGCCGCGAGGCGGAAGGTTTCTACGCCGTCCATCGTGAGCGTCCGTTCTTCAACGCGCTGGTCGAGTTCATGATCTCCGGCCCCGTCGCTATCCAGGTGCTGGAAGGCGAGAACGCCGTGCTCAAGCACCGCGACATTCTCGGTGCCACCAACCCGAAGGATGCTGCGCCGGGCACGATCCGCGCCGACTTCGCCGACTCCATCGACGCCAACGCCGCGCACGGCTCGGACTCGGTCGAGAACGCGAACATCGAGATCGCGTACTTCTTCGCCGCGACCGAAGTGTTCTCGCGCTGAGCGATACACGATGAGCAGCCACGAACTGCCGCCGATCGAGTTGAAGCTGGCCACGGACGCTCCGTCCGTGGCCATCGGTGCGTCCGTGTCCGCAAAACAGAACCTCATGGACCTGGATCGAGAGGGTCTTGAGCAGTTCTTCGTCGGCAACTTGGGTGAGCAGAAGTTCCGCGCGCACCAGGTGATGAAGTGGATCCATCACCGCTACGTCACCGACTTCAACGAAATGACCGATCTCGGCAAGAACCTGCGAGCGAAGCTGCAGGAACATGCGGAAGTCGTCGTTCCGCAAGTCGTCTTCGACAAACCGTCCACCGACGGTACCCACAAGTGGCTGCTCGGCATGGGCGTGGACGGCAAGAATGCCGTCGAAACCGTCTATATCCCCGACAAGAACCGTGGCACGTTGTGTGTGTCCTCGCAGGTCGGTTGCGGACTGAACTGCACGTTCTGTTCGACCGCTACGCAGGGATTCAACCGTAACCTGACGACCGCCGAGATCATCGGGCAGGTGTGGGTGACGGCGCGCCATCTCGGCAACGTGCCAGCACAGAACCGTCGCCTCACCAACGTGGTGATGATGGGCATGGGCGAGCCGCTGCTCAATTTCGACAACGTTGTCCGCGCGATGAACATCATGCGTGATGACCTGGGTTATGGCCTGGCCAGCAAGCGGGTCACGCTGTCGACATCAGGCCTGGTGCCGATGATCGACCGCCTGTCCACCGAGACCGACGTATCGCTGGCGGTCTCGCTGCATGCACCGAACGATGTGCTGCGCGAACAACTGGTGCCGCTCAACAGGAAGTACCCGATCGCCGAACTGATGGCCTCGTGCGTGCGTTACCTGCGGGCCAACAAGAAGCGCGACTCGGTGACTTTCGAGTACACCCTGATGAAGGGCGTCAACGATCAGCCCGAGCACGCGCGCCAGCTGGCGCAGCTGATGCGCAAGTTCAGCAATGCGGCTCAGCTGAAGGACGCCGGCAAGGTCAACCTGATTCCGTTCAACCCGTTCCCCGGAACACGCTACGAGCGTGCGCCCGAGGAAGACATTCGTGCCTTCCAGAAGCTCTTGCTCGATTCGCAGGTACTGACGATGGTGCGACGTACCCGAGGCGATGACATCGATGCCGCGTGTGGCCAGTTGAAAGGGCAGGTCATGGACCGGACACGCCGCCAAGCGGAGTTCCGCCGACAACTGCAGGAACAGGGCATCGACGATGCGGCTTAAGGCGCTCTGCCTGCTGCTTGTCCCCATCCTGATGGTGACCGCCTGCAGTCGCCTGACCTTCGTGCGCCCCAAGAACAAGATCGAGTCGCTGCCCGGCCAGCAGACGGCGCCCGAGTATTCGGTGGGAGACAGTCCCGACGTAAAGCGTCGCCAGTCGGTACAGATCCTGCTGGCGCGTGCCATGCAAAGGCTGCAGTCCGGCGAGCCAGACGTTGCCGAGAAGGATGTACGTGCCGCGCTGAAGCTGGATCCCGGCTCGGTCGATGCAGTCACCATCTTGGCCGTGATCGAGGATCAGCGCGGTCATGCCAGCGTCGCGGGGCAGCATTATCGACGCGCGGCGGAACTGGCGCCGACGCGGGGCGCGGTGCAGAACAATTACGGCACGTGGTTGTGCGCAAACGGATTCGCTGCCGAGTCGCTGGTGTGGTTCGACCGGGCCATTCATGCGCCGGGTTATGCCACCCCGGGCTCGGCCATGGCCAACGCGGGTAGCTGCGCACTCAAAGCCGGCCAGAATGATCGAGCCGCGCATGACCTGCGCGAGGCACTGGCATCAGAGCCATCGAATGCGGTGGCGCTGGAGGCGATGGCCGAACTTGAGTTTCGCCGGCAGCAATACCTGCCTGCCCGTGCCTTCATCGAGCGTAGGCTGGCTGCGGGGCCCGCCAGCGTAGCTGTCCTGAAACTCGCATCACAAATCGAAGAGAGACTCGGCGACAGGGCCGCCGCCAGTCGATATGTTCAGCGCATTCGGGCGGAGTTCCCGGACGCGCAGGACGTCACCACCGGGGGAAATGCAGGGCCATGATGCAATCGGTAGTCGGGGATATGTCCCCGCCGCAGGGGTGCGGCGAGGCGCTGAGATTGGCGCGTGAGCAAGCCGGCCTTTCATTGCAGGAGGTCAGCCAGCGTCTGAAGATGCCCGCGAAAGTACTGCAGTCCCTCGAAGCAGGACAGTGGGACCAATTGGGTGGTGCGGTCTTCGTTCGTGGTCAGTTGCGCAGTTACGGTCGACTGCTCAAGGTCGACGTTGAGCCATTCCTGCAGCAGGCGGATGCCGTCGTGGCCGCACCGGCCGAACTGGTCAGCCATACGCATACGCCGCGCTTGCAGCACGCGTTTGAGAGTTTCAAGCGGCGTGCGGTTTACGTCGTGCTGACGCTGGTCATCGTGACGCCCGTGTGGATGGCACTTCGCCCCGCCTCGGGGCCGGCGCCTGAGGCCGCAACCGCGTCGCTGGATGACGTGCCCGATGCGTCGCGAGCGGGTAACGAAGGTCAAGCAGACGCCTCGCGACCAGTGACTCGACCGCAAGCGGCTCCCTACGTAGCGTCGATGGCGCCGTCCCCGCGTGCGACGGCGTCCTGGTTGTCGTTGTCGTTCAGGGGCGACAGCTGGGTAGAGGTGAATGCTCCCGATGGCCGCAAGGTCGAACACGCACTGCTCCGAGCGGGCGACGAGCGCCGTTATGCGCCGGGCGAGGTCGGGAGAGTGAAACTGGGCGATGCGGCGGCGGTCGAGGTTCAGCATGCGGGTAGTACGGTGGATCTCGCGCCGTATCAGCGAGCGAACGTTGCACGCTTTACGGTATCCTCCGAGGGTTCCCTGGCGCCGGTCGTTGACTGACCCGCGTGCGGGTCTGTTCAACCTAGACCGAGACCCCGCCTGAGACGGGGCAAGAGAGCGCATGGCGATTGATGATCTGCTCGACGAGCACGAACAAAGCGAACGTGTCCGCAGCTGGCTGAGAAGTAATGGTGCCGGCTTGCTGGGCGGCGTCGTCCTGGGGTTGGGTGTGATCTTTGGCTGGCAGTGGTGGCAGAAGGACCAGGCCGGCAAGAAGGAGCAGGCCTACCAGAGCTACCAAACCGCTATCGATGGACTCACCAAGGGCGATTTGAAGCAAACCCAAGGTGCCGTCGATGCGCTGGTGAAGGAGGACGAGCTCTATGCCGATGTCGCCGGCCTGCAACTGGCCAAGGCACAGGTACAGTCGGGGCAGGCGGACGCTGCCATTGCCACGTTGCGCAGCCTGACCCCTGACGACGCACTTCGGCCGTTGGTAAACCTGCGGTTGGCGCGCCTGCTGATCGATGCGGGCAAGCACGATGAGGCCCTGAAGGTGCTGGACAAGGCGGATGACGCCTCCAGCCTTGAAGCGCGGGGCGATGCCTTGCTCGCGACGGGCAAGACCAAGGAAGCGCAGGAGGCGTACACCCGTGCGCTGACCACGCTGGATGCGGTATCTCCACAGCGTCGACTGGTGGAACTGAAGCTGATTGACGCAGGCGGCACGCCGCCAAAGCCGGGAGAGATAGCATGAGCCGCGGCATGACCCCCATGGTTCGCCTGATGGCGGCTGCCGCGATCATCGCCGCATTGGGCGGCTGCAGCACCGTCAAGGGCTGGTTCGCGGGCAAGGGCAAGGAGGGCGAGAAGCCGGTTGACCCCGCCGAGCTCGTCGACATCACGCCGACGGCATCGGTCTCGAAGCTGTGGAGTGCCAACGTTGGCAAGGGCGAAAAGCGCCTCGGCCTGCAGCAGGTACCGGTCGTCGAGGATGGGCGGGTTTACGCCGCTGCAGTCGAGGGCGGCGTGCGCGCCTTCGACCTGCAGACGGGCAAGCAGGCGTGGCAATACAAGTCTGACCTGCGCCTGTCGGGTGGCCCGGGCGCTGGGCAGGGTCTGGTCGTCATCGGTACGCTCGACGGCCACGTGATCGCACTGGACGCGGCCACGGGCACGGAGAAGTGGAAGGCCGAGGTGCCGAACGAAGTCATCGCGGCGCCTGCCATCGGCCAGGGCATGGTGTATGTCCGTACCAACGATGGACGCGTTACCGCGTTGTCGTCCGACAGTGGCGAACGCCGCTGGTTCTGGAACAACGAACTTCCCAGCCTGACCGTGCGTGGCAATGCACCCGTGGTATTCGGGCCGGGTGTCGTATTCGCGGGCAGCGATGACGGCACGGTCACCGCGCTGGCAGCCAACGACGGTCGCCCCATGTGGACGCAGACGGTCGGCATGCCCGAGGGCCGCAGCGAGCTGGAGCGCATGGCGGACGTAGACGGTGCTCCGGTACTGGAAGGCACCACGTTGTATGTCACGAGCTTCAAGAAGGAGACGGTCGCCCTCGAAGGGCCGTCCGGTCGCCCGCTCTGGACACGCGACAACGGTGGCGCTGGCGGTCTGGGCGTGACCAGCAGTGCCGTCATCGTGGCCGACCCGGCCGGTACGGTCTGGGGTCTGGACAAGTACAGCGGCAGCGCACTCTGGTCGAACACCACGCTCGCTCGTCGCTCGTTGTCTGCACCGACGATCCATGGCGACTACGCCGTGGTCGGCGACTACGACGGCTACGTGCACTGGCTGAAGACGAACAATGGCGAGGTGGCAGCGCGCGCGCGCGTCGGCGGCAAGGCCATCCGTGGCAAGCCCGTCGTGGCCGAGGGCGTCCTGCTGGTCCAGGACGGGGAAGGCGGACTGACCGCGTTCGGTTTCAAGTAAGCCGACAGGAGCGGCCCAGCCGCTCCTTGCCGTGTTACCCAAGAGGGCCGCAATGCGGCCCTTTTTCGCGGATCAGGGCGTATTCCGATACCATGGCGGCCCCTTGACCGACCGGAGCAGTCGTGCCGCACGCGCGACGGCGACCCTCCGGCGACCCTCCTCTTCACGGTTGCTTCCTGCATGCTGCCCCTCGTCGCCCTGGTGGGCCGTCCCAACGTCGGCAAATCCACCCTGTTCAATGCGCTGACCCGCAGTCGTGATGCCCTCGTGCACGACCAACCCGGCGTGACCCGTGACCGCAACTACGGTGTCTGTCGTCTCGACGAAGAAGCCCCGTTCCTCGTGGTCGACACGGGCGGCATCGCCGGCGAAGAAGAAGGTCTGGCCGGCGCCACGGCGCGCCAGGCGCGTGCCGCCGCCGAAGAAGCGGACCTGGTGCTGTTCATCGTCGATGGCCGCGAAGGCGCCTCCGCGCTGGACGACGACATTCTGGCCTGGCTCCGCAAGACGTCACGCCCCACGTTGCTGGTCGTCAACAAGATCGACGGCATCAACGAGACCACCGCGATCGCGGATTTCGCGCGCTATGGCTTCGCCGACGTCATCACCATCTCGGCCTCGCACCGTCAGGGCATTGATGACCTGCTGGAAGAAGTGCATCAGCGCCTGCCTGAAGAAGGTGGGACAGCCGGTCTGGACAACGATCCGAACCGCATGCGCGTGGCTTTCGTCGGGCGCCCGAACGTGGGCAAGTCCACGCTGGTGAACCGCCTGCTGGGCGAAGAGCGCATGATCGCGTCCGAGGTGCCCGGTACCACGCGCGATTCCATCGCCGTGGACATGGAGCGCGACGGTCGCCAGTACCGTTTGATCGACACCGCCGGCCTGCGCCGCAAGGGCAAGGTGGAGGAGGCGGTCGAGAAGTTCAGCGTGGTCAAGACGCTGCAGGCCATCGAGCAATGCCAGGTGGCGGTGCTGCTGCTGGACGCGACCGAGGGCGTCACCGACCAGGACGCCAGCGTGCTCGGCGCTGTGCTGGATGCCGGCCGTGCGCTGGTGGTGGGGATCAACAAGTGGGATGGACTGACCGCCTACCAGCGTGAGCAGGCCGAAGCCTTGCTGGCCCGCAAACTGGGCTTCGTCGAATGGGCCGAAGTGGTGCGCATCTCCGCCTTGCATGGCTCGGGCCTGCGCGAACTGTTCAAGGCGATCCACCGCGCGCATGCGTCGGCGACCAAGGAGTTCGGTACCAGCGAGGTCAACAAGGCGCTCGAGATCGCCTACGAGACCAATCCGCCGCCGAGCATCCGCGGGCATGTCTCCAAGCTGCGCTACGTGCATCCGGGCGGTGCCAATCCGCCGACCTTCATCGTCCACGGCACGCGCCTGAAGGTGCTGCCGGAGTCGTACAAGCGCTACCTGGAAAACTTCTTCCGCAAGCGCTTCAAGCTGGTCGGCACGCCGGTGCGCTTCATCTTCCGCGAGGGCGCCAATCCCTACGAGGGCAAGAAGAACGTGCTGACCGAGAAGCAGATCGCCAAGAAGCGCCGCCTGATCCGGCACGTCAAGCGCGGCAAGTGACGGGTTACCCGACCCGCATCGATTTCGCCGCCGCCGCGGAGATCATCCGCGACGTCGCCGCCAACCGGATGTTGAAGGCCGAGCGCGTGCCGGTGACACGTGCGGGCGGCCGCGTGCTGGCCGAGGACATCGTCTCGCCGGTCGCGCTGCCACCGTTCGACAACAGCCGCATGGATGGCTTCGCGTTCGCGCATGCCAGTCTCTCGAAGGATGGCCCGACCGTGCTGAGGCTGGCAGGAGAGCAGTTCGCAGGTCGCTTGCAGAACTTGGACGTCGGTGCGGGAGAGTGCGTCCGTATCACCACCGGCGCACCGCTGCCGCGTGGGACGGACACGGTCGCCATCAAGGAGGACTGCGTCGAGGAGGGCGGCAGCGGCAGCGTCCGCGTGCCGTCGGGCATCGCACCCGGTGCGGATGTCCGCCGCCGTGGCGAAGACGTGTCCGCCGGCGTTCGCGTGCTGGAGGAAGGCTACCTGCTGACACCGGCGCGCGTATCGCTCGCCGCTGCGCTGGGCGTGGCGTCGCTGGCGGTCACGCAGCGACCGACCGTTGCCGTCTTCACCACCGGTGACGAACTGGTGGAGCCGGGGCTGCCGCTGGCGCCCGGCCAGATCTACAACAGCAACCGGGACCTGCTGATGGCGCTGCTGCGCGCGGAAGGCCTGGAGCCCACGGCATGGCCGACGCTGCCCGACGATCCGGAGCGGATGGAGACCATGCTGACCGACGCGGCGGCGGCATTCGACGTGGTCATTACCTGCGGTGGCGTGTCGGCCGGCGAGAAGGACCATCTTCCCGGCCTGCTGGCGACGCATGGCCGCATCCACTTCTGGAAGGTGCGGATGAAGCCGGGCATGCCGGTGCTGTTCGGCGAGATGGACCGCGCCCTGTTCCTGGGGCTGCCCGGCAATCCGGTATCCGTGCTGGCGACCTTCCTGACCCTTGGCCGTGGCGTGCTGGATGGCATGCAGCGCCGCCGCGAACCGCGGCCGCACTGGAAGGCGGTCCTCGCCGCGCCGTGGCGGAAAACGCACGAGCGTCTGGAGTTCCTGCGGGGTCAGCTGTCCAGTGCACCCGACGGCCGGCTACAGGTCACGCCGAATGCCGCCGACGCATCGCACCAGCTGCGTGCGGCGGCGGACAGCAATGCGTTGATCGTGCTGCCAGAGGGGGCGCACGACTATCGCGCCGGTGAAGTCGTCGACGTGATCGGCTGCTGAGCCGGGCCGCGCCACGACTTGCGCGATAATCGCCGCATGGCCATCCGCGAAATCGAACCCCGTGACGTCGCCGCGCTGCTCGCGCAAGGCAGTGTGTTCATCGACGTGCGCGAGGACCACGAACGCGCCAGCGGGCAGGCGGAAGGCGCGCGCGGCATCGCCAAGGGCACGCTGGAACGCGATCACGCCACGCATCTGCCCGACCGCGACGCCAGCATCGTCCTGATCTGCCAGAAGGGCGGCCGCTCGATGGACGCCGCGCGCGTGCTGGCGGCCGCCGGCTACTCCCGCCTGGCGTCCGTCGCCGGCGGCACCTCGCGCTGGATCGACGAGCAGCGCGCGGTCGTCGTGCCCGCCATGTCGGCGGATGCACGTGACTTCAACGAACGCTATTCGCGCCACCTGCTGCTGCCCGAAGTGGGCGTCGCGGGCCAGCAACGACTGCAGCAAGCCAAGGTGCTGATGATCGGTGCGGGCGGGCTGGGTTCGCCCGCTGCGTTCTACCTGGCGGCCGCCGGGGTAGGGCAGTTGCGCATCGCGGATGATGACGTGGTCGACCGCAGCAACCTGCAGCGCCAGATCCTGCATACCGAAGCCCGCATCGGCACGCCGAAGGTCGCCTCGGCACAGGCGACGCTGGCGGCGCTCAATCCGCGCACGCAGGTGGACGCGGTCGCCGAGCGCGTCACAGCGGACAACGTCGAACGTCTGCTCGAGGGCGTCGATGTGGTGCTGGATGGCGCGGACAATTTTCCGGCCCGCTACCTGCTCAACGATGCCTGCGTGAAGCTGGGCAAGCCGCTGGTGTACGGCGCGGTGCAGCGATTCGAAGGGCAGGTGAGTGTGTTCGATGCCGGCCGGCATCGGGGCGAGCAGCCCTGCTACCGCTGCCTGTTCCCGGAACCGCCACCACCGGAGTTCGCGCCGAACTGCGCCGAGGCCGGTGTACTGGGCGTGTTGCCCGGGGTGATCGGCCTGTTGCAGGCCACGGAAGTCATCAAGCTGCTGCTGGGTGCCGGTGAAACGCTCGCGGGTCGCCTGCTGCACTTCGATGCCCTGGCGATGCGCTTCCGCGAAACCCGCCTGCGCCACGACCCTGATTGCCCTGTGTGCGCCGCCGGTCGGCCATTTCCTGGCTACATCGACTACGCCGCCTTCTGTCGCGTGACCTGATCAGTAGTCGGCGCGCATGCGCAGCCCATCGCGGAACTGCCGTGGCGTGATGCCGGTGTCGCGCTTGAACGCGGCACTGAGGTGGCTGTGGCTGGCGAAGCCGCAGTCGAAGGCGATGTCCGCGATGTCGGCATTGCCATTGAGCAGATGCCAGCGTGCACGACGCAGCCGTTGCGCCAGGATGTACTGCGCGGGCGTGGTCCCGAAGTTGCGCCGGAAGGCGATCAACAGCTGGTGCACGTTCATGCCCGCCAGCGCGGCCAGATCGGCCAGCGTGATGCGCTGGTCCAGGCAATCCTCGATGTGGTCGCATAGCCGGCGTGCCGCCTGTGGCGAGAGCGAGCCGGCTTCCGGTCTTGGCGCCACCGGAAGCCGGTAGCCGTCGTACAGGTGCTGCCGCAGCAGCAACTGCAGCCGTTCGGCCATCATCAGTGACAGGTCATCGGCGTTCTGGCTGAGCCGACCCAGTCGCGCCACGCTGTAGTGAAGGAACTCGTCCCGGTGCCCGAGCCTGGGCATCAACTCGTCGAGCGGCATGCGCGACTCGTTGCCGAGGTCCACGTCCGCAAGCGGCGACAGACGCAGCTCGGCATAAGTGATGACCTGTCCACGCGCCTGGCTGGCGTAGCGCCGTTCTGCCGGGACGAGCCAGATGTCGCCGGGCGACGGTGGGGCGTGCGTCGATCCGGCACCGTCGATCTCGGTGTCGAGTTCGCGCATGGTGCCGCCGAGATGGACGATGACGGTGTGCCGTGGCTGTTCGATCGACCACAGCGTGCGCTGGCGGATGTCTTCCCGGCAGACCAGCAAGTCCACGCCCGGCCATTGCGCCTGTGCCAGCACGGTGTAAGCCGGTGTTCCTGCCATCAACGCATCGTCCCCGTCATGCGAGGACGCCCACCCATCGTGCGCCGGAGAATTTGATAGCGGATCGGACATCGTGAAAGCCGGGCGGACTGCTTCGCACGCATCTTAGGGCCGTTCCGCCGGGCTGCCTACACGAAGACCTCGCCCCCGGAGCGTCCCCCGTCCTGTCACTGTAGGAGCTTTCCCATGACCGACCATTCCATCCGCGGCAAAGTGGCGTTGATCGCCGGCGGCGCCAAGAACCTGGGCGGCTTGATCGCCCGTGACTTGGCTGGGCAGGGCGCCAGCGCCGTCGCCATCCATTACAACAGCACGGCGAGCAAGGCTGACGCCGATGCGACCGTCGCCGCCATCCAGGCCGCCGGTGCGAAGGCCGTCGCCCTGCAAGGCGACCTGACCAGCGCCGCTGCCGTGGAACGACTGTTCGCCGACACCGTTGCCGCCGTCGGTCGTCCCGACATCGCCATCAATACCGTCGGCAAGGTGCTGAAGAAGCCGATCGCGGAGATCTCGGAGGCCGAATACGACGAGATGTCGGCCGTGAACGCCAAGACGGCGTTCTTCTTCCTGAAGGAGGCGGGCAGGCACGTCAACGACAACGGCAAGGTCGTTACGCTGGTCACCTCGCTGCTGGGCGCGTTCACGCCGTTCTATGCGTCGTACGCGGGCACCAAGGCACCGGTCGAGCACTTCACCCGCGCGGCGGCCAAGGAGTTCGGCGCACGTGGCATCTCGGTGACGGCCATCGGCCCGGGCCCGATGGACACGCCGTTCTTCTACCCGGCCGAAGGCGCGGACGCCGTCGCCTACCACAAAACGGCCGCCGCGCTGTCGCCGCACAGCAGGACCGGCCTGACCGACATCGAGGACGTGGTGCCCTTCATCCGCCACTTGGTCAGTGATGGCTGGTGGATCACCGGGCAGACCATCCTGATCAACGGCGGCTACACCACCAAGTAAGCCTTGAGGGCGGCGCGGCATCGCGTCCGCCCATTCCCGTGTCGCATGGCACGTCCTTGCGATAACGTGCACGCACCGGATGACTAGCACATGGGAAGACCATCATGCGTACCCTGATCTTCATCGTCGTCGGCTTGCTGCTGGTGGGGATCGCGATGTGGCTTGCCCGGCCTGGCAAGCGCCGCGTCGCCGCCGTGGTCTTTAGCGCGGGCTGGCTTGCGGTCGTGCTGTGGAACCTGCGGACCGGCATGTCGCATGGGTATTCGCTGCAGGAAGAACTGCCGATCCAAGCGGTGATCTACTTCATGCCGGTCGCGATGGCGTGGTGGTTGGCGCGGAAGGCGGCGCACTGAAGCACGCGCATGCCCGGATGGGGACCGTAATGCGCACACCATCCGGTAGACTCGCCGCATGAGTGCAGAATCGGGTGCCAGCCAACTGGTCAGTGTCGTCGCCCTGTTGGGCGCAGCGGTGGTGGCGGTGCCGATCTTCCGGCGCCTGGGCCTGGGGTCGGTGCTGGGCTACCTGGCCGCGGGCCTGGCGATCGGACCGTTCGGACTGAAGTGGTTCAACGATCCCCAGTCGATCCTGCACGTCGCCGAACTCGGCGTGGTGATGTTCCTGTTCGTCATCGGCCTGGAGATGCGGCCCAGCCACCTGTGGAGCCTGCGCAAGCAGATCTTCGGGCTGGGTGCGCTGCAGATCGCGGTCTGCACGTTGTTGCTGACCGGTGTCGGCCTGTTGTTCGGCTATTCGCTGCCGGTGTCGTTCATCGGCGGCATGGGCTTCGTGCTGACCTCCACGGCGGTGGTGATGCAGCTGCTCGCCGAGCGCGGCGACGTCGCGCTGCCGAACGGGCAGAGAGTCGTGTCGATCCTGCTGTTCGAGGACTTGCTGATCGTCCCGCTGCTGGTGCTGGTCGCCTTCATGTCGCCACAGGTGGTGCAGCCGGAGGAAGGCTCACGCTGGGTTTCGATCGGTATTGCCGCAGCCTCGTTGGGTGGCCTGATCGCGGCCGGCATCTGGCTGTTGAATCCGTTCTTCCGCATCCTCGCCGCCGCCAAGGCGCGCGAAGTGATGACCGCAGCCGCGCTGCTGGTCGTGCTGGGTGCAGCGCTGCTGATGCAACTGGGCGGCCTCTCGATGGCGATGGGCGCGTTCCTGGCCGGCGTACTGCTGTCCGAATCGACCTTCCGCCACCAGATCGAAGCCGACATCGAGCCGTTCCGCGGCATCCTGCTGGGCCTGTTCTTCCTCGGCGTCGGCATGGCGCTGGACCTGGCCGTGGTGGCCACCAACTGGCCGCTGATCGTCAGCGCGGTGCTGGCGATGATGGCGGTCAAGGCCCTCTGCATCTACATCGTGGCGCGCGTGACCCGCAGTTCGCATGCCGAATCGCTCGATCGCGCCGTGCTGATGGCGCAGGGCGGCGAGTTCGCCTTCGTGCTGTTCGCCGCTGCTGCGTCTGCGGGCATCATCGATGCGACGGTCAATGCGAATCTCACCGCCATCGTCGTGCTGTCGATGGCGCTGACGCCGCTGTTCGTTCTGCTGCTGCGACGCTTCACCCATCCCGAAAAGCCGTCGATGGAGGGCATCGAGGAGGCCAAGGGCCTCAGCGGCAGCGTGCTGATCATCGGTTTCGGCCGCTTCGGCCAGGTGATGAGCCAGTCGCTGCTGGCACGCGACGTGGACGTCACCATCATCGATACCGACATCGAGATGATCCGCAGCGCCGAGGAGTTCGGCTTCAAGATCTACTATGGCGACGGCACGCGGCTGGACGTACTGCGGGCCTGCGGTGCGCAGACCGCGCAATCCATCGCCATCTGCATCGACAACAAGGAAGCCGCCAGCCGCATCGTCGAACTGGTCAGGCACGAGTTCCCGCAGGCGCAGGTGCTGGCGCGTTCGTTCGACCGCGAGCACTCGCTCGCGCTGATCGCGGCGGGCGTCGACTTCCAGATCCGCGAGACCTTCGAGTCGGCGGTGGAGTTCGGCAAGGCTGCGCTGATGAGCGTCGGCACGTCGCCCGAGGACGCGGATGCGATCGCGCTGGAGATCCGCCGGCGTGATGCCGAGCGCTTCGAGCTCGAGATCGCCGGCGGAGGAGACCTCAGATCCGGCATTCCCGCGCTGTACGGCAACAACAAGCCTGCCAAACCCACGCCGACGCCGTTCACCAAGCCCAAGCGGGAGGCGAAGGCGCTGAACGAGGAAGCCGCCGAAATCATCGGCGAGGAAGAAGAGGAATAGCCGACGCTAGTCGGCGGTGCGCTGGAGGAAATCCCGGATCGCCGGCCAGTAGGCGGGATCCGACGACAGGTCGTCGTGACTGGCGCGCGGAAAGTCCACGACCTGCGCCTCTCCCTTGAACGAGGCCAGCAACCGGTCGGTGTGCGGCGGCGGTACGACCGCATCGCGCCCCGCCCTCAGCACCAGCAGTCCTCCGTCGTAGCCTGGCAGCCGTGCAACGGAATCGTAGCGGTCCTTCAGCAGCAGGCTCACCGGAAACGCCGGGTAGTGGGATTGTGCGACGGCCGCCAGGCTGTCGAACGGCGTCACCAGGATCAGATGACTGATCGCGCGTTCCGATGCCACGTGGGTCGCCACGCCGCTGCCCAGGCTGCGGCCGATCAAGGCTACGTCGCCATCCGGATGGCGATGCGCGATGTCGTCGTACACCGCAAGCGCATCGGCCAGCAGGGCAGCTTCCGACGGTTCACCGTCGCTTGCGCCGTAGCCGCGATGGGCCACCAGATAGACCGTGCGGGAGGGCAGCCACTGGGCGAACACGTCGCGATTGGCTTCCACTGCCTCTGCATTGCCACCGAAGTAAAGCACCGCATCCTGTCGACCGGAGTTCACGACCCAGCCGCGCAGCACAGCATCGGGCCGCTGGAAGGCGAAATCCGTCTGCGCCGGAGCAACCCGCGTGAACTGCGGGTAATAGATCAGGCGACGCTGCTGCAGGTAGAGCAGGACGCAGATCGCCAGGTAAGCGCAGATCGCCAGTCCGAGAAGCCAGACCACCATGCGACGCGCGCGGTTATCAGCCATGGCGCTCCTGCGCGGCCTTGAAGGCGGCCAGCTGTTCTGGCGAGGCCTCGCGCTGGTGCTGCGCCTTCCACTCGGTGAACGGCATGCCGTAGATGCGCTCGCGCGCCTGCTCCTTGTCCATCGCGAGGCCTGCCTCCGTGGCGGCGTCGCGATACCAGTCCGACAGGCAGTTGCGGCAGAAGCCGGCCAGGATCATCAGGTCGATGTTCTGCACGTCGGTGCGGTCGTGGTTGAGGTGTTTGAGCAGGCGGCGGAACGCGGCAGCTTCGAGGGCAGTGGTGTCGGTCATGGTGTCGGCGGGTCCGGATGCGCGGCGTGGGTCGCGCTGGGGCAGGGGAATCGGGGACAATACGCGCCGACTCTACACCGCACCTCCCCATGACTGCCCGAATCCTGGACGGCCGACGCATCGCCGAGAACCTGCTGGACGAACTCAAGGTCCGGGTCGATGCGCGCGTGGCCGCAGGCCAGAGCCGGCCCGGGCTGGCGGTGGTGCTGGTCGGCGGCGATCCGGCCTCGACCGTATACGTACGCAACAAGCGTCGTGCGGCCGAAAAGGTCGGCATCGAGGCCTTCGACTACGACTTGCCGGCAGGCACGTCCGAAACGCAGTTGCTGGCCCTGATCGACCAGCTGAATGCCGATCCGAAGATCCACGGCATCCTGGTGCAGCTGCCGCTGCCCGGCATTCCGGACGCCACCCGGCTCATTGAGCGCATCGATCCGCGCAAGGACGTGGACGGTTTCCATCCGGCCAATGTCGGCCACCTGGCGCTGCGCCAGTTCGGCCTGCGCCCATGCACGCCGCGCGGTATCACCACGCTGCTGGGCTATACCGACCAGCCGGTCCGTGGCCGTAACGCCACCATCGTGGGCGTCAGCAACCACGTCGGCCGGCCGATGGCGCTGGAACTGCTGATCGCCGGCTGCACGGTCACCAGCTGCCACAAGTTCACCCCGCGCGACGTGCTGCAGGCCCGGGTCGGTGATGCCGACATCCTGGTGGTGGCGGCCGGCAAGCCGGGCCTCGTCCCTGGCGAATGGGTCAAGCCAGGCGCCGTGGTCATCGACGTCGGCATCAACAGGCTGGACGACGGCCGGCTGGTCGGCGACGTCGGCTTCGATGCGGCGGTGACGCGTGCCAGCTGGATCACGCCCGTCCCGGGCGGCGTGGGTCCGATGACCGTGGCCACGCTGATGCAGAACACGCTGGAAGCGGCCGAAGCGGGCTTCTGATACGGCGGACGGGTGTCGTGGGAGCGACGTCAGTCGCGATGAAGCTCCCGGATGGCTCATCGCGACTGACGTCGCTCCCACGGGACATGGGCATTGCCGGGAATGCATCGTTCCGCCTGCAGCAGCAGGCGGAAGCCCCGCGGATAAGGGTATAATGCCGCGCTTCCCCAACTATCCGGGCCCGCCGATGCTGCGCATCCAGGCTGAAGCACTGACGTACGACGACGTCTCCCTCGTCCCCGCCCATTCCACCGTCCTGCCCAAGGATGTCAGCCTGGAAACGCGCCTGACGCGCGACCTGCGGCTGAAGCTGCCTATCGTCTCGGCGGCCATGGATACCGTCACCGAGGCACGCCTGGCTATCGCCATGGCCCAACTGGGCGGCATCGGCATCCTGCACAAGAACATGACGGTGGAACAGCAGGCCGCCGAAGTGGCCAAGGTCAAGAAGTTCGAGGCCGGCGTCATCAAGGAGCCCTTCACCGTCGGGCCCGAAACCACCATCGCCGAGGTGCTCAAGCTGACCCGCGCACGCAACATCTCCGGCGTGCCGGTGGTCGACGGCGGCCAGCTGGTCGGCATCGTCACCAGTCGCGACATGCGCTTCGAAACGAAGCTCGACGATCCGGTCCGCCACATCATGACCAAGAAGGATCGCCTGATCACGGTGCGCGAAGGCGCCAGCGACGGCGAAGTCCTGCAGCTGCTGCACAAGCACCGCATCGAGAAGGTGCTGGTGGTCAACGACGCGTTCGACCTGCGCGGCCTGATCACCGTCAAGGACATCCAGAAGAAGACCGACAACCCCAACGCCGCCAAGGACAGCGCCAGCCGCCTGGTCGTCGGCGCCGCAGTGGGCGTCGGCGGCGATACCGACCAGCGCGTCGAAGCACTCGTGGCTGCGGGCGTGGACGTGATCATCGTCGACACCGCGCACGGGCATTCGCAGGGCGTGCTGGACCGCGTCAGCTGGGTCAAGAAGCGCTTTCCGTCGCTGCAGGTCATCGGCGGCAACATCGTCACTGGCGATGCCGCGCTGGCGCTGATGGACGCGGGCGCTGATGCGGTGAAGGTCGGCGTGGGCCCGGGCTCCATCTGCACCACGCGCATGGTCGCCGGCGTGGGCGTGCCGCAGATCACGGCGATCGACATGGTCGCCGAGGCGCTGCAGGGCCGCATTCCGCTGATCGCCGATGGCGGTATCCGCTATTCGGGCGACATCGGCAAGGCGATCGCCGCCGGTGCATCCACCGTGATGATCGGCGGCCTGTTCGCCGGCACCGAGGAAGCCCCGGGCGAAGTCGAACTGTTCCAGGGCCGCAGCTACAAGAGTTACCGCGGCATGGGCAGCCTCGGCGCGATGGAGAAGGGGTCGAAGGACCGCTACTTCCAGGACGCCAGCGACGCCGACAAGCTGGTGCCGGAAGGCATCGAAGGCCGCGTGCCGTATCGCGGCTCGGTTGGCGGCATTGTCCACCAACTCGTCGGTGGGCTGCGCGCCACCATGGGCTACGTGGGTTGCGCGACCATCGAGGACATGCGCAGCAAGCCGAAGTTCGTCGTCATCACCGGCGCCGGCCAGCGCGAAAGCCACGTGCACGACGTGCAGATCACCAAAGAGCCGCCGAACTACCGGATGGGCTGATCGTTGCCAGGGAAGGGAGACGCAAGCGTTTCCCTTCTTCGTTTACAGCCGCAGGACACCATGACGAATATCCACACCGACAAGATCCTCATCCTCGATTTCGGCGCGCAGTACACGCAGCTGATCGCCCGCCGCATCCGCGAGATCGGCGTCTACTGCGAAATCTGGGCGTGGGACCACGACCCTGAGGAAATCGCGAAGTTCGGTGCAAAGGGCATCATCCTGTCGGGTGGTCCGGAATCCACCACGCAGCACGGCGCCCCTGCGGCGCCGCAGCAGGTGTTCGACAGCGGCCTGCCGCTCCTCGGCATCTGTTACGGCATGCAGACGCTGGCCGCGCAGCTGGGTGGCGCGACGGAAGCGGCGGATGCGCGTGAGTTCGGTCATGCCGAGGTGCAGCTGGTCGCACATGACGCGCTGCTGGGTGGCCTGAGCGATCACCAGGGCGAACCGCGCATCGATGTGTGGATGAGCCACGGCGACCACGTCGCCAAGCCGCCACCGGGCTGGACGATCACCGCGACCACCGACCGTATTCCGGTCGCTGCGATGGCACTGGAAGAAAAGCACTGGTACGGCGTGCAGTTCCACCCGGAAGTGACGCACACCAAGCAGGGTCAGGCACTGTTGCGCCGGTTCGTCGCCGACATCTGCGGCTGCAGGACGCTGTGGACGGCGGCCAACATCATCGACGACCAGATCGCCCGCGTGCGCGAGCAGGTCGGTTCTGACGAAGTGATCCTCGGTCTGTCCGGCGGTGTGGATTCGTCCGTCGTCGCCGCGCTGCTGCACAAGGCCATCGGCGAGCAACTGACCTGCGTGTTCGTCGACACGGGCCTGCTGCGCTGGCAGGAAGGCGACCAGGTGATGGCGATGTTCGCCGAGCACATGGGCGTCAAGGTCGTGCGCGTCAATGCCGCCGACCGTTACTTCAAGGCGCTGGCAGGCGTCGCCGACCCGGAAGCCAAGCGCAAGATCATCGGCAACCTGTTCGTTGAGATCTTCGAGGAAGAGTCGAACAAGCTGAAGAACGCCAAGTGGCTGGCGCAGGGCACGATCTATCCCGACGTGATCGAGTCGGCCGGCAGCAAGACCGGCAAGGCGCATGTCATCAAGAGCCACCACAACGTCGGCGGCCTGCCCGAGCACATGAAGCTGGGCCTGGTCGAACCACTGCGCGAGCTGTTCAAGGACGAGGTGCGCCGCCTCGGCGTCGAACTCGGCCTGCCGCGCACGATGGTCTACCGCCACCCGTTCCCGGGTCCGGGCCTTGGCGTGCGCATCCTGGGCGAAGTGAAGCCCGAGTACGCCGAACTGCTGGCGAAAGCGGATGCGATCTTCATCGACGAACTGCGCAAGGCCGACCTGTACGACAAGACCTCGCAGGCGTTCGCGGTGTTCCTGCCGGTGAAGTCGGTGGGCGTGGTTGGCGACGCGCGCGCCTACGAATGGGTCATCGCGCTGCGTGCCGTCGAGACGATCGACTTCATGACCGCGCACTGGGCGCATCTGCCTTACGAGTTCCTCGGCACGGTCAGCAACCGCATCATCAACGAGCTGCGCGGCGTCTCGCGCGTGGTCTACGACATTTCCGGCAAGCCGCCGGCGACGATCGAGTGGGAGTAATGACAGCCCGCTTCTTGGGCTAGACTTCGGCGCATCCAGTCGATGAGGTAGCCAGGATGGCAGGTCTTTCGGAGAGTAGAGACGCGCGTGTCGCGGTCCTGGTGGACTGCGATAACGTGCCACCAGTGATTCTTGACCACGCATTACGCTTCGTTGCGCAGTTCGGGCGCGTCGTGGTCCGGCGTGGTTACGGTAACTCTATGACTCTTGGCGCTGCGCGCTGGCAGGATGCTTTGACGCAACAGGCATTCACTCCATGCCTGCAGTATCAGTACGCTAGTGGAAAGAACACCGCCGACATCGCGCTGGCGTTGGATGCGATGGAGATGCTCTTCGATGAAATCGTCGACACGTTTTGCATAGTCACAAGTGATTCCGACTTCGCCCATCTCTGCCGGAAACTACGAGAACGAGGTGCACTTGTCTGTATCGTGGGGGAGGAGAAAACTCCATCCGCCCTTAGGAACGCTAGCGACCACTTTTCGCAATGGGAGGCAGTTGTTGAGTCGGGTGCCGGTTCGCAGGCGAAACCTGGTTTAGAGAGTGGCTCAATGGCCAAGCAGGTCGATCAGACTCGATCTTCTGGCAAGCAGCGACCGATGCTGGTCGTGAAGGCTGTTGCCATGCTCGCTGGCGACACTCCTGAGGGCAAGGTGAGTCTTAGCGCTCTCGGCAACTATTTGCGGCGTACCGATCCATCCTTTACGCCAAGCACATACGGGCATTCCGGTCTGCTGGACATGCTCCGAACTTATGACTTGCTGCAATCGACTCAGGAGCCAGGCGGTCATTGGGTCGTAAAGCTGGACCAAGAAAAGATCAGCAAAATGCCTGTGAATCCTTTGACCGGGAAGCCCTCGGTGACGTCATGACCGAGTGCAACGACGAAACCTGGATGCGCCACGCCTTTGCGTTGGCGGATCGCGCTCAACAGGAGTTCGACGAGATTCCGGTCGGTGCGGTACTGGTATCCGTCGACGGACAGCGGCTGGGCGAGGGCTGGAACCGCAACATCATCGACCACGATCCCAGCGCGCACGCCGAGATCGTGGCGATGCGCGAAGCGGGCAGGGCGTTGGGCAACCACCGCCTGGTCGGCAGCACGCTGTACGTCACGCTGGAGCCGTGCGCGATGTGTGCGATGGCGCTGGTGCATGCGCGCGTGGCGCGCGTCGTGTACGGCGCGTCCGATCCGAAGACGGGGGCGTGCGGCGGCGTGTTCGACCTGATCGCCGATCCGCGGCACAACCATCGGATCGAAGTAGTTGGCGGCGTACTGGGTGAAGACGCCGGCCGTCGCCTGACCAACTATTTCCGCGCCAAGCGTGGAAGACCGCTGGTCTAAGGCGTAGGAAACTTCCGCTTCACTTTGCGGTGATCCATCTCTTCGTTGATCGCAGTGACGGCGAGCGTGGATTCGCGCGCGAGCAGCAGGCTCGCGGCCAGCATCGCGACCACGCCCAGCGCCGCGAGCCAGGTAGGCAAAGATCCCAGGCGGTGGCCGGTGAACGCATCCACGGCGACCGCCAGGCTGGTGCCAACAAAGCAGCTGATCGCCGCATAAAGCAGTTGGCCGGCGCGCAGGATGATCAGGCTGCGTAGACGCTGCAATGCGATGCGCTTCTCCAGCAAGCCGCGATCCGCGTCTTCCTCCACGTCGGCCAGTTCACGCAACAGGGTTCGCGCGCGGTCGATGATGCGTGCCAGCCGGTTGTTGGCCGACAGCAACAGCGACGCAGTCGCCGTCAGGAAGAACGCTGGCGCCAGCATCGCGGTGAGCACGGCGTGATCGGTGGTGGGGTTCATGGGCCGGTCGTCGGAGTGGTCTGCGTTATCATGACACGATGCGGTACGTCCGCATCCCGGTGTGCAACGGCCGGATCTCCTTCCCGTGATGGATTGCTGCATGGCCCCGAACAACGCGAATACCGACCGCCTGATCTGGATCGACCTGGAGATGACCGGGCTGGATACCGACCGCGATTCGATCCTGGAGATCGCCACGGTGGTCACCGATTCGAAGTTGAACGTGCTGGCGGAAGGGCCCGAGTTCGCCATCGCCCATCCTGTCTCCGTGCTGGAGGCGATGGACGACTGGAACCGCAACCAGCATGGCCGGTCAGGCTTGTGGAAGCGGGTGGTGGAAAGTCAGGTGTCGCTGGGCCAGGCCGAAGCGCAGACGGTGGCCTTCCTCAATGAGTGGCTGCCCGTGGGCGCTTCGCCGATGTGCGGCAATTCGATCTGCCAGGACCGCCGTTTCCTGCATCGCTTGATGCCGCGTCTGGAGAAATACTTCCATTACCGCAACCTCGACGTCAGTACGCTCAAGGAACTGGCACGCCGCTGGGCGCCGCAGGTGCTGGAAGGCGTGCGCAAGCAGGCCAGCCACACAGCACTGAGTGACGTGCGCGATTCCATAGAGGAGCTGCGGCACTACCGCAAGCACATGGCGGCGCTCGCGGGCGAGTAGCCGGCGCCTGTCAGGCAGGCGGCTTCGCCACGTCGCCGTCGTCGGCGACTCCCTTGGTGATGATGTCCGTCAACGGCGTGCCGTCGCTGTTGTGGTGGTACACATGCAGGTCGCGCTGCGGATAGGGGATGTTGAGTCCGTTGCCGATGATCTCGGTCCGCACGGCTTCGGTCAGGTCGCTCTTGGTATCGCCGAAATCCTCCGTTTTGGCCCACGCCAGCAGGATCAGATCGACACTGCTTTCGCTCAGTCTGGAGACGATGACGCTGGGGGCGGGATCCTGCACTACGTGCGGGTGGTCCTGGGCGATCTTCAGCAGGATCTGCTTCGCCCGCTTGAGATCGTCGTCGTAACCGACGCCGACCGGGATGTCGATGCGACGATGTGGCTTGGCGGTGAAATTGATGATCGGCGCGGTGGTGATCAGGCTGTTCGGCAACACGATCAGGCGGTTGTCCAGTGTGCGCATGCGGGTCTGGAAGATGCGGACTTCCTCGACGATGCCTTCCAGGCCACCCGCCTGCACGAAGTCGCCGTCACGGAACGGCCGCAGCACGATCAGCATCACGCCAGACGCGATGTTCGATAGCGAGTCCTTCAGGGCCAGACCGACGGCGAGGCCGGCCGCACCCAGCACGGCCAGCATCGAGGTCGGATTTACGCCCAGCGAGGTAAGCGCCGTGATGATCACCAGCACCATCATCGCGGCGTAACTGGCGCGGCGCAGGAAGCCGCCGAGCGTGGCGTCGGCATGCGTGCGGCCGAGGACGCGCTCCAGCCCGGCGCTCAGTCGCTTGGCCAGCCACATGCCGACCAGGAAGATGACCACGGCGGCCAGCAGCTTCAGACCCCAGGTTTCCAGCAACTGCAGCCAGTCGATGCCGCGCAGTTGGCGCATCAGGGCAGCCGGTTCCGTTGGAATCTCGGTGAGGGTGGGAGCGGTGGCGATGGAAGGCACGGGCATGAGGACTCCTGAAATGCAGCACGCCCCATCAGGGGCGTGCTGGCGATGCGTCGCGATGTTAACCGCGTTTGCGTGAAGGCGACCGTAGCGGCCGTCAGCCGGCCTTCTTCTTCGCAAGGCGAAGCCAGGTATCGACGACAGTATCCGGATTCAACGACACCGATTCGATGCCCTCCGCCATCAGCCATTCGGCGAGATCGGGATGGTCGCTGGGGCCCTGGCCGCAGATGCCGACGTACTTGCCCTTGCCGCGGGCGGCCTTGATCGCCATCGACAGCATCTTCTTGACCGCAGGATCCCGCTCGTCGAACAGGTTGGCGACGATGCTGGAATCGCGGTCGAGGCCAAGTGTCAGCTGGGTCAGGTCGTTCGAACCGATCGAGAAGCCATCGAAGATGTCGAGGAATTCCTCGGCGAGCAATGCGTTCGACGGCACCTCGCACATCATGATGATCTTGAGCCCCGGCTTTCCATCGGTGGCGCCATCGCCCTGGCGCAGGCCATGCTTGGCCAGCACGTCGATGACCTTGCGGCCTTCTTCCAGCGTGCGGACGAAGGGGATCATGACCCACAGGTTGTCCAGGCCCATCTGGTCGCGCACGCGGCGGACCGCCCGGCACTCCAGCGCGAAGGCGGGCTCGAAGGACGGATCGACATAACGGCTGGCACCGCGGAAGCCGATCATCGGGTTCTCTTCGTGCGGCTCGTAGCGGCTGCCGCCGATGAGGTTCGCGTACTCGTTCGACTTGAAGTCCGACAGGCGGACGATCACCGGATGCGGCGCCACCGATGCGGTGATCGTCGCGATGCCTTCGGCCAGCCGGTCCACGTAGAAGCTGACGGGATCGGCATAACCGGCGGTCTTGGCATCGATCTTCTTGCGGACGTCGAGGTCCTGGCGGTCGTATTCCAGCAGCGCCAGCGGGTGCACGCCGATGTGGCTGGCGATGATCATCTCCAGGCGCGCCAGGCCGATGCCGGCATTCGGCAGCTGGCCGAAGTCGAACGCGCGCTCCGGGTTGGCCACATTCATCATGATCTTCAAGGGCGCTTCGGGCATCGCGGCCAGATCGGTCGTGGTGCGCTCGAAGGGCAGGGCACCCGCATAGATGAAGCCGGTATCGCCTTCGGCGCAGCTGATCGTGACCTCGACGCCGTCCTCGATGCGGTCCAGCGCGTTGCCGGTGCCGACCACGGCCGGCACGCCGAGTTCGCGCGCGATGATGGCGGCATGGCAGGTGCGGCCGCCACGGTTGGTGACGATGGCACTGGCGCGCTTCATCACCGGCTCCCAGTCCGGATCGGTCATGTCGGCGACCAGCACGTCACCGGGTTGCACACGCGCCATGTCGTCCAGCGAGCGCACCACGCGCGCCACGCCGCTGCCGATCTTCTGGCCGATGGCACGGCCTTCGGCGATCACCTCGCCGCGTTTCTCCAGCGCATAACGCTCGATCTGCGTGGCCTTGGCGCGTGACTTCACGGTTTCCGGCCGTGCCTGCACGATGAACAGCTTGCCGGTCACGCCGTCCTTCGCCCATTCGATATCCATCGGGCGACCGTAATGCTGTTCGATCACCAGCGCCTGCTTCGACAGTTCCTCCACATCGGCATCGCTGATCGAGAACGTGTTGCGCAGTTCCACCGGTGTGTCTTCGGTACGGACGCGTTCGCCCGGCGTGTCCGAATACACCATGCGCAGCGCCTTGCTGCCGAGCGAGCGGCGCAGGATGGCGGGCTTGCCCTGCTTCAGCGTGGGCTTGTAGACGTAGAACTCGTCCGGGTTCACCGCGCCCTGCACGACCATCTCGCCGAGGCCGAAGCTGGAGGTGACGAACACCACGTCGCGGAAGCCGGATTCGGTGTCCAGCGTGAACAGCACGCCCGAGGCGCCGACGCCGGAACGCACCATCAGCTGCACGCCCGAGGACAGGAACACGTCCTCGTGCTTGAAGCCGTGGTGCACGCGATACGCGATGGCGCGGTCGTTGTAGAGGCTGGCGAAGACCTCCTTCACCTTGTACACGACATCGTCGGCACCGGTGACATTGAGGAAGGTTTCCTGCTGGCCGGCGAACGAGGCGTCGGGCAGGTCTTCGGCGGTCGCGGAGGAGCGCACGGCCACAGCGACATCACCGCCGCCATTGTCGGCCGACAGCTTGGCGTAGGCGGCGCGGATGTCGGCATCCAGGTCGGGCTGCAGCGGGGCATCGATGACCCAGCCGCGGATTTCCTTGCCTGCGGCCGTGAGCGCGGGCACGTCTTCGACGTCCAGCGTGGCCAGCTTGTCGAAGATGCGCTTGGACAGGTCGTTGTGCGCGATGAAGGCCTTGAAGGCTTCCGCCGTGGTCGCGTAACCACCGGGCACCGACACGCCCAGGTTGGCCAGGTGGCCGATCATTTCGCCCAGCGACGAATTCTTGCCACCTACGCGGGCCAGGTCGGCCAGGCGCAGCTCATGCAACCACAGGATGTTCTCGTTCAAGCGCAATGCTCCGAAGCAGGCCGCGCCATGCCGATGACCATCGGCGTGGGGTGCCGTGTCCATGGGGAAAGAAGCGATATGATGCAGTGCATACCAATTGCAGACAAGCTTGATGTGAGGGGGTTTCCATGGTGAAGGGGCAGGGTCGTCATGTCTGACTTGCGGCAGGTGTTCTATGTTTCAGATGGAACCGGTATCACGGCCGAGACCATCGGCCACAGCCTGCTGACCCAGTTCGCCGGCATGCGGTTCCAGACCGACCGGCTGTCCTTCGTCGATGACGAGGAAAAGGCCCGGGATGCAGCCGACCGCATCCGCCGCGCGGGCGAGAAGCTGGGCAGCCGACCCATCGTCATCAACTCGTGCGTCGATCCGGCGCTGAGCGCGCTGGTCGCGGAAAGCGGCGCGTTGATGCTCGATGTCTTCGCCCCCTTCATCGAGCCGCTGGAACGGGAGCTGGGCCAGCAGCGCGAGTCCCGGGTGGGCCAGGCACATGGCCTGGTGGATTTCGAGACCTATCACCGCCGCATCGACGCGATGAACTTCGCGTTGACCCATGACGACGGCATGGCGGTGAACTACGACGAAGCCGACGTGATCCTCGTGGCGGTGTCGCGCGCCGGCAAGACCCCGACCTGCGTCTACCTGGCCCTGCATTACGGCATCCGCGCCGCCAACTACCCACTGACCGACGGCGACCTGGAAACGGACCGCCTGCCGGCGCGGTTGCGCCCGTACCGCCGCAAATTGTTCGCACTGACCATCGACCCGGACCGCCTGTACCAGATCCGCCAGGAGCGGCGTCCGAACTCGGGCTACGCGAAGATGGAGACCTGCAAGCGCGAAGTGGCCGCGGCCGAGGCCATGTTCCAGGTGGAGCGGCTGCCCACGCTGAGCACCACCAACAAGTCCATCGAGGAAATCTCCAGCAAGGTCCTCTCCACGCTGGGCTTGCAGCGGGACATGTACTGAGTCGGGAGGGCGTTGCGGGTGCCCGGAAGATGCCATCCGGGAACCCTTAACTAAGGCCCCATGCCGCAGGTCGTCAATGCTGCCGCGAGCGGGATTCCGCGTGTAGGATCGACCCATGTCACAGGCCCTCGCACGCACCGCGCGCATCCCCCGGCTGAGCCGCTTCGGCTGGTTGATGGCGCTGTATGCGGAAAACCATGCGCGGCTGACGCGCCTGTTCTCACCGGAACATCTGCAGCCCGGCACGTACTTCTCCAGCATCGGCGATGGACTGGACCTGCGGCTTGAGGTCATCGAGACGCACCGCTACACCGTAGAACTGCGACTCACCTACGACATCTGCGATCCACTGACCGGTGAGCCTGATCCCTCCGCGTTCGTCCGCCTGTACCGTGACGCCCATCAGGTGGAGGCAACGCACTGCTACGTCGGCAAGCGCTGGCAGGACGTGATCGGTCTGTATCCGCCCGCGGCGGAGGTGATCAGCCACCGCATGCGCATGAATACGTTCCTGGGAAAGTGGTTGGAGTACTTGGCAGAGCAGGGGCACGGCGTCGCCACCCTGCATCCGACAAGCGCTGCACGCGACGTTGCGTGACGCGTCGGGCGTTGCGGCACGGCATCGAAGGCCACCTCATCCCGCTCCCGCGATCCTGCTGTCCAGCACGTATCGCGCGCGGTGGAGGGGAAGTAGCGCGATCAGTTCGTCAGCGAGGGTATCGTGCGTCATCACGCCGGTTCCACAAAGGTGGCATGGCCACCGCCCACCCATTACGCAACTGCCGTACTGGGGCTGTGGGCAGGCGTCGCGGAAGCATCTACGCCGGACACGATGAAATGCTCGTAAAAATGGGCGAAGCGGATACCGCACGAAGCGCAAAAAAAAGGCCCGGTTTCCCGGGCCTTCTGAAAAATTGGCGTCCCCACGGGGATTCGAACCCCGGTCGCTACCGTGAAAGAGTAGGTTTGCATGTTCGTCACCGTTCGCTATTGTTCGCCAATACTCCGCTTAAACCATTGGTGCTGTTGACTTTAGCGTCCGCTCCTGTACGGTAGCGTTCACGGGGGTTCGCCCCGGTATATTCCGGAAAACTCCGGAAGAAGGACGATCGCTACCGTGGCACGGCAACCCAGAGACCACCGCCTCGAGACACGTGAAGCGCGCCTCAAATTGAAGGCGCGCAAAGAGCCGTACTGGCGTCAGATCGTCCCAGGCACATTCCTTGGCTACTACCGCGGCAAGCGCGATGCTGCCTGGATCGTTCGCCAGCGCGAGGGAGTGGGGTATCGGCACCAGCGAATTGGGACGCCCGACGATCACGCTGCCGCCGATGGGCAGGTAGTGCTGAGCTACGCGCAGGCCGTTCCGCTGTCGACCACGCTGCAGGTTGAAGAGCGGGCGTCACGGCCCAAGCACTACCGGGACGGAATGACCCTCGGGAAGGTGGTCGACGCGTACTTCGAAGAGCATCTGGCCGGGAAGGGTTCGGAGAAGATCGCTAGGCAGTCATGGGCACTGCACGGGGCCGACTCGATAGGTAGCAAGCTAGTGACCGCCCTGGACGCGCCGGCACTGCGGAAGTGGCACAAGGCGCTGGCAGCCAAGGCGCCCGTCATTCGGGGGAAGGTCCAGCCCTTTGACCCGGCAGACCCCGACCAGCTGCGCGGCCGCAAGTCGACGGCAAATCGGAATCTGACGATCGTGAAGGCGGCGCTGAACTACGCCTGGGCCAATGACCGGCTACCTGCCGACCTACCTACTTGGTGGGTCAAGGTCACCCCGTTCGAGCTCGGAGAGGATCCGCCACCGCGGATGCTGGAGCGAGACGAGATCACCCGGCTGCTCAACACGGCGGCTCCAGACCTGCGGGAGCTCCTGACGGGGGCGCTTATGACTGGCGGGCGCAGGGGTGAGCTGGTGGCGCTCCAAACGCGCGACTACAGCCCGGATCACGGCACGGTGCGCCTATATCAGTCCAAGACCGGCAAGACGCTCCTGCAGCCGCTCACGCCGGAAGGGGAGTCGTTCTTTCAGCGGGCAACGGCCGGCAAGGGGCCTATGGATCCGATCTTCATGAGGGCCGATGGCCGGGCCTGGGGCAGGGATGACGTGACCAAGCCCATGCTAGCCGCCGTGGCTGCCGCCAAGCTGGACGACGTGAGTTTCAAGACCACCCGCGCGACCTACGGGAAGCTGCTGCTGATCGCCACCAAGGACATCGAGATGGTCGCCCGCGCGCTGGGGCACAGCGATAGCCGCATCACTCGAAAGCACTACGCACAGTATTTGCCGAACGAAGTCGCGAGGGCGGTCGCAAAGATGCCGCGCTTGGGAGTCTTCGTCGGCGACAACGTATCCCCGTTGAAGGGGAAGAAGCGGCGAGCCGGGTGATTGAGGCACCCGGCCCGCCTTCCACAACCGCTCGATAGGAGAACGATTATGGGAAACGAAAGTGTCGTTGCTGGCGAAGTCTCAGGCAAGAGCCGCGAGGCCGCACTGCGTACGATCGATGAGCACAATGAAAGGGTGTACCAGGTGAGCTGCAACCTGCGCCTGATCGCGAAGTTCATGGAGTCTGGGGAGTTCAGTGCTGAAGAGTGGGAAAACGCGATCGGCGAAGCCCTGAAGGGACTAGAGTCGACGTTGGCACAAGCGTACGTGAGCATTAACGACGCGAGTGCGGCCATCTTCGCTGAGGCTGAAGAGTGGGTAGAGATCCCGGTGATTGGGAGCGCTTCCTGACATGGCCGACAACGTGATCAGCTTTCCCAAAACCGTAGCGCCCCATCGACGATACGTGCCTTCTCCCGACCGAGTTGCGAAGCTTGCTGCCGAGTTGGAGAGGGTCATGTTCGCGCCGCCGGCCTCGCTTTACGCTAGGGAACATCACATCGGGAAGGCGCTGAGCACTCGCTTTACCCGCAACACAGATGAGGGCAGTAACGATGAACAGTGAACTTGAGGTGGTGTCCGGATCCATCGATGGCGTCGCCGACATTCTTGCGGGCATGGTCGGGGAGGTCAGCGATATGGATGGCCGTCTATACGCCTGTGCTGAGCTACTGCGGCGCCTGTCCCGCGACCTGGACAAGCTGGCTAGATGAGCTGGGCGGAAGGCGAGCTCGTTGACGAGGCCATCCCTGAAGGGCGTCTCCGGGCGATCTTGATCGAACTGGCCCCGGGCTTGGATCAGGCGATGTTCTTGGAGTACCTGAGCGAGAGGGTCTCTCTCTATCGGAGCCTTCGTGGGAGCGAGGAATCGACCCCGAAGGTTTCCGAAGAGCTCCGTTTTCTCGAACGGATGATCAGCGAGCTAGGAGATCTGAAACTAAAGCTGGACGATCTTCCGCCACGCGCGCGCGCTGCTGCGGATGAAGTGTGTCTGAAACGAGCCGGTCAACCGTACGCCGATCTGCGGAGGCGCGTGTCTGGTGATCTTGAAGAGCTTCGCGGTGTGCTCATTGAGGCTGAGCGAGGGGTCGACGCCGAGAGCGGGAAGGCCGGCAGGAAGCCCGCCACCGCGCGTGGCGAGCTCCTGGCCGCGGTTGTCCTCAAGCTTGAGAGTTCGAGCGGATTGGCGCGAATGAAGGCCGTTCAGTGCGCGAGCGAACTGCTCACGACTTGTGGGGTGCCAATCCCTGACGATTGCAACGAAGCTGCCAAGATCATGAGAGAGTTCAGTCATAACAAGTGAAGGGCGGAAATCGGGGGCGGTCAGCCACGATTGTTCCCGTCGTCTGCATCTTGGGATCCTCGGAATATGTCCGTGCCGAAACGTCGGCATCCCTACACCCGAGGACGGACAGTGACAACCAATGAAACGGCGCCGCTTGCGCATACGGTCCCCAACGCCTGCCACCGGCTGAGCGTTTCCCGCACGACTCTCTATGAGCTGATCGCGCGAGGCGAGATCCGGCATTTCAAGGCGGGTGCTCGAACCCTCATCCCTGAGGAAGAGCTCCGGAACTACATCGCTAAGCAGCTTGCGCACAGCCAGGAAGGGAAGGACTGACGTGCGGCCCTTGGAGCTGTTTCGCTTAGGCGAGGCAGGCGCGCATGGATCATGACCCGCCCCTCAACTATTCCGGGAAGCTCTGGCGCCTCGGGCGAATCTGCAGGGATAAGCGACTGTCTCAAGCGGCGATCGCCGTGGCAGCGGTGCTGATAGAACACGCCGACCGATACAGCGGCCGGTGCTACCCGAGCGTCTCGCGGATCGTGACGGAATCCGGGCTGCCCAGAACCAACGTCCTGCGCGCGCTGAAGGCGCTTGAATCGACAGGTTGGATCATCGTCGAACGGCGTACCGGAGCCACAAGCCACTACGTTCTAAGTGGTGCCATGAGTGACACCAGTGCCACGCACGGCACCGGTACCACGCATGGCAGCGACGAGGCGGAAACCGGTACCACGCATGGCACCGAACCGGTACCACGCATGGCACCCAAACAGAAGAGAAAAGCAAAAGCAACAGAAGGCACGCGCAAGCGCGCGCTCGCCCTAGCGACTTTCGATGAGTGGATAGACGGCATGCCGGATCACTCCGAGCCGATCGCAGCTGACCACCCCATATTCAGATGGGCTGAGCAGGTGGGCATCCCGGACGACTGGCTCTACCTCGCCTGGCTGGCCTTTCAGGATCGGTATCGCGGTGACAAGACGAAGCGCTATCGCGACTGGTCGCGGGTCTACCAGAACGCCGTCCAGGGCGACTGGCTGAAGTTGTGGCGCTTCGATCCGGCCTCAGGCGGATATCTGCTCACGACCGCCGGCGAGCAATGGAAGCGCTTCGAGCAGTCCCAAGCCGCGTAAGGGGAGGGGGCCATCGAAAGTAGAAGGCCCTTCGACCACGACACGTACGCCCAGCCAAATTTTCACACCCGCAAAATTGCAATAGGTGACCCATGGCGCGCCCTCGCAAGCCAACTGCCCTTCACCAGCTGTCCGGCTCTCTGAGTCATGACCCCCAGCGCTTTCGCGATCGCGCTGACGAGCCCGTCGACAATAGGGCTCTGGGGGATCCTCCGATGCATCTGACCGCCGAGCAGCGTGTTTGCTGGGGCGAAATCGAGCGAATCGCACCCCCTGGCGTGCTCCGCCACGCGGACCGGCTCGTGGTTGAGATGACGGCTGTATTGCTCGCCAACTTCCGCGCGCTGGGGCCGATGCTGTCGGACGCGAAGTTCCGTCGACTCGAGGCGCTGCTCGGGCAACTCGGACTTACCCCGGCCACCAGAAGCAAGGTGACGGCCTTCAAGGAACCTCTTCAGGGCAACCGCTTTGCCAGGCACACGGCGGGGCGTCCGGCATGACCCAATGTCCCAGCTGCCGGAATGTTGTTTCCGAGAACGCGAATGGGCGGCCCCGTATGTTCTGCAGCGGAGCTTGCCGTCAAGCGGCATTCCGCGCGCGCCGGCACCTGGAGATGCGATCAGCAATCTCCGTAACGAAACCCCTTGCACCAGCGCGCGCTGGAATTATCCTGATCGGGTCCAGGACGGAACGCCCCACGGGCGAATCCGACACCGGTCCGAAGTTGCGGCCGAGGCCACGCCAAAGCGCGCTCTAGATCAGTAACCACTGATCCGGGCGCGCTTTTTCGTTTCCCGGGTCGCAACCAAGGAAAAACCTCATGAACAGATTCAACCCCCACGGCACGCACGCACGCGCCATCTCTGCCAGCATGACGCCGAGCGCCCGAGGCGGAACCGCCGAGTTTCGTGAAGTCCTCGCAGATCGCCAACTGAAAGCTTCCGCAAAGGCAGAGCTTGGGAAGCTGGGAGTCACCCTCAATCTCGAGGACGTTCCGGATGATCGACGCTCGATGCTGGCGCGCCGCGCGGATCTTAGGCGAGCAATGAACGCCGTTCAGCACTCCTACGATCGATCGAAGCCCGCGACGTTGACGGAGGACATCGTGAATACGATCGATTACCTGTCTGCCGAGATTGGTTTGATTTCCAATCAGCTGGACTTGGATGAGGCGGCCGAGTCGACCTTCTCCGGGCGCAGCAAGCTCAGCAACGCTCTTCGCGATGACGAGGGCAGGCGGATCGGCACGTTCTTCACGAATCAAGCGCTGAAGGACCAGGTCGGCGTGGCAGACAGCCTTGGCGTCGCCCGTCTGGGAGCGGAAAGCGACATCGACATCGCAGACTTCTTCCGCGGTGTCGCCAACATGAAGACGACGGAGGCCGTGCGTAACAGTCTCAGTGTCGGCACTGACACCGCCGGCGGATATACCGTGCCCTCCGTGCTGCTACCCGGCATTCTCTCGGCATTGGTGCCAGCATCTTCGCTGCTCAGCGCTGGCGCCTCCGTTGCGATGCTGCAGGGCGAGGGCAAGAGCTTCCGGATCGCGGGTATCGACAACATTCCCACGGCCGCGTGGCGTTCCGAGAACGGGAACATCGCCGAAAGTGATGCCACCTTCAGGGCTATCGACGTTGTGCCGCGCAGCCTGGCATTCCGCTTCAAGATCTCGCGTGAACTCCTGGGCGATAGTCAGGCTGGTCTGGAGGCCGCGCTCTATCTCGCGATCGCCGGAGCTTTCGCGAAAGAGATGGACAGGGCTGGCCTCCGAGGTACAGGTACCGCTCCGGAGATCCGTGGTCTGAAGAACATCGCGAATATCAATGCGGTGGCTTTCGGTGGAGCGAATGGCGCGGCGCCGACCAACTACAGCTGCATGGTCTCGGCGTGGAAGGAAAGCACTACCAACAACGCCCCCGCGCCCACTGCCGCCATCATGCATCCGAGAGATCTCGCCACCTTCGCGAATCTCGCGGACACGACGGGCCAGCCCTTGCGGCTGCCGCCGCTGCTGGAATCGATGAGGTTCCTGCAAACCTCGCAGATCCCAACCGATCTCGAAGTGGGCAGCTCGGACAACTGCAGCGAGATCTACGTAGGCGACTTCAGCCAGTTCGTATTCTTCATCCGCGAAGGTGTCAGCGTGCAGGTGGCGAACGAGCTCTATGCCGAAACCGGGCAGATCGGCTTCATCTGTCATGCGCGCGTCGACGTGGCCGCGATGTATGCGCGAGCCTTCACGCTGATCACGGGCATTCGGCCGACGGCGTAACTCCACGGGTCTCCCGCACCCGTAGCGGACAAGCCGTGAGTGTCCGAAACAACCTCGGCAGCGTGAGGCTCTTCAAGCCCATTGGGCACCTCCAAGGGTCGATCGCGCAAACCGGGGCCTGTCGCCGAGAGCGACGGCGCCAGGCCCCATCTCTCTATCCTTCGGAGAACACCATGCAGCAGCACAATTCCGGTCCATTCGGTCGCCCCGCAGCTTGGCAGGGACTGTCCGCGATGGTCTTAGCGTCACAGATGGGCGCGAAGCTCGGCCTTCAGAAGACTTCCGTTGATGCGTCTCATTTCTCGAGAGTCGCGGCTTTCATTTCGGATCAGCCGAATAGGTTTCAGCGCGCGCTGGAGACGGAAGATCGGATAGCCGCCTTCGTTCAAAGCAGAGTCCCTGTTCTTCAGGCCTCGACGGAACGTGGTGGCGTGCATGGTCGCCGGTTGCGGCTTGCTTTCGCTGTTCAGGCGGCGACTGGCTAAGCATGTCGAGCCTGAGAAGCGTACCCTCATTCCTCTTCTCGGAGGCCTTCAGGGAAAGCAGATACGCGGTCTTCCTCTGGTGAGCTTAGTTGTCGACTCCGCCGGACGTTTCCGATCGTAGAAACTTCTGCATGCGCGCTAGAGAAGATGTGCCCTTGGTCATCTCTCTCAACTATGATCTGCGGAAATTCAGCCAAGTCGTCGCCGTGCTCGTCAATATCGATGATCCGATCGTACGGGAGGACAGCCTGAATCTCGAGCCAAGCTCTATCCTCCCCAAGAGACTCCCACGCCGTAAAGACGTCATGCCTGGACGCTAGTTGCTTGCGAAAGTGGCTCCAGTAATCGTCGTGTGCGTTCACAGCGTCGTTGAACGAGAAGGCGGCGTCCCAATCGACCGAGTTTTCGGCCAGGAAGGCAAAGTGCTTCCTGTGAAGGAAGAGAAGACCTGCGTACGTGTGGCCAAGATATGTCCTGACGATCCACCCAGGGCGCGTTTTGAACTTCTCAGCATCGGTAGGGTGGGGGTAGTCCTCGGCATCCGCTGCGCGAATTAGTACCGGGCGGTGGTGATGATCATCCAGTACGCGAATTGCTTTGCGCTTTGCCGCGAGTGACTTGCGAAGTGCAGCGTACGGATTCGTCCGCCTTCCCCCGAGAGAGACCCCGAAGTAGCCGTACAGCAGGTGATCATACTTCGGCCTCATGAGCAGGTCTTCAAGTTCAGCTTTACCTAGCAGAAACCACTCCTGCAGCCCCATCTCTCTGCAGGCAAAGTTAAAAGCGTCTCTTGCCTTTTTTGAAAAATCACAAGCGGCAACAAAGATCAGCCCATGTAGGGGCTCGCCTGCGGATTCCCGGATGCCGCCAAGATACTCCAGAAGCTTTTTTGGACTTATCTTCCTCTCGCGCTTGCACTGAACAAGCCAAGTTCGGTGAGGAGCTGAGCTGGGTTCGGCCTGATCCTCCTCGCCGACACTGCGACTCACTTCTTCTGTGGCCCGCGCGTCAAAGCCGTCGTCATCGCCACTTCTTCCGGTGGCCTCTAGCTTGTACCACTCCCGGAAGTCGTAGATCAGTTGACGTACAAGGTCTTCAAATCGCTTCGGCTCCAGATCCTCGAAATGCAGCGGCCCGAGTGTGCGCGTTACAACAGCCATGCTGCATTGCCTCTCGATGGAAGGGGTGGTAGCTCACGCTATCTTGAGTTGTTCTCGCGGCTCTGAAACTCATCGATCATCTTCGCGAGCCGATATATCTCGATCGCTAAGGCGGTGCAAAGCGAGAGCGCATAGCAGAATAGGAGTCCACCGACTAACCAGAACGGACCTCGAAGCTCGCTAGCCAGGCCCTCAAGTGGATTGCTTGCTATGGGGCGGGCGTCATACAGGGCTTGTGCAACAAAGGCGCATAGAAGTGCAATGAGCTGGATGACCACAAAATGAGTGAACATCGCCATGAAGGCCATGAATGGCGACGGAGAAGGATCGTTGGGATCCTTTCCTGCTATGACTGCCCGCAGAGAGTCGCTTCCCAAACTTACGAAGATTGCAACGCCAGCGATGGAAAATCCCACCAGGCCGGGTATCACGGTGATAGCGAGCTCCCACCAGCCGGGAGTTGTGAAGTAGCGAGAGCACAGAATCGTTATCGCGACAGCGAACCAGAAGTACTTCGACTTCACGAGGGCGTTCAGTCCCCCATGGACCGGCCAGCCTTTCGTAGACATCCGGTTGCCATAATTGATGGCAATGACCG
>NZ_LSIF01000063.1 GCF_001556105.1 Pseudoxanthomonas mexicana | reverse complement strand
TGACCCACCCCCGAATCCTGGGCCATCAGCCGGTAGAGATTCCGACCTTCTTCGGCGCCTGCAAATTCGCTTGGGACCCGTGTTCTCGGGCGAATTCTGCAGGGGTTTTCCATGCCAATGCACTGTGGGGTCGCTCCTCGTTATAGAACTTCCGCCACGCCTCGATTTTGCTCCGCGCATCGGCCAACGACAAGAACCAATGCTCGTTCAGACACTCCTGTCGGAGCCGGCCGTTGAAGCTTTCCACCATCGCGTTGTCCGTCGGCGTGCCACGTCGGGAGAAGTCCAACTCCACGCCGACCTCATACGCCCAACGGTCCATGACCTTGCCGGCAAACTCACTGCCGTTATCCACCTTGATCGCTTCTGGCTTGCCTCGTTGAACAACCAGGCGCGCCACTGCTTTGGCGACATCGTCTGCGCGCAAGGACTGATCTACAACGATATCCAGGCACTCATGTGTGAAGTGATCCAGCACCGGCAGCAGCCGGAAGCGACGGCCGTCGAACAACGCGTCACTCACGAAGTCCATTCCCCACAGGGTGTTGGGCGCTGTCGCCACCTTGATCGGTTGCCGGCGACGGCTGCTGCGACTGCGACGCGGCCGACAATGCCGCAACGACAGGCCTTCTTCCTTGTAGATGCGATGGATCCGCTTGTGGTTGTCCCGCCAGCCCTCGCGACGCAGCATCACCAAGACGCGCTCGCAGCCGTAATGGATCCGCGTCTGGGTGATCTCGCGCATCCGCAGACGGATGGCGCTGCAGTCGCGCGCCTTGGCCTTGTACGAGAACGCTGAGCGCGACATCGCCACAATTCGCAATGCACGCCGTTCGCTCACGCCAAAGCGCTCTCTCAAGCGGGCAACCCAACTGCGCTTCTGGGCCGCCCTCAGAGCTTTTTTGTGACCACCTCCTGCAGCATCGCCTTGTCCAGGCTCAGGTCGGCCACCAACTGCTTGAGCTTGCGGTTTTCCTCTTCCAGCAGCCGCAGACGCTTGAGCTCGGATGGCCCAAGCCCACCGTACTTCTTGCGCCAAACATAAAACGTCGCCTCCGCGATGCCCATCTTGCGACACACCTCGCCAACGGCCATCCCCAGCTCGACCTGCTTGAGCGCGTACGCCACCTGCTCCTCGGTAAAACGGGACCTCTTCATTGCCTGACTCCTCGTTTGCCACGGGGCCCATGCGGAACAAAGTCTCTACTTTACGTTGGCCCAGTTCTCTGGGGGTGGGTCA
>NZ_LSIF01000062.1 GCF_001556105.1 Pseudoxanthomonas mexicana | reverse complement strand
CACCGCCGTTGCACCGGATGCGTCAATCAACGCCTGCAACGTTTCCGCACTCCGGCCCTGTCGAACCAGCAGGCGCGAGCCACGTCGGCGCAAGTCGTCATCCAGTGCCGCCAGCGACGGGTGCAGCCAAGCCTGCGAGGCGGCACCCGGCGCCCACTCGCCTTCTTCCTCCGGCGCATGGATGTACACGGGCACCGGCGTGAAGCCCTCGTCCAGCGCCGCACGCAGCGCTGGATGGTCATCCAGGCGCAAGTCATGGCGGAACCAGACGATGGCATTCGGCATACGGAAAACCTGAAAAGACGGCCGTGGTCTTACGCGAACGGCGGACCGCTGGATGCAGCGCCGAGGTATTCGCGCGGAATGCGCGCGTTGAGTCCGGTCAGGATCTCGTATGGAATGGTCCCGGCCGCCAATGCGACCGCCTCGCAGGAAATCGCGTCGCGACCCTGGTGGCCGATCAGCACGACTTCGTCCTCGTTGTAGGCCGTACCGCCGGGGCCAAGATCGACCATGAACTGGTCCATGCAGACGCGGCCGACGATGGGATAGCGTTCGCCCCGCACCAGCACCTCGCCCCGCGACGACAGCGAACGTGGGTAGCCGTCACCGTAGCCGATCGGGATGGTCACCACGCGGGTATCGGTCGGCGCCATCCAGGTGGCCCCATAACTGACGGTTCGGCCGGCGCGCACGACCTTGAAGTAGACGACCTTGGACACAAGCGACAGCGCCGGCCTGAGGTCGATCGTGGCCTGCGATGCGGGGTCCGGCAGCACGCCGTAGAGCGCAATGCCCGGGCGCACCATGTCCAGCCAGGTATCAGGGAAATGCAGCACACCTCCGGAATTGGCCAGGTGGCGGATCGGCATCGGCACGCCCAGCCGGTCGAAATGCGCGCACGCATGCAGGAACCGCTGTAGCTGCACGTCCGTCATCGGCGAGGCGGGATCATCCGAGCACGCCAGATGCGAATAGATGCCCTTCACCGTGCACCAGGACGAATCAACCGCCGCCTCGATCAATGGCGCCGCGTTCTCGCTGTGCACGCCGATGCGTTCCATGCCGGTATCGACCTTCAGGTGGATCACCGCTTTGCGGCCGAGCGACTGGGCCGCCTGCTCGACCTGGCGCAACTTGGCGATCGACGACACCGTGACTTCAAGATCGCATGCCAGGAACTGGCCGACCTGAGGCGCATGGATGCCGCCCAGCACGAGGATCGGCACCGTCACGCCGGCGCGCCTCAAGGCCAGACCCTCTTCCACCAGTGCAACACCAAACTGGCCGATGCCCTGTGCCTGCAGATGCAGGGCGACCGGCACCAGGCCATGCCCATAGGCATTGGCCTTGACGATGCCCATGACCGGTACGCCGACCACTCCCTGGATCGCATGCAGGTTGTGCACCAGCGCATCGAGATCCACGCGAATCCGCGTCGGCCGATCGTTCGCTTCGGGGCGCGCGTGCGCGTCTGACAGGGCGGCGTCCACAGCAGTCTCCATGCGCCGATTGTAGCGTTCAGCGGCCCGCCTCCCGTTCATGGGTCCACGGAAAAAGTTGCGTTAGGCTTGCCCTGGCTTCCAAGGATCGACTCCGATGGCGCTTCGCCCCACCTCAATAATCCTCGGCAGCGTGATCATTGCCGCTGTCCTCGGCGCATGGTGGTGGACCCGTGCGATCCCCACGGATGCCGGACCGCTGGACAGGCATCCATCGCGAATCTTGGCGCCTGCTTCCACGGTGCCGTCGCCCGACGACCGTCCTGCGACGGGCAGCGCACCAGCAACCTCACCCGCCAACGTCCAGCCATCCGTGCAGGCGACCATTACGGCGTCGGGCGCCGCAACGCCGCCCGCCCCGGCGACTGGCACCCCGGCCGTGGCACGGGCGTTGTCGGCAGAGGGGGAACGCAGGGTGGACAAGTTCCTGGCCGGACTGCGGACGGCCAGTTCGGATGCGAAGGATTACGAAACACTGGGCCGGTCGGAACCGGCGGACCCTGATTGGTCTCCGCGCCTGGAAACCCTGATCGAACAGGTGATCGAACGCCATGCCCGGGAGTTCGGGCACTTGGAGATTTCGAAGCCGCGTTGCAGCAGGAGCCTGTGCATGCTGACGGCGGTGGCGACCACGCGGAATCCGCCTCAGCTCGCGCAGGCCGACTTCCAGCGCCTGGTCGGCTACATGATGCAGGAGCCCTGGTTCCGCGAGTCGTTCTTCGATGCCAGCACCACGATGGCCGCCGATGCGACGGGGGACGTCTTCGTGAGCTACTTCATCCGCAAGTAGCGGTCACTCGAACGCACCGATGTTGTCGTGGCTCAGGTTGTCGAAGCGGGTGTATTCGCCGAAGAACCGCAGCTTGCAAGAGCCGGTCGGGCCGGAACGCTGCTTGCCGATGATGATCTCGGCCAGGCCTTTGTCCGGCGAGGTTTCCTTGTTGTAGTAATCGTCGCGGTAGATGAAGACGATCATGTCGGCATCCTGCTCGATGGCGCCCGATTCGCGCAGGTCGGCCATCACCGGGCGCTTGTCGGTACGCGTTTCCAGCGAGCGGTTGAGCTGCGACAGCGCAAGCACCGGCACGTTGAGCTCCTTCGCCAGGCCTTTCAGCGAGCGCGAGATCTCGGAGATCTCGGTCGCGCGGTTCTCGCTGTTGCCCGGCACCGACATCAGTTGCAGGTAGTCGATGACGATCAAGCCCAGATCGTGTTCGCGCTTCAGCCGGCGGGCCTTGGAACGCAGCACGTCGGGCGACAGGCCCGGCGTATCGTCGATGAAGACCTTGGCCTGGTCCTTGAGGATGCGGATGGCGCTGGTGACGCGACTCCAGTCCTCGTCTTCCAGCGAGCCGGTGCGCAGGCGGGTCGCGTTGATGCGCCCGACCGAGGAGATCAAACGCATGGCCAGCTGGCCGGCCGACATTTCCATCGAGAAGACGGCGACCGCCTTCTTCGATTTGATCGCGGCGTACTCGGCGATGTTCAGCGCGAACGTGGTCTTGCCCATCGCCGGACGCGCGGCCAGGATCACCAGGTCGGTGGGCTGCAGACCAGCGGTCATCATGTCGAATTCGTTGTAGCCGGTCGGCAGGCCAGTCACGGTGCCGCCACTCTCGGAGCGCACGCGCAGGACTTCGAACGCGTCCTTCAGCGCGTCGTTCATCGCCACGAAATCGGTACGCCCGCGTGCGCCCTGCTCGGCGATCGCGAACACCTTCTGTTCGGCGACCGCCAGCATCTCGTCGCTTTCCCTGCCTTCCGGCTGGAACGCGTCGTTGACGATCTCGGTGCCGACTTCGATCAGCTGCCGCATCACCGCCTTGTCGCGGACGATCTCGGCGTAGGCGGTGATGTTGGCGGCGGACGGTGTGGTGCTGGCCAGCTCCACCAGGTAGGCACCGCCGGCGACCAGCTCCATGTGACCCTGCGATTCGAACCACTCGCCCAGCGTCACCGCGTCGAACGGCCGGTTCCGCTCTGCCAGTTCACCGATGGCGCGGTAGATCAGCTGGTGGTCGCGCCGGTAGAAATCGTTCGGCGTCAACTTGTCGTTGATGCGATCGTAGGCTTCCGGCGCCAGCATCAGGCCACCCAGCACCGCCTGCTCCGCCTCGATGGAGTTCGGCGGCACGCGCAGCTGTTCGATGCGCGAGTCGTTGGGGTCCTGGCGAAAACCGGTGCGGGCGGACATCAAGCAAAGCTCCTGCGGCGCATGCGAGGCGGAAGCTCGCACGGCCGGCCATGGTAGGCAGTCCATGCCCGAGGGTGTTGCAGATAAGTGTGTGGATAACCGGTGGGCATCTCAGCGACTGAGACGGACACGAGCTCCAAAAACAGGACGGGCGCCTTTCGGCGCCCGTCTGTCGGCATCACGGATGATGCGCGAGGGTGGATCAGGCTTCGGCCTGCACCACGACCTTGACGGTCGTGTGCACGTCGGCGTGCAGCTTCACGACGATCTCGTACTCGCCGATGTTGCGCAGCGCGCCTTCGCCCATGATGACTTCGCTCTTCTCGAGCGGCAGGCCGGCAGCCGTGAAGGCGTCGGCAATGTCGCGCGGGCCGACCGAACCGAACAGCTTGCCTTCGGTCGCGGCGTTGGCGGTGATCGTGACGCTGGCGCCTTCCAGCTTGGCGGCGCGGCTTTCGGCGTCGTCATGCACGGCCTTGGCCTTGGCTTCGTAGTCGGCCCGCTTGGCTTCGAACTCGGCGACATTGGCGGCGGTCGCCGGCACGGCCTTGCCCTGCGGCACCAGGAAGTTGCGGCCGTAGCCAGGCTTCACGTTGACCTTGTCACCCAGGACACCCAGGTTGGTCACTTTCTGCAGAAGAATCAGTTCCATCGTATTGCTCCGTATTCGTTAGCAGGGCGGGCCTGCAGCGATTGGCTGTCCGAATGACAGTGGGAAAGAAGAACCTCCCTGTGCAGGGAGGTCCTGGATTACACGTCGTGGTTGTCCGTGTACGGGATCAGCGCCAGGAAACGGGCGCGCTTGACCGCGGCGGACAGCTGACGCTGATAGCGGGACTTGGTGCCGGTGACGCGGCTCGGGACGATCTTGCCGTTCTCGGTCAGGTACTGGCGCAGGGTGTTGAGATCCTTGTAGTCGATCTCTTTCACGCCTTCGGCGGTGAACTTGCAGAACTTGCGGCGGCGGAAGAACTTGGACATGGGTGTGCTCCTCAGGCGGCTTCGGCGTTGTCGGAATCGTTCGAGGCAGCGGGGGCCTCGCCTTCTTCGTCGTCACGGCGGCGACGCTCGCCACGTTCGGGCTTGTCGCCCTTCTCGTCCTTGTTCTTCATGATCAGGGACTGCTCGGTGTCCGGGCCATCGCGCTTGATGACCAGGTTGCGCAGCACCGCATCGTTGAAGCGGAAGCTTTCCACCAGTTCGTTCAGCACGGCCTGGTCGGCTTCGATGTTGAGCAGGACGTAGTGGGCCTTCACCAGGTTCTGGATCGGGTACGCCAGTTGGCGGCGGCCCCAGTCTTCCAGACGGTGGATCGTGCCGTTGCCGCCCTCGATCAGCGCCTTGTAGCGCTCGATCATGGCCGGCACCTGCTCGCTCTGGTCCGGGTGGACCAGGAATACGACTTCATAGTGACGCATCGTTTTTACCTTTCGGATGTGGGCCCGGCCTGGAAAAAGGCCGGACTGGACAGCCCCCCGATGGCCGTAACGGGCACGGTGGGGCGAGGAGCCGGCGGCCTGACGGGCCTCCGGGAGCAGGAAAGTATGACAGGTCAACCACTTAGGGGCAACCTACCCCCTGGACGTGTCAGGCGGCGTCAGCCGTGGTGGTGAAGCTCTCGCCACAGCCGCATTCGGCAGCCGCGTTCGGGTTCCGGAACATGAAGGTCTCGGACAGGCCCTGCTTGGCGAAGTCGATCTCGGTGCCGTCGACCAGCGGCAGGCTGGTGGCGTCGACGTAGATCTTCACGCCCCCGAACTCGAACACCGTGTCGCCTTCGCGCTCGTCGCGGGCCAGGTCGGCCACATGGCCCCAGCCGGAACAGCCGGTGCGGGTCACGCCGAAGCGCAGGCCCAGCGCCGACGGCGTCTGCTCGACGAAACGCTGCACGCGTTCGAGTGCAACCGGGGTCAGGGTGATGGCCATGCGTATCTCCTATGCGACGCGGACGATTATAGCCACCGGCATGCCGAGGGCTGCGCGGCTCTTGTAAACTCCGCGTTCCATCAATAAGTCTGTTATCGAAGGATTCAAGCCATGACGGTGGTGAGCGTCGAACATGCGCTGGCGGGCAAGCTCCCGGCCGGCGGCGAAGTCACGGTGCGCGGCTGGGTGCGCACGCGGCGCGATTCCAAGGCGGGCCTGTCCTTCGTCAACGTCAGCGACGGCTCGTGCTTCGCGCCGATCCAGGTGGTGGCGCCCGACTCGCTGGTCAACTACGAATCCGAGATCAAGCACCTGACCACCGGCTGTGCGGTCGTCGCTACCGGCACGCTGGTGGCCTCGCAGGGCCAGGGCCAGAGTTTCGAGATCCAGGCCTCGTCCATCGAGGTGGTGGGCTGGGTGGAAGACCCCCTCACCTACCCCATGCAGCCCAAGCAGCATTCGCTGGAGTACCTGCGCGAGTTCGCCCACCTGCGCCCGCGCACCAACCTGTTCGGCGCGGTCACCCGCATCCGCAACTCGCTGGCGCAGGCGGTGCACCGCTTCTTCCACGAGAACGGCTACTTCTGGATCAGCACGCCGATCATCACCACCTCCGATGCCGAAGGCGCCGGCCAGATGTTCCGCGTGTCCACGCTGGACATGGTCAACCTGCCGCGCGACAAGGAAGGCGCGGTGGATTTTTCCCGTGACTTCTTCGGCAAGGAAACGTTCCTGACCGTGTCCGGACAGCTCAACGCCGAGGCGTATGCGCTGGCCATGAGCAAGGTCTACACCTTCGGCCCGACGTTCCGCGCCGAGAACAGCAACACCACGCGTCACCTGGCCGAGTTCTGGATGATCGAACCGGAAGTCGCGTTCAACGACCTGGCCGCCAACGCGCAGCTGGCCGAGGACTTCCTGAAGTACCTCTTCCGCGCCGTGCTCAGTGAGCGTGCAGACGACATCGCCTTCATCGCCGAGCGCGTCGAGCCAACTGCGTTGACCCGCCTGGAAGCCTTCGTCAACTCGCCGTTCGAGCGCATCGACTACACCGACGCGATCTCACTGCTGCAGAAGTCGGGGCAGAAGTTCGAGTTCCCGGTCGAATGGGGCCTGGACCTGCAGACCGAACACGAGCGATGGCTGACCGAGCAGCACGTCGGCCGGCCGGTGGTGGTGACCAACTATCCCGAACACTTCAAGGCGTTCTACATGCGCCTGAACGACGACGGCAAGACCGTCGCGGCGATGGACGTGCTGGCGCCGGGCATCGGCGAGATCATCGGCGGAAGCCAGCGTGAGGAGCGCCTGGACGTGCTGGACGCTCGCATGGCGCAGTTCGGCCTGGATCCGGCGCATTACGGCTGGTATCGCGACTTCCGTCGTTACGGTTCGGTGCCGCATGCCGGCTTCGGCCTCGGCTTCGAGCGGCTGGTGGTGTACGTCTGCGGGCTGTCCAACATCCGTGACGCCATCGCCTACCCGCGTGCGCCGGGCAACGCGGAGTTCTGATGATCCTGTTCTTCGCCCTGTGCTTCGTCGGTGTCGCCATCGCCGGCTTCTGCGCCTTCGTCATTTTCTGGCCACTGACGCTGGTGCACATCCGCGATCGCCACGGCGCGCTCGGTGCGCAATGGGGCGAAGGCGCCTTCCTCAAGCCGGTCGCGCTGCGCTGGCTGCTGGCCGGCGACTACCGGCAGATCACCGACACCTCGCTGTCCGGCCTCGCGACACCGGCACGGATCTCGCTATGCGTGATCATGGTCGGCCTATCGATGGCCGGCCTGCTGGCGCTGTGGGCGGAGGCCTTCGCATGAATCCGTTCATCCGGGAAGACTGGTACCTCGCATCCCTCGGCCGCACGCTGATCTGGGCGCGCCTGCATCTGCTGGACGCCGGCACTGCCGAAGTACTGGACAGCGATGGCAATACGCTCGCCTATGACAGCGAAGACAGCGCCCGCGCGGCGCTGTTCGACGCGGAGTTCGTCGCATTCGATGGTCTGGACGAAGACGACGCACTGATGCGCGGCTTCTCGCTGGCGGGCGTGCAGCCCCCGCAGGGCGACGACGACGCCGCGCTGGTGCCGCAGATGGTGCAGTCGCTCGGCGCACGCGCCTGATCCGGCCATGTACACGCCGCGTGCGTTCGTCGAAACCGATCTGGCCGAACTCGACCGGCTGATCGCGCGCGACTCGTTCGTCACCCTGGTCACCGTCGCCGACGGCGTGCCCGTGGTCAGCCACCTGCCGGTGCTCTACGCACGCGACGGCGACCGGATCGTCATCGAAGGCCATTGGGCGAAGCCGAATCCGCAGGCCCGCCATGCCGGTCCCGCCCTGCTGATCGTGCACGGTCCGCACGCCTACCTGTCGCCGGGCTGGTACGCAGACAAGGAAGAAGCCGCCCGCGTGCCAACCTGGAACTACGCCGTCGCGCACCTGCATGGCGTGCTGGAAACGACGGAAGACACCGGCATGCTGGCCTCGATCGTCGATCGCCTCAGCCAGGTCAATGAAGCCCACGCGGGCAACGACTGGCGCTTCGAGCACGACCGCGACGACCACGTCCGCCAGCTGCGGGGGATCATCGGCTTCCGCTTCGACGTAGAACGCGTCGAGCTGAAGTTCAAGCTGAGCCAGAACCATCCGGTCGCCAATGTCGACGGAGCTGCCTCGGCACTGCAGAGACTGGGTGGGGAAAACAATCTGGCGGTCTCGGACTTGATGCGCGAACGCCTGGCCCGCCGGAAAGACGGCGTGGGAGCGACGTAAGTCGCGAAGCGGTACCCCAGGAAAAGCATCGCGACCTACGTCGCTCCCACACACCCCGCGGGGCTACACTCGGCGCCTCGCTTTGCTGGGAATGACGCATGGACCTCAACCTCGCCGGCCGGCATGCCCTCGTCTGTGGCGCGTCGGAAGGCATAGGCCGCGCGGCGGCACATGAACTCGCCCTGCTCGGCGCGAACGTCACCGTGTTGGCACGCCGTGCAGACGTACTGGCGGAGGCCGCCGCTGGCCTGCCCCGTACCGTCAGCGGACAGCACCACGGCAGCATCGCGGTCGACGTCGCCGACGCCGATGCATTGCAGGCCAAGGTGTCGGCACTCGCAGCGGCAAGCCCGATCCACGTTCTGGTCAACAACTCCGGCGGGCCGCCCGCGGGACGTGCCATCGAGGCCGTGGCCGACGATTTCCTGGCGGCCTTCCAACGGCACCTGCTCGCGAACCACGTCCTCGCGCAGGCGGCGGTCCCCGGCATGCGCATCGCCGGCTGGGGCCGCATCGTCAACGTCGTCTCCACCTCGGTAAAGGAACCCATCGCCAACCTCGGCGTTTCCAACACCATCCGTGGCGCCGTGGCGAGCTGGGCCAAGACGCTGTCGAAGGAGCTGGGTGCCGACGGCATCACCGTCAACAACGTGCTGCCGGGCTATACGCGCACGCAGCGGCTGGATCAGATCCTGCGCGACCGCGTGCAGTCCACCGGCAAGGAGGAGGCAGCCATCAGCGCGGCGATGCTCGCCACGGTGCCGGCCGGTCGGTTTGCCGAGCCCGGCGAGATCGCCTCAGCCATCGCCTTCCTCGCCTCGCCCGCCGCCGGCTACATCACCGGCGTCAGCCTGGCGGTGGACGGCGGCCGCATGCAATCGATCTGAGGGCCCCGGACGGGGGGCTTGCCAGCCGGGTTAAGCTAATGGACATGGACCGCTTCGGCCACTTCATCGAAGGCGAACCGCGCCCCGGCAGCGCCTGGCGTCCCGTGTTCGAACCGGCGTCTGGCCAGATCTATGCCGAGGTCGCCGATGGCAGCGAGAACGACGCGCTGCTGGCCGTGCAGGCTGCCGAGGCGGCCTTCCCCGCGTGGGCAGCGCTCACGACGAGCGAGCGGTCGCGCTGGCTGGAGAAACTGGCCGACGCCCTGGAACAGCGGCGCGACGCGTTCGCCGCCGCAGAATCGCGCGACACCGGCAAGCCGTTGGCGCTGGCCCGCGACATCGAAATCCCGCGCGCCATTGCCAACGTGCGCTTCTTCGCGCACGCGGCCACCCAGTTCGCCAGCGAATCCCACCATGGCGAGGCCGGCTTGAACTACACCCTCCGGCAGCCGCTGGGGGTGGTCGCCACGATATCGCCCTGGAACCTGCCGCTCTATCTGTTCACCTGGAAGATCGCGCCCGCGCTGGCGGCAGGCAACACGGTGGTGGCCAAGCCGTCGGAGATCACCCCGGCCACCGCCACCCTGCTGGGCGAACTGGCGGCCGAGATCGGCCTGCCGCGCGGCGTACTGAACATCGTGCATGGAACGGGTCCTGCCGTCGGCGAGCCGCTGGTGCTGCATCCCACCGTCAAGGCGGTGTCGTTCACCGGCAGCACGGTGGTGGGACGGCGCATTGCGGGACTGGCCGGTCCGCAGCTCAAGAAAGTGTCGCTGGAGCTGGGCGGCAAGAACGCGACGCTCGTCTTCGCCAACAGCGACTGGCGCACGCACCTCGACACCCTGCTCCGCTCCGCTTTCCAGAACGCGGGCCAGATCTGCCTGTGCGGGTCACGGCTGCTGGTGCAGCAGGCGATCTACGACGAATTCCGCGATGCCTTGCTCGAACGCGTCCGCGACCTGAAAGCCGGCCCGCTCGACGACCCTGCCACGCGCCTCGGCGCCATGGTGTCGCAGGCGCATTTCGAGAAGGTGCTGGCCTGCATCCAGCGCGCCCGCCAGGAAGGCGGTCGCCTGCTCGCCGGTGGCCACGCCGTGGACCGGCCGGGCTGGTACATCGCACCCACCGTGATCGATGGGCTGGGACCCGGGGCCACCAGCAACCGGGAAGAAATCTTCGGCCCGGTGGTCACCCTGCAATCGTTCGAGAACGAAGCGGACGCGCTGGCCCTCGCCAACGCCAGCGACTACGGGCTGGCCGCGACCGTGTGGACGCGCGATCTGGACCGCGCCCATCGACTGGCCGCGCAGCTGCGCGCGGGCATCGTCTGGATCAACACCTGGATGACGCGCGACCTGCGCACGCCCTTTGGCGGCACGGGTGCGTCCGGCCTGGGCCGCGAAGGCGGCCTGGAGGCCATGCGTTTCTTCACCGAACCCAAGAACGTCTGCGTGGCGTTGCGCTGAGGATCATCGAACCGAATGTCCGACCTTTCCGAACTCGCACAACTGCTGCAGAACAACCGCGACTGGGCCGCCCGCATCAAGCAGGAGGACCCCGGCTTCTTCAAGCGGTTGTCGCAGCAGCAGTCGCCGCGCTACCTGTGGATCGGTTGCTCCGATTCGCGCGTGCCGGCCAACCAGATCCTGGGCCTGGACCCGGGCGAGGTGTTCGTCCACCGCAACATCGCCAACGTCATGTCGCATGGTGACCTCAATGCGCTGTCGGTGATCCAGTTCGCCGTCGACATCCTCAAGGTCGAACATATCCTGCTGGTCGGCCACTACGGCTGCGGCGGCGTGCATGCGGCGATGACCGGGTTGCGCGTGGGCCTGGCCGACAATTGGCTGCGTCATGTCGCCGACGTGGCACTGAAACACGATGCATTGCTGGCGCAGGTCGATACCGAATCGCTGCGCCACGCGCGACTGTGCGAGCTCAACGTCATCGAGCAGGTGTTCAATGTAGGCCAGACCACGGTCGTGCAGGATGCCTGGGCGCGTGGACAGCCCCTCGCCATCCACGGCTGGGTTTACAGCCTGTTCGACGGCCGCGTCCGCGAACTCGGCATGGACGTGGCGGCGCAGGACGAGTTGCAGCCCTCTTACCAGCGCGCCCTCGCCGGTGTGCCGCCGAAGGGCAAGCGCGATGAGTGAGGTTGTGCAGGCCGGCGGCGCGCCGAAGCCGGTGGGGCGCTACCCGCACGCGCGCCGTGTCGGCGACCTGCTGTTCCTCTCCGGCATCGGGCCGCGCGAGCCGGCAACCAACGCGATTCCCGACGGCATCGAAGCGCAGACGCATGCCGTCTTCGCCAACGTACGCGCGGTGCTGGATGCCAGCGGCGCGCGCTGGGAAGACTTGGCGGACGTGACCGTCTACCTCACCGATATGGCTGGCGACTTCGCCGGCTACAACCGGGTGTGGGCGGAGTATTTTCCGGACGCCGCCACCGCACCCTGCCGCACCACGCTGGGCATCACCGCCCTACCCACGCCGATCTCGATAGAACTGAAGTGCATCGCGCACCTGCCGGAGCGCCGCTGACGTGCTGCCAAACCCACTCAACGTCCAGGCCTGGATCGACGAACACCGCCACCTGCTGAAGCCACCGGTCGGCAACAAGGTCATTTACGACGGCGACTTCATCGTGATGGTGGTGGGTGGGCCGAACGCGCGCACCGACTATCACTGGGACGAAGGCCCGGAGTGGTTCTACCAGCTGGAAGGCGAGATGGTGCTGCGCATCCAGGAAGACGGCGCCGTCCGCGACATCCCGATCCGCGCCGGCGAGATCTTCCTGCTACCGCCGCGCGTGCCTCATTCGCCTCAACGCATGCCCGGCTCGGTCGGGTTGGTGATCGAGCGCAAGCGCCTGCCGCATGAGGACGACGGCCTGCTCTGGTTCTGCGAGCGCTGCAACCAGAAGGTCTACGAGGAGTATTTCCACCTCAACGACATCGAGCAGGATTTCTTCCGCGTGTTCGAGGCCTTCTACCGCAGCGACGACCTGCGGACATGCAAGGCGTGCGGGCATCTGAACCCCCGCCCCAGCCGCTACGAGATGCAGGCGGACTCGCGGGCCGATATCACCTGAGCTTGCACTTGCCCAATCTGGGCATTATCGTACCCGATATGGGCATGGACGACACCCCCCGATCCGGGAAAGTCAGCGAAGCGGCGGCGCGCTACGCCACCGCCAGCCTGTCGGGCGCCCTGTTCACCACCACCCAGCAGCGGGTGCTGGCCTGCCTGTTCGGCGAATCCGGCCGCAGCTACGCGGTCAACGAGCTGATCCAGGCCACTGGCGCCGGCAGCGGCGCGGTCCAGCGCGAGCTGGCCCGGCTGGCCGGCAGCGGCCTGCTGACCGTCGAGCACGTCGGCAACCAGAAGCGCTACCGCGCCAATCCCGATGCGCCGATCCACGACGAACTGGTCTCCATCGTCCGCAAGACCTTCGGCCTGGCCGAGCCGTTGCGCGAAGCGCTGGCGCCGCTGGCGGACCGCATCCACGCCGCCTTTCTGTACGGCTCCATCGCCAAGGGCAGCGACACGGCGCGCAGCGATATCGACCTGATGGTGGTCGCCGACGACCTGGCCTACGCCGAGGTGATGCTGGCGCTGCATCCCGTCGCCGAGCGGCTGGGCCGGCAGATTAACCCCACCGTCTATGCGCGCGACGAACTGCGCAGCCGTCTCGAGGCCGGCAACAGCTTCGTCACCCGCGTGCTGCAGCAACCGCGGCAATGGCTGATCGGGAGCGACGATGACCTCGCCGCTTGAGAAACTGGCCACCCACAGCGGCCCGCTCAGCGCCGAACCTCCCGAAAAAAAGGAAACCGCGGGCCTGCTGCGCTCCGGTCTGGCGCGACTGGCCGACGCGCACAACGAAGCGCTGTCGCTCGAAAGCCGCTTCGACCTGGCCTACAACGCCGCCCATGCGCTGAGCCTGGCGGCGCTGCGCCGTGCGGGTTTCCGCGCGCGCCACCGCTACATCGTCTTCCAGGTGCTGCCCCACACGCTGGGACTCGGGCCCGAGGTCTGGCGGGTGCTGGCCAAGGCGCACGACCAGCGCAACCTGGCCGAGTACGAAGGTCACGTGGAGGTGGACCGCCGCCTGGTCAACGATGTGATCGCCGCCTGCGAGCGTGTCTCCAACGCGCTGGAACGATGAACGCAGACGCCATGCACGTTTACGTTCCATCGCGGCACTGCAGCGCGAATCCCGCACGTGCATTGCCTACAATCCGACGATGCTGAAAATCGACACCCATGCGCATTTCCTGCCCCGCGACTGGCCCGATCTCGCGGCCAAGTACGGCGACCTGCGCTTCCCGGTGATCCATCATGGCGACGACGGTCGCCATCGCATCTACAAGGACGGCAAGTTCTTCCGCGAAATCTGGCCGAAGACGTGGGACCCGGAAGAACGTATCGCCGACTACGCTCGCTTTGGCGTGCAGGTGCAGGTGATCAGCACGGTGCCGGTGATGTTCAGCTACTGGGCCAAGCCGCACCACGCGCTGGAACTGCATCAGGCGCTCAACGACCACACCGCCGCCGCGTGCCGCGACTACCCGCGTCACTACGCCGGCATCGGCACAGTGCCGATGCAATCGCCGCGCCTGGCCGTGCAGGAACTGGAACGCTGCATGGACCAGTTGGGCCTGCAGGGCGTGCAGATCGGCAGCCACGTCAACGACTGGAACCTGGACGCGACGGAGCTGTTCGAGTTCTTCCAGGCGGCCAGCGAGCTGGGCGCCGCGATCCTCGTGCACCCCTGGGACATGATGGGCGCCGCGTCGATGCCGAAGTACTGGTTGCCCTGGCTGGTCGGCATGCCCGCCGAGCAGTCGCGTGCCGCATGCAGCCTGATCTTCGGTGGCGTGCTGGAACGACTGCCCGACCTCAAGGTCTGTTTCGCCCACGGCGGTGGCAGCTTCCCGTACACCATCGGTCGCATCGAGCACGGCTTCAACATGCGCCCGGACCTCGTCGCCACCGACAACCCGCGCAATCCGCGCGACTATCTGGGCCGCGTGTACTTCGATTCCTGGGTCGCCGATCCGCGCGCCCTGCGCTACCTGCTGGACACCGTCGGCCACGAGCGCGTCATGCTCGGCACCGACTATCCATTCCCGCTGGGCGAACAGGAACCCGGCGCCGGCATCGCCGCGCTGGGCCTGGACGATGCGCAGCAGGCACGCATTTACCACGGTACGGCGCTCGAGTGGCTGGGCCTGCCGGCTTCAAGATTCGCATGACGTTCCTTTCCGCACCGGTGGCACGCCGCCGGCACCGTTCCACCTGATCCGACGCACACATGACCGACCCGTTGTCCCGTACCCACATCATCGCCCTTGACGCCGCCGATCCCCTGCGTGCGCTGCGCAATGAGTTCCTGATTCCCCGCCACAAGCACAACGACCAGATCTACTTCTGCGGCAACTCGCTGGGCCTGCAGCCGAAGGGCGCACGCGTCCACCTCAACGAGGCGCTGGACAAGTGGGCGAACGAAGCCGTCGAAGGCCACTTCACCGGCAATGCGCAATGGATGACGTACCACGAACTGGTACGCGAGCCACTGGCGCGCATCGTGGGCGCCGAGCCGTCGGAAGTGGTGGCCATGAACACGCTGACCACCAACCTGCACCTGATGATGGTCAGTTTCTATCGCCCCACACGCGAACGGCCGGCAATCCTGATGGAAGCCGGCGCGTTTCCGTCCGACCGGCATGCGATGGAGTCGCAGGTGCGGTTCCATGGTTTCGATCCGGCGACGGACCTGATCGAAGTCGAACCGGACCAACCCGACGGCACGCTCTCGATGGCCGCGATCGAGCGTGCCATCGCCGAGCACGGCCCGCGCCTGGCGCTGGTGCTGTGGCCCGGTATCCAGTACCGCACCGGGCAAGCCTTCGACCTGGCCGAGATCACGCGCCTGGGCCACGCACAGGGCGCCGTCGTCGGCGTCGACCTGGCCCACGCGGTCGGCAACCTGCCGTTGCGCCTGCACGACAACGGCGTCGATTTCGCGGTGTGGTGCCACTACAAATACCTGAACTCGGGTCCCGGCGCCGTCGCGGGTTGTTTCGTGCATGCGCGCCACGCGAACACGGACCGGCCCCGCTTCGCCGGCTGGTGGGGCCATGAAAAGGAAACCCGTTTCCGCATGGGCCCGGCGTTCGTACCGACGCCCGGCGCCGAAGGCTGGCAGCTCAGCAACCCGCCGATCCTCGGGCTGGCACCGCTGCGTGCCTCGCTGGCGCTGTTCGAGAAGGCCGGCGGCATGGAGGCGATCCGCACCAAGTCGCTGAAGATCACCGGCCTGCTCGAGGCGCTGATCCAGGCACGGCTGTCCGACGTGCTGCAGATCATCACGCCCGCCAACACGGCACAGCGCGGTGCGCAGCTGTCGCTGCGCGTGATCGGCGGCCGCGAACGCGGCCGGGAGTTGTTCGAGTACCTGTTGTCGGTCGGCACCGTCGGTGACTGGCGCGAACCGGACGTGATCCGTATCTCGCCCGCCCCGCTCTACAACCGCTACATGGACGTGCATCGCTTCGTCGAGGAAGTCGAGACGTGGCGGGGCTTCTGATCCGGAGACGCGATCTTGCGCATTGATACGCCGCGGCACATCACCATCATCGGCGCCGGCCTGGCCGGTGCGCTGCTGGCCACGCTGATGGCGCGCGCAGGCTGGCGCGTGGACGTGTTCGAGAAGCGCGGCGATCCTCGCGTGCAGGGCTATGCCGGCGGCCGCTCGATCAATCTGGCGCTGACCGAGCGCGGCCGCCATGCGCTGCGAATGGCCGACGCCGACGATGCGGTCATGCGGCAGGCCGTCATGATGCGCGGGCGCATGGTGCACGCGCTGGATGGCCGCCAGCAGCTCCAGCGCTACGGGCGCGACGACTCCGAAGTCATCTGGTCGATCCACCGGGGCGACCTGAACATCACGCTGCTCGACCTGGCAGAACGTGCGGGTGCGGCGCTGCATTTCAACCGCCGCCTGGACGAGGTGGACTTCGATGCACGCGTCGCCCGCTTCATCGACGAACAGGACGGCAGCGTCCACGCCGTCAACTTCGCGGCGCTGATCGGCGCGGATGGCGCCGGATCGTCGCTGCGCGGTGCCATGCAACGACGGGAGGATCTCGGCGAGCGTACCGAGTTCCTCGATCACGCCTACAAGGAACTGGAAATCCCGCCGTCCGCCGAGGGCGGCTTCGTGATGGAACCGAATGCGCTGCACATCTGGCCACGTGGCCACTACATGTGCATCGCGTTGCCGAACGACGAGCGCACGTTCACGGTGACGCTGTTCCTGCCCAACCAGGGCGACCCCAGTTTCGCCAGCGTGCGCAACGGCAGAGAGGCGAAGGCGCTGTTCCTGCGCGATTTCGCCGATGCCGTGCCGCTGATCCCCGAGTTGGAGCGGGACTGGGATGCCAACCCCACCGGCCTGCTCGCCACGCTGTACCTCGATCGCTGGCATCTCGGCGGACAGGCGGTGCTGCTCGGCGACGCAGCCCATGCGATGGTGCCGTTCCACGGCCAGGGCATGAACTGCGCCTTCGAGGACTGCGTCTCGCTGTCACGCCACCTGCAGGCTTCTGGCGATCTGGCTCACGCCTTCACCGCCTTCGAAGCCGAGCGCAAGCCGAACGCGCTCGCCATCCAGGAGATGGCACTGGAGAACTACGTGGAGATGCGCGACAAGGTCGACGACAGCGGCTTCCTGCTGCAGCGCGAACTGGAGCTGGCGTTGCAAGGACGGCATCCGAAGCGCTTCGTGCCGCATTACACGATGGTCAGCTTCATGCGGATTCCGTACGCGGTCGCGCAACACCGCAGCCATGTACAGCGCGACTTGCTGGTGCGGCATACCGCCGGACGCGCATCGCTGGACGGCATCGACTGGATCGCCGTGGATGCCGATGTCCAAACGCTACTGCCGGTATTGGAGGAAGCCGCCGCGTGAGCGCGAGCTTCCTCTTCTACGATCTCGAGACCTTCGGCGCCGATCCCCGTCGTAGCCGACTGGCGCAATTCGCCGCTGTCCGCACGACGCCCGCGCTGGACGTGATCGACGAGCCGATCAGCTTCTTCGTACAGCCCGCCGATGACCTGCTGCCCTCGCCCATTGCCACGCTGATCACGGGCATCACGCCGCAACAGGCGCTGCGCGACGGCGTCAACGAGGCCGAGGCGTTCGCCCGCATCGCCGACGAGATGGGGCGTCCCGAGACCTGCACGCTCGGCTACAACAGCCTGCGCTTCGACGACGAGTTCGTACGCCACGGCCTGTTCCGCAATTTCCACGAACCCTATGAGCGCGAATGGCGAGGCGGCAACTCGCGCTGGGACCTGCTGGACGTGATGCGGCTGATGCACGCACTGCGCCCGGCTGGCATCACCTGGCCGAAGCGCGAAGACGGCGCCACGTCGTTCAAGCTGGAGCAACTCGCGCTCGCCAACCGCGTGCGCGATGGCGATGCGCACGAGGCATTGTCGGACGTTTACGCCACCATCGGCCTGGCGCGCCTGATGCGACAGGCGCAACCACGCCTGTGGGAGTACGCGCTGCAGTTGCGCGACAAGCGCTTCGCCGCACGCCTGCTCGATACGACGGCCATGCTGCCCGTGCTGCATGTCTCGCAGCGCTATCCCGCGCATCGGCTGTGTGCCGCGCCGGTGATCCCACTGGCCCGGCATCCGCGCATCGACAACCGGATCGTGGTGTTCGACCTGGACAGCGACCCGACACCCCTGTTGTCGATGTCGCCGGACGACATCGCCGACCGGCTCTATACGCCCGCCGCTGACCTCCCCGAGGGCGAACAGCGGATCCCGCTGAAGGAAGTCCACCTGAACCGCGCGCCGGCACTGGTCGCCTGGTCGCACCTGCGGCCGGCGGACATGGATCGGCTCGGTATCGATCCGGCGCGCTGCGAGCGCCATGCCGCGATCCTGCGCGAGGCCGGCCCCGAGCTCGCCGAGACCGTGCGCCGGGTCTTCTCCAATGAACGCAGCTTCGAACCGGGCGACGTGGACGGATCGCTGTACGGCGGTTTCCTGGCCGATGCGGACAAACGGCGCTTCACCGACGTGCGGACCACACCGCCGGCCTTGCTCGGCCAGCGCGATTTCGGCTTCCGCGATGCGCGCCTGCCGGAACTGCTGTTCCGTTACCGCGCCCGTAACTGGCCGGACACGCTTTCCGCAGAGGAGCGCCAGCGCTGGGACGATTACCGCCGCCAGCGGCTGACGACCGACAGCGGCCTGTCGGAGTACAGCTTCGAGACCTTCGATGCCGAGGTCGCGCAACAGCGGCAGGCGCAGGCCGGGAACGCCGACCGGCTGGCGCTGCTGGACAGGATCCAGCAGTGGCGCAACGACCTGAAGGCGAGCCTGTAGCGGGATGTCGAGGGCCGTTTTGTCGATCCCGTGACACCGGCTTGTCTAGAATGGCAGCCATGGCCACTTATTTCTCCGATGCCAGTTTCAAGTTCCTGCGCGGGCTGGCGCGCCACAATGACAAGACCTGGTTCAACGACCACAAGGCGCAGTACGAAGACCATGTCCGCCAGCCGTTCCTGCGTCTGCTGACGGACCTGCAGCCGGATCTCGCCGCGGTCAGCCTGCATTTCCGCGCGGATCCGAAGACCGTCGGTGGCTCGCTGTTCCGCATTTTTCGCGATGCACGCTTTTCCAACGACAAGTCGCCGTACAAGTCCTGGCAGGGTGCACGCCTGTACCACGAGCGCCACAAGCAGGTGCCGGCACCGTCGTTCTATCTGCACCTGCAACCGGGCGAATGCTTCGTCGGCGCCGGGCTGTGGCATCCGGAGCCGGACACGCAGCGCCGCGTGCGCCAGTTCATCCTCGACAATCCGGGCAGCTGGAAGAAGGCCGCCCACGATCCGGCCTTCCGCCGCCGCTTCGACTTCGAGGAAAGCGAGAAGCTGGTGCGGCCGCCGCGTGGCTTTCCAGCGGATTTCGAGTTCATCGAAGACCTGAAGCATCGCAACTTCGTGTTCTGGCGCTCACTGGACGATGCCACGATGACCGGGCCGCGCTTGCGGCAGGCACTGGCCGGCGACCTGAAGACGCTGGGACCGTTCGTCGATTACCTGTGTGCCGCGCTGGATCTGGAATTCTGACCCGGATTGCTCAACGTTGAAGGGCTCGTCGATGAAGAAGTGGCTCGCAGGCGGTGCGTTGTTGGCGGTGTTGCTGGGATTGGCGACGTACGTGGTGGCCGGTCCCTATCTCGCGATCCACGGCATCCGCACCGCCTTGGCGGAGCAGGACACGACCAAGCTGCAGAAGCACGTCGACTTTCCCGCACTGCGGGTCAACCTGCGCGCACAGGTCGAGGACTATCTGGCCCGCAAGGCCGGGCCGGAGGTGTCGTCGAACCTGTTCGGCGCGGCGGCCCTGTCGATTGCCAACCAGGTGCTTGGACGCGGTGTGGACACGCTGGTCACGCCGATGGGCATCGCCACCGTGCTGCAGGGACGCGCCACGTGGAAGCGCGCGATCGGCGAGACCGTCGGCGGCGACACGTATGCCCCTCCCGTACCGGCCGAACCGCTGAAAGGCGCAGAGCACCAATACGAATCCCTGTCCCGCTTCACCGCCACCGTCCACGACGAAAACGGCAGTCCCATCGTACTTGTGTTCACCCGGCAGGGATTGCGGTGGCGGCTGACGGACATCCGGCTGCCGCTTTGAGCCACGTCCGCGGCTTCACCCTGCCAGGCGGGGACGCGGCTGTGTCCACAGCGCATCGACGTTCGGCAACGCGACCCTGAACATGTCGCCCACCGTACGCACGGCATCCAGCGTGGCCGCGCGAATCGATGCTTCGAGCTCATCGTCCGTCTCCTCGTCGTGCCACACGTTGGCCAGCAGCACGCTGGTTTTCTCGTAATTGTCGACCGCGCCATCCGCGCCCACGCGCTCGATCTTGGAGGTCCAGTTGCTCTGCCAGTAGAAATCCTGCTGGTCGGCGAAGTGTTCGCAACGCGGCAGGAAGTAGAGCGGCCCGCCGGCATGCGGAAGCCGGTCCAGTCCTTCGGTGATCGTGAAGGCATAGACATGCCCGCTGTCGTACGCATAGCGTGTACCCGGCACCAGCTGGAAGCTGTGCAGGTCAGCATCCGCGATCTGGGCCCCTCTGCAGAAAAGACCGTCGCCGATCGTGGCGTAGTGCGGCGACAGTACCTGCAACGATGCGGAGGCCATGCGCCTCGCGTGTATCACGCGCTTTTTCAACGGCAGCCAGTAGCTGACGTAGTACAGATGCCACCCGTCATCCACGTACGCCCAGAAATCCGGGCCGTCTCCGCCCCACTGGACCACCCGGCACGCGGCGGCGCTCAGTTCGAGGTCGTAGACTTTCTCTTCGGTGATGCGCTGGCTGTTCCATTCGCGCCGGCGATGGAACAGGCACAGGCGACCTTCACGTTCTTCCAGGCACACGACACGCTCCCCGAACCGCGCTTCACCAGGCTGCGAAGCTGCTTGTGCTCAACCTATCGGGGAGGTCCGCACCGGCCGGACAGGCGCGGCGCGATATGCGTCACGGATTCGCAACGCCGTGGGGAACGTGACCGGCGGCAACGTGCTGGCGGGCACTGTCGATATTGTGTTGCGAGTCGTCGAAGAAGATGTCGGCACCGAAGGCTTCCAGGAACGGCCCCTTGTGTCGCCCGCCGAGGAACAGCGCTTCATCCAGGCGCACACCCCATTCGCGCAAGGTGCGGATCACACGTTCGTGCGCTGGTGCAGAACGTGCAGTAACCAGCGCAGTGCGGATCGGCGAACGCTCGTCCGCCGGGAACGCTTGCTGCAACTGATGCAGCGCCGAGAGGAAATTGCGGAACGGGCCGCCGGACAACGGCTCGCGCGCGCGCGCCTGCTCATGCTTGCCGAACGCTTCCACGCCCTGTTCGCGCGAGATGCGTTCGCTCTCGTCCCCGAAGATCACTGCATCGCCGTCGAAGGCGATGCGCAACTGGTGTTCGTGGCGCAGCTGTGGTGCGCCCGCCGGCAGGATGGTGGCGGCGGCGATGCCGTGTTCGAGGGACCGCCGCACCGATTCGGGATTGGCCGACAGGAACAGGTCCGTGCCGAACGGCTTCACGTAAGGCCAGGTCGGCTCGCCTGCGGTGAACGTCGCGCGCACGATCCCCAGTCCGTAGTGCTGGATGGAGTTGAAGATGCGCAGGCCGGTGTCCGCGGAGTTGCGGGACAGCAGGATCACTTCGACCCGGGGCGCTTCCGGTGATGCGCCGGCATTGAGCGCCAGCAATTTGCGTACCACCGGATAGGCGATGCCGGGTGCCAGCACGTCGTCCTCGTGGGTGCGCTGGAAATCGGCGTAGGCCTGCACACCCTCGCGCTCGTAAAGTGCGTGGCTTTCTTCAAGATCGAACAGGGCGCGCGAGGTGACCGCGACGGTCAGCAGGCGGGGAGTGTTGTCGGCCATGCGCACAGTATCCGCGATCCTTGGCGCAGGACGCGAGACTGGACATCCCTGCCCTACCCGCCCGGCGCGGACACGACGCGCACCTGCGCCGGTGGTCCCCGCCGGTTGTCGGCCGTCACCGCACGGACTTCCACGACCATGTCGATGCGCGCCTGGCTCGCAGGCGGACCGTCCCGCCAGAGGAACACGAACTCGCTGCGTCGCCCGTCAACGCGTCCGCTCAGCGGCTCACCAGGGAAGATCGCGAGTGAGTCTTCGCCCACCACCCGGAATTCGAACCCGAGGTCACGCAGCTTGTAGTCGGTACCACGCGGCCACGCCACGCTCAGCGTCAGCAAGCCGCTGGCATCGCAGGACGCGCGGCCGTCCACACCCCGCGTCACTTCCACCAGCTCCAGTTCCGGCGGCTTCAGTCCGGCGTCCTCGCCAGCCGAGGACAAGCCACTCGTCATGAACGGCGTGGTTCCGGTGGTCAGGTTGCAGGCGGCCGCGTTTCCGGCGACCAGCCACACGCACAGCGCCAACGCGCACTTGATCTGCATCGAGACCCCTCCCCGGGTGGATGCGAACCGAACCGCTACGGGGCGCTGGATACCATGCGTGAGATGAGCCGGCAAGCCGCAACGCGGCGAAATCGCGATGTCCGTGGGGACAATGCGACTCAGGTCATGAACTGTTCGCTGAGGATGCGTTCTTCGAGGTTGTGCTCGCGGTCGAACAGCAACGTGACCGTGCGGTCGCGCGATTCGCGGATGGTGACCTCCACCACGTCACGCACTTCGTGCGAGTCCGCGGTGGCGCTGACCGGACGCTTGTACGGGTCCAGCACACGGAAACGCACCTCGGTGTCGGCCTTCAGGATGGCGCCCCGCCAGCGTCGCGGGCGGAACGGCGCGATCGGCGTCAGCGCGATGGTGTGAGAGCCCAGCGGCAGGATCGGGCCGTGCGCCGAGAAGTTGTACGCCGTGCTACCGGCCGGCGTCGCGGTCAACACGCCATCGCAGATCAGCTCGTCCAGCCGGGTCTCGCCGTTGAGGTCGATGCAGATGTGCGCCGCCTGCCGCGTCTGGCGCAGCAGCGACACTTCGTTGTAGGCCAGCGACGAGGTCGAGGTGCCGGATTCGGTCATCGCCTGCATCTCCAGCGGCCGCAGCTTGGCGGGCTCGGCCGCCGCGATCCGTTCGACCAGATCGTCCGACCGGTAGTGGTTCATCAGGAAGCCGACCGTGCCCAGCTTCATGCCGAATACCGGCTTGCCCAGCGCACCATGCCGATGCAGCGTCTGCAGCATGAAACCATCGCCACCCAACGCGCACAGCACGTCCGCTTGGTCGGGCGCATGCGCACCGTGTTCGCGCTGCAGGGCCGCCAGCGCCTCCTGCGCTTCGGGCGTGGGGCTGGCAAGAAAGGCGATGCGCGGGTCGGACATCCGTGGCTCCAGGTCGGCGGCGCGCGCAGTCAGGCGGGACAACGGGCAATCAATGATGTCACGTCGAGCGCGTCCGCGATCTTTGCGGGGTCGGTGATCATGAACGCGCCATGGTCGCGGGTCCAGTAGTCGTAGGCCAAGGCCCTCGCCTCCGGATCGGTGATGGCGAAGCGCCCCCCGGCCTCGCGCGCTTCCAGCATCCTCCGGGTCGCATCGAATGCCTCGACGCCGGCCTGCTGGAACAGCAGGCGTCCGCCGCCGTAAGCGTCGTAAAGCTGCTTTTGAAGCTTCACGTTGCCGATCAGCATCACCAGCACGGCATCCTTCTGTCCTGCCGCTTCCGGCAGCGCATAGCCATTGCCACTGCATGCCGCGTACTCGGCGATCGCCTTCTCGGCGCTTTGCTTTTCCGCCTCCGTGGGGCGGCTGGCAGCCGTGTGCTCCCGCATCCACTGGCGCAGCATCGGCGCCATGAACACCTCGCTCGCGCTGTCGGCGCGTGCTTGCCGGGTGTCGCCCACGATCTGGTCGGCATAGACCGGCTGGCCGTCGACCTGCCCGATCTGCCTGCGTGGCTCGGCCGCGTTCGCCGTGACCGCCCACGACAGCAACACCAGTCCTGCGATCCTGCGCATGCCTGACTCTCCCTCAAAAGAAAAAGGCGGCCCCGATGGGCCGCCTCGATTCTAACCAGCGTGCAGCGCCTTTATCAGGCCTGCGACGCCAGCTGTCCCAAGCGCTGCACCGCGACCGACGCCGTCGGATAGTCCAGCGTCTTCTGCGCCGCCAGCTCGTTGAGCATGCTCAGCGTGAATCGCAGGCCCGCGTCGTCGCGGCCCAGCCACGCCTTGACCTTGGCGTCGGCGTTACTGCCCGGCAGCGACAGCACCTGGTTGGCCAGCGTGCGCTGGTGCGCGGCGAGCTCGTCGCGCAGCACGCCACGGGCCACCGCATGCCAGCGGCCGTCGACCTTCAGGGCCTCGATCTGTTCCTGCAGCCACGGCAGGTGCAGGGCCTCGCCCAGGCGGTAATGGACCTTGGACACGTCGACCGGCTTGAGCTTGCGCGCGCGCGCCAGTTCGATGATGTCGCAGGACGGCTCCAGGTACGGCAGCGCGGCGATCTGGCCCGCCAGTGCCGCAGGCAGTCCCTTGTCCTTCCATTCCTGCAGGGTCGCGTTGTACGCCGGACGCAGCGAATCCGGCAACACGCCGTCGGCGGCGCGAATCTCGTTGAAGCCGTCGTGGTAGCGCTCCACGGCGGTGGCGATCGCCGGGATGGGTCCCTGGCGCGTCAACAGCCAGCGCGTGAAGTTGCGCTGCACCTGCCAGATCACCTGCAAGGCATCGATCTGCACGGACTCCGGCACCTTGCCGTCCAACGCGTCGATCTGGTTCCACAGCGCCCGCGCATCCAGCGTCTCGCGGGTGATGGTGAAGGCCTTGGCGACTTCCGCCGGCGAGCGGCCGGTGTCTTCCTGCATGCGCAACAGGAACGTCGCACCCATGCGGTTGATGGTGGTGTTGGTGACCGCGGTCGCGATGATCTCGCGCTTCAGGCGGTGCTTCTCCATCTCCGAGGCGTACTTCTTCTGCAGCGGCTGCGGGAAGTAGCGCTGCAGCTCCTTGGACAGGTACGGATCTTCGGGAATGTCGGATTCCAGCAGCTGCTGGAACGCGACCAGCTTGGAGTACGACAGCAGCACCGACAGTTCGGGTCGCGTCAGGCCCTGGCCCCGCGCCTTGCGCTCGGCCAGTTCGGCGTCGGACGGCAGGAACTCGATCTGGCGATCCAGCAACCCCTGCGATTCCAGCGTCTGGATGAAGTGTTGCTTCGAGCCCAGGCGCGACACGCTCATCCGCTCCATCAGGCTGATGGCCTGGTTCTGGCGATAGTTGTCCCACAGCACCAGCTCGGCCACTTCGCCGGTCATGTCGGCCAGCAGCTTGTTGCGGGCGTCCATCGACAGCTTCTTGCCCTGCACCACGCCGTTCAGCAGGATCTTGATGTTCACCTCGTGGTCGGAGGTGTCCACGCCGGCGGAGTTGTCGATGAAATCGGTATTGAGCAGCACGCCGTGCTGGGCGGCTTCGATGCGGCCCAACTGGGTCAGGCCCAGGTTGCCGCCCTCGCCCACCACCTTGCAGCGCAGGTCGCGGCCATCGACACGCAGGCCGTTGTTGGCACGGTCGCCGACATCGGCGTGCGTCTCCCCAGCGGCCTTGACGTAGGTACCGATGCCGCCGTTCCACAGCAGGTCGACCGGCGACTTCAGGATGGCGCTCATCAGTTCGTTCGGCGTCATCGACTTCACGCCGTCGGCGATGCCGAGCGCGGCGCGCACTTCCGGCGTGATCTCGATGGATTTCGCGCTGCGCGGATGGATGCCGCCGCCCTTCGAGATCAGCTTGGCGTCGTAGTCGGCCCAGCTGGAACGCGGCACCTTGAACATGCGGTCGCGCTCCTTGAACGACCGTGCCGCATCCGGCGTCGGGTCCAGGAAGATATGGCGGTGGTCGAATGCGGCCAGCAGCAGGATGTGTTCGGACAGCAGCATGCCGTTGCCGAACACGTCGCCCGACATGTCGCCGATGCCGACGCAGGTGAAGTCCTCGGACTGGCTGTCGCGATTCATCGCACGGAAATGACGCTTGACCGACTCCCACGCGCCGCGCGCGGTGATGCCCATGCCCTTGTGGTCGTAACCCACCGAACCGCCGGAGGCGAACGCGTCGCCCATCCAGAAGCCATGCTCAATCGCCAGGCCATTGGCGATGTCGGAGAACGTCGCCGTGCCCTTGTCGGCCGCGACGACCAGGTACGGGTCGTCCTGGTCGTGGCGCACCACATCCACCGGCGGCACGATCTTGTTGCCGACGATGTTGTCGGTGATGTCCAGCAAGCCCTGGATGAAGAGTTTGTAGCAGGCGATGCCTTCGGCCAGCACCGCATCGCGGTCGCCGCCGACCGGCGAGCGCTTGACGAAGAAGCCGCCTTTCGCACCGACCGGCACGATCACGGTGTTCTTCACCATCTGCGCTTTCACCAGACCCAGTACTTCGGTGCGGAAGTCCTCGCGCCGATCGGACCAGCGCAAGCCGCCACGCGCGACCGGGCCGAAGCGCAGGTGCACGCCTTCAACGCGCGGGCCGTAGACGAAGATCTCGCGGTAAGGGCGCGGCTTCGGCAGGTCCGGCACCTTGGCCGAGTCGAACTTGAAGCTGATCGTGTGCGCCGGCTGGCCGTCCTTGCCGCTCTGGTAGAAGCTGGTACGCAGCGTCGCCTCGATGGCGCCCATGAAGCCGCGCAGGATGCGGTCCTCGTCCAGGCTGGACACGCGATCCATCAGCTTGACCAGCGCCTTGTGCGCCGACTCGACCTGCTGGTCGCGCTTGCCGCCGCGCGCATCCACCAGGCTGGCGAGCGTCTTCGCCGTAGTTTCGTCGTCGCCGGCCAGCGCCTTCAGCTGCGCCGCGAAGCGATCCTGGCCTTCCTTGACCTGCGTCTTGCTTTCGCTGCCGGTCGCCGGATCGAAGCGTGCTTCGAACAGTTCCACCAGCAAGCGCGCGAGCAGCGGGTAGCGGTTGAGGGTTTCCTCGACATAGCTCTGCGAGAACGGCACGCCGGTCTGCAGCAGGTACTTGCAGTAACCACGCAACAGCGCGATCTGGCGCCAGGCCAGGCCGGCGCCCAGCACCAACTTGTTGAACCCGTCGTTCTCGGCGTCGCCGCTCCAGACGCGGGCGAACGCATCCTCGAACGTCGGCGCCAGGCGTTCGACATCGACCTCACCGCTGACCGGCTCGACCTCGAATTCCTGGATGTAACGCGCGCCCTGCGCGGTTTCCAGCCGAAACGGATGTTCGGAGATCACGCGCAGGCCCATGTTCTCCATCAGCGGCAGCGCGTCGGAGAGCGGGATGTCGGTTTCCTGGCGATAGAGATTCAGGCGCAGGCGGCCCTGGCCCGGACGCTTGCGGCGCGACTCGTGCAGGCTCAGGCGCAGGTCGTCCGTGCCATTCAACGCGGCGAGGTGTTCGACATCGCGCGCGGCGCCTTCCGGCGACACCACCTCGATGTAACCCGCCGGCAACGCACGGCCGTAGCTGCCGGCCAGCAACAGCCCTTTCGATTCGCCATGCCGCGCGATCAGCGTTTCGCGCAGGTCGTCCTGCCAGTTGCGCAACAGGTGCGCGATATCGGCCTCGAGCGACGCCGTGTCCACGTCGACCTGTTCTCCAGCCTTCGGGCGGATGGTGAGGTGCAACTGCGCCAGCGGCGATTCGCCCAGCAGCACGCTGCTGTCGACATACTCGCCGCGCATCGCGTCCTTCAGCAACGACTCGATGCGCAGGCGCACGTCGGTGTTGAAGCGCTCGCGCGGGATGTAGACCAGCGCCGAATAGAAGCGGCCGTAGCGGTCGCGGCGCAGGAACAGCTTGCTGCGCACGCGCTCCTGCAGGCCAAGGATGCCCATCGAGGTGCGGAACAGCTCCTCGTCGCTGGACTGGAACAGCTCCTCGCGCGGCAGCGTCTCCAGGATATGGCGCAGCGCCTTGCCGCTGTGCCCGCTCGGCGACAGGCCGGACTTCTGCATCACGTACTCGTGGCGCTCGCGCACCAGCGGGATCTCCCACGGCCGGCGGTTGTAGGCGCTGGAGGTGTAGAGGCCGATGAACCGCTGCTCCGCGATCGGGTTGCCCTGCGCGTCGAACTCGAGCACGCCGATGTAGTCCATGTTGCCCGGGCGGTGCACGGTGGAACGACGGTTGGTCTTGGTGAGGATCAGCGCATCCACCGAACCGCCCTGCGGCAGGTAATGCGCGGCCAGCGTCTTCACGTTGCGCGGCGGCTGGGTGTCGCCCTCGCGTAGCAGGCCCAGCCCGCTATCCTCGACGGCGGCCAGGATGCCCGTGCCCTTCTCGACGCGGTACTCGCGGTACCCGAAGAAGGTGAAGTGGTCGGCGGCGGCCCAGCGCATGAACTCCTGCGCTTCGCGGCGGCCATCGTCGTCGACGGGCATGCGACGGGTGGCCATGTCATCGGCCAGTGCCAGCATCTTCTCTCGCATCGCGCTCCAGTCGCGCACGATCGAGCGGACTTCGCCCAACACCAGGCGGATGCGCTTCTCGATCTGCGCCATTTCTTCCGGCGGCAGGCGATCGATTTCCAGCAGCATCAGCGATTCGTGCTTACCCTCGCCGACCGCCGACACCTTGCCGGCCTTGTCGCGGGCGAAGCGGACCAGCGGGTGGCCAAGCACATGGACACCCACGCCCATGTCCGCCAGCGCCATGCTGACCGAGTCCACCAGGAACGGCATGTCGTCGTTGATGATCTGCAGCACGGTATGCGGCGATTCCCAACCATGCGATTTCTGCGTGGCATTGAAGATGCGCACGTTCGCGGTGCCCGCCTTGCGGGTACGTGCGAAGGCCAGCGTGTCGGCAGCGATCGCCGCCCAGCCATCGGCGCTGTGGTGGGGATACTCGTCCTCCTCCATGCGCTTGTAGAACGCCTCGGCAAAGGTCTGCGCCTCGGCCTGCGCGACAGCGCCCGATACCCGCTTGCGGATCGCCGCCAGGATCGGGGACAACGAGAACGCCTCGCCTGCCTTTGCCACCGCATTGCCCTTGTCCGCCGCGGCCTTCGCCGCTTTCACCGGTCGGGCAGCCACCCTCTTGCTGGGCGTTGCCTTCGGGCTCACGGATGTCGTGGCCTTGGCGGCTTCCGGTTTGGGCGTGTTTTTCGAGGCTTTTTTGGGGCTGCGCGCAGCGTTCATGCAGAGGATGACTCAACAAGTGGTAGTCGAATGGTCATTGTATCTCCGGGTGCCATGACAAGACTTGCTGCGAGGCGTCATAGGCGCGACTTGCAATCGCATCGCGGATTGTCTAGCGCCGCACTGGATTCTCGTATGCGGCATGGTGCGGCCGCACCATGCGGCTGCGAATGGCGACGCGCCGCATCGTCACGTGTTTTTCACAACTTGGCGCGCTTGCTTTGTGCACGGAAACATCTTGTTTTCAAGCCTGTCAAAATTCTGAACTGGACGGTATAGTCTAGTCCGCATGCGACCCTCCCCCGACCTTTCTGCGCCCGATCAGCGTCGCGCCCGCGTCCACCAGGCCGTGCGCGAACTCATGTCGGAACAGGGCTTCCGCATCAGCATGGACACGGTTGCCGCGCGTGCGGGATGCTCGAAGCAGACGCTCTATGCGCATTTCGGCAGCAAGCAGGAACTGCTGCGCAGCGTGATCGCCGAACACCAGGACCTGGCCACCGTCCGCCTGTCACCGATGGCGGAGGATCCCCGTGCCGCATTGCTCGCCTTCGCCACGGAGCACCTCAGGCATCTGTGCGACCCTGCGGTCGTCTCCACCAGCCGCCTGCTCACCGCAGAAGCGCACCAGTTTCCCGACGAAGCACGCGATCTCTACCGTCAGGCTTGCGATACTCTCGTCCAGCGCCTCGCCACCTGGCTGCAGCATGCGATGGACCAGGACAGGTTGAGGCATGACGATCCGCACTACGCCGCGGAGCTGCTGCTCAGCATGATCGTGGGAATGGATTTCGACCGGCAGCGTTTCGGCGTAGGTCACCGCGCAGGCGACCGTGCACGCCACCGCTGGGCCGAGTTCGCAGTGGACGCCTTCCTGCGGGCATTCGCCCCCCTCCCGGATCACGACATGACGCCGCCTGCACCCGCCGGCCGCAGCATCCGCTCATCGCTTCCCTCTTCCACGTCTTCAAGAAAAAGAAACGGAGTTTCCCCATGACGTCCCCCATCCGTTCCCTCGTACTGGCCAGCGCGCTGCTGGCGGCCCTCGCGGCCTGCAGCAAGCCCGAGCAGCAGCAGATGCCGCCGCCCGAAGTGGTGGTGATGAGCGCCACGCCCCAGAACGTGCCGCTGCAGCGCGACCTGGTGGGCCGCCTCTCGCCCATCCGCAGTTCCGACGTACGCGCGCGCGTGCCCGGCGTGGTGCAGAAGCGCGTCTACCAGGAAGGCAGCGACGTCAAGGAAGGCCAGACGCTGTTCCTGATCGATCCCGCCCCGCTGCAGGCCTCGCTGAGTGCCGCGCAGGCGAACCTGGCATCGGCGCAGGCCACCTACGCGAACGCGAAGGTCTCGGCCGACCGCGCGCGCCAGCTGGCGCCGCAGAAGTTCGTGTCCCGGTCCGACCTGGACAACGCCGAAGCCGCCGAGCGCAGCGCCGCCGCCGCCGTGCAGCAGGCCCGTGCCAACGTCGAGACCGCCCGCATCAACCTGGGCTATGCCTCGGTCACCGCGCCGATCTCCGGCCGCGCCGGCAAGCAGCAGGTCACCGAAGGCGCGCTGGTGGGCCAGGGCGATGCCACGCTGTTGACCACCATCGACCAGATCGATCCGCTGTACGCCAACTTCTCGATGAGCTCCAGCGAGCTGCAGTCGATCCAGCAGGCGCAGGGCGAAGGCAAGGTCGAACTGGCGGGTGCCGGCCAGCGCACCGTGCAGATCGTGCTGCCGAACGGTCAGGTGATCGACCAGGCCGGCACGCTGGACTTCTCCGATACCGTCGTCGACCCGGCCACCGGCAGCGTGTCGCTGCGCGCCACCGTGCCGAACGACAAACGCACGCTGCTGCCAGGCACCTTCGTCACCCTGCGCGCGACGCTGGGCGAGCAGAAGGGTGCGTTCCTGCTGCCGCAGGGCGCCATCCAGCGCGACACCGTCAGCGCCTACGCGATGATCGTCGGCAAGGATGGCAACGTCGCCCGCAAGAACGTGGTGACGCAGCAGGCGATCGGTGCCAACTGGCTGATCACCGACGGCTTGGCCGCCGGCGACCAGGTGATCGTCGAAGGCCTGCAGAAAGTCAAGGAAGGCGCACCCGCCAAGGGCATCACCGCCGAGCAGGCCGCCGCGGCCAAGGCCGCCCAGGCCAAGCCGGTGCAAGGCAAGGCCGAGTAAGAAGGACCCGCCCCCATGCCCAAGTTCTTCATCAACCACCCGATCTTCGCCTGGGTCGTATCGATCCTGATCTCGCTGGCTGGCGTGATCGCGATCCTCAACCTCGGCGTCGAGTCCTATCCCTCCATCGCGCCGCCGCAGGTGACGGTCAGCGCGACCTACCCCGGCGCCAGCGCCGAAACCACCGAGCGCTCGGTGACGCAGGTCATCGAGCAGCAGCTCACCGGCATCGACAACCTGCTGTACTTCAGTTCCAGCTCCAGTTCGTCCGGCCGAGCCTCGATCACCCTCACCTTCCAGACCGGCACCGATGCGGACATCGCGCAGGTGCAGGTGCAGAACAAGGTGTCGCTGGCGACGCCGCGCCTGCCCAGTGAAGTCACCGCGCAGGGCGTGGTGGTCGCCAAGGCCAACGCCGGCTTCCTGATGGTGGTGGGCCTGCAGTCGGACAACCCCAGCATCGACCGCAACCGCCTCAACGACATCGTCGCCTCGCGCATCCTCGACCAGATCTCGCGCGTTCCCGGCGTTGGCAGCACGCAGCACTTCGGCTCCGAGTACGCCATGAACCTGTGGCTGGATCCCGGCAAGCTGCAGGGCTACAACCTGTCGGCCACGGAGGTGCTGGCCGCCGTGCGTGGACAGAACGTGCAGTTCGCCGCGGGTTCCGTGGGTTCCGACCCGGCACCCGAAGGCCAGGCGTTCACCGCCACCGTGTCGGCGGAAGGCCGCTTCACGTCGCCCGAGCAGTTCGAGCAGATCATCCTGCGCGCCAACAATGACGGTTCGACCGTGCGCTTGAAGGACGTCGCACGGGTGGAGTTCGGCGCGCAGAACTTCGGCTTCGATACCCAGTTCAACGGCAAACCGGTCGGCGCGTTCGCCATCCAGTTGCTGCCCGGCGCCAACGCGCTGAACGTCGCCGAGGCCGTGCGCGCGAAGATGGACGAGTTGCAGCCCAGCTTCCCGCAGGGCGTCAGCTGGTTCTCGCCGTACGACACCACCACCTTCGTCAAGATCTCGATCAAGGAAGTGGTCAAGACGCTGATCGAAGCGGTGATCCTGGTGTTCCTGGTGATGCTGGTGTTCCTGCAGAACTTCCGCGCCACCATCATCCCCACGCTGGTCATCCCCGTTGCCCTGCTGGGCACGTTCTGGGGCCTGAGCCTGATCGGCTTCACCATCAACCAGCTGACGATGTTCGCGCTGGTGCTCGCCATCGGCATCGTGGTCGACGACGCCATCGTCGTGATCGAGAACGTCGAGCGCATCATGGCAGAGGAAAAACTGCCGCCACGCGAAGCGACGATCAAGGCGATGGGCCAGATCACCGGCGCCGTCATCGCGATCACCGTGGTGCTGGCGGCGGTGTTCATTCCGTCCGCGCTGCAGGGCGGCGCGTCGGGCGAGATCTACAAGCAGTTCGCCCTGACCATCGCCATCTCGATGGCCTTCTCGGCGTTCCTGGCGCTGGGCTTCACGCCGGCGCTGTGCGCGACATTCCTGAAGCAGCACGAGCACGACAGCCACGAGAAGAAGAACATCGTCTTCCGTACGTTCGAGAAGTACTACGGCAAGGTCGAGAAGACCTACGTGGGCCACATCGGTTCGGCCATCAAGCATGCGCCGCGCTGGATGATCGTGTTCGCCCTGTTGACCGTGCTGGCCGGCTTCATGTTCACCCGCCTGCCCAGCAGCTTCGTGCCCGAGGAAGACCAGGGCTACGCGCTGGCCATCGTGCAGTTGCCGCCCGGCAACTCGCTGGCGAAGACCAAGCAGGTCTTCACCCAGATCCGCGGCACCTTGCAGCAGATGGACGGCTTCGATGGCGTGATGGAAATCGCCGGCTTCAGCTTCCTCGGGCAGGGCGAGAACGTCGGCATGGCGTTCATCCGGCTCAAGAACTGGGACGAGCGCGACGTGACCGTACCCGAGTTCATCCAGCAGGCGAACCAGCGGATGTTGGGCATCAAGGGCGCACAGATCTTCGTGGTGAACCTGCCGACCATCCAGGGCCTGGGCCAGTTCGGCGGCTTCGACATGTGGCTGCAGGATCGTGCGGGCCTGGGTGAGCAGGCGTTGATGGCGGCGCGCAACCAGTTGCTCGGTGCCGCATCGCAGGACCAGAGCCTGATGGGCGTGCGCCCGAATACGCTGGAAAACGCTCCGCAGCTGCAGTTGCACGTGGATCGCGTGCAGGCGCGGACGATGGGCCTGTCCGTGAGCGATATCTACAACGGCATCCAGCTGATGCTGGCGCCGGTGTACGTCAACGACTTCTTCTACGAAGGCCGCATCAAGCGCGTGAACATGCGTGCCGACGCGCCGTACCGCACCGGTGCGGAGTCGCTCTCGCGCATCTTCACGCCCAGCAGCCAGCAGACCGAGGCCAACGGTGGCCGCGCGATGATCCCGTTGTCCAACATCGTGCAATCCGACTGGGCGTCGGTGCCGCCGTCGCTGTCGCGCTACAACGGCTACTCGGCCGTCAACATCAACGGCTCGGCCGCGCCCGGCAGTTCGTCCGGCCAGGCGATGACGACGATGGAGAACATCGTCACCGACCAGTTGCCGCAGGGCTTCGGCTACGACTGGAGCGGCATGTCGTACCAGGAGATCCTGGCCGGCAACAGCGCCACGCTGCTGATGGTGCTGTCGATCGTGGTGGTGTTCCTCTGCCTGGCTGCGCTGTACGAGAGCTGGTCCATCCCGGTGGCCGTGTTGCTGGTGGTGCCGCTGGGTGCCCTCGGCGCCCTGGCCTTCACCATGATGCGCGGGCTGTCGAACGACCTGTTCTTCAAGATCGGCCTGATCACCATCATCGGCCTGGCCGCGAAGAACGCGATCCTGATCGTCGAGTTCGCGGTGATGGAGCGCAAGCAGGGCAGGACCCTGCGCGATGCGGTGATCTCGGCGGCGCACCTGCGTTTCCGCCCGATCCTGATGACCTCGTTCGCCTTCATCATGGGCGTGCTGCCGATGGCCATCTCCACCGGCGCGGGTGCCAACGCCCGTCACGCCATCGGCACGGGCGTCATCGGCGGCATGGTGTTCGCCACGTTCCTCGGCCTGCTGCTGATCCCGGTCTTCTTCGTGGCCGTCCGGCGCCTACTGGGCGACAAGATGGACGAGCCGTCGAAGGAATACCTGCTGGAGCAGGAGAATCCGGCTTCGCGCTGATTCCGCGAAGATCAGGTCCACTCGAACAGCCCCGGTAGTGCCGGGGCTGTTCCGTTATGGGTCAGGGGCAGCGGTCTTTCACGTAACAGCCGTTTCGCCATAGCTCGCATCCGGATTGCCGAGTGCGCACCGACTTCACGTCCGCGCAAGGGCCGAAACCCACTTCTGGCATGCGTCTCAAACCCTGATAATCCCGTGCGCCATCGTGTCGAGCCTGCCGCCGCCCGCTCGCCGCTCTCCCGAATCCCCGCATTGAAGACGACCCGACCATGACACGGAAAGACCCCCTCGCACGGAAAAAGCCCTCCACCGCCTTGCGCATGATCCTGATGCTGATAGGTGTCGCCGTCGTGTTTGGCGGCGTGTTCATTGTCAAAGGAGGATTCAGCGCCAAGACGAACGAGTTCTTCGACAACATGCCGCAGCCCGCGGCGGCCGTCACCGACTGGACCGCCAAGCAGCAAGAATGGATCGACGCGCAACAGGCCGTCGGTACGTTCGTGGCGATCAACGGCACCGAGGTCACCACCGAGGCCGGCGGCGTGGTGCGCAGCCTGTCCATCGATGTCGGCAAGCCGGTCAAGGCCGGCACCGTGCTCGCGCAACTCAACACCGCCAACGAGCTGGCCGTACTGAAATCACTGGAAGCCTCGTCCAGGCTGGCGTCGGTGCAACGCGACCGCTGGCAGGCACTGGCGCGCGACAAGCTGGTGTCGCAGGCCGAAGCCGAGGAGCGCTCCACGGTGGCGGCCACCTCGCTGGCGCAGGTGGAGGCGCAGCGCGCCCTGATCGCGCAGAAGACCATCCGCGCACCGTTCGACGGCGTGCTGGGCATCCGCAAGGTCAACCTGGGCCAGTACCTCAATCCGGGCGACCCCATCGTCAGCCTGCAGTCGCTGGACCCGATCTACCTCGACTTCGCCCTGCCCGAGCAGCGCGTGGGCCAGGTACTGCCGGGGGCGAAGATCCGCGCGACCGTCGATGCCCTGCCCGGCCGGGTATTCGAAGGCGAAGTCACCGCGGTGGAGCCGCAGGTCGACCCGGCCACGCGAAACTTCAAGGTGCAGGCGACGCTGGCCAACGGCGAATACAACCTGCGTCCCGGCGCGTTCGCCCACGTCGGCTTCGACACCGGGGACGCGCGCAAGGTCGTGGTGGTGCCGCAGACGGCGATCAGCTTCAACCCGTACGGCAACGCGGTGTACGTGATCCAGGAAGTCCAGCGCGCCGAGGGCGAGAAGGACATGCAGGGCAACGCCCTGACCGGCAAGAAGCTGATCGTGCGCCAGCGTTTCGTGAAGACCGGCGCCACCCGTGGCGACCTCATCGCGGTCACCGAAGGCCTGAAACCCGGCGAGCGCGTCGCCACCAGCGGCCTGCTGAAGCTGCGCAACGATGCCGAGGTGACGATCAACAACAAGGTGCAGCCGGTGACCGAGGCCCAGCCCAAGCCCGAAAACCGTTGACGGAGCGACGGCATGAAATTCACTGACATCTTCATCAACAAACCGGTGCTGGCGATCGTCGTCAGCCTCTTCATCCTGCTGTTCGGCCTGCGCTCGTTCACCGAATTGAACGTGCGGCAGTACCCCGAACTGCGCAATGCCGTCGTCAACATCAGCACTACGTACTACGGTGCGGACGCCGACCTGATCCAGGGCTTCATCACCACGCCGCTGGAACGCGAGATCGCCAGTGCGGAGGGCATCGAGTACCTGACCTCGACCAGTTCCGCAGGCATCAGCATCATCCAGGCGTACATCCAGCTGGATCAGGATGCGAACGAGGCGCTCACGCAGATCGCCGCCAAGGTCAACAAGATGCGCGGCCAGTTGCCGCCCGAGTCCCAGGCCCCGGTGATCGACCTGCAGCAGGGCCAGCAGATCGCGGCGATGTACGTGTCGTTCGCCAGCGATACCCTGGACAACAACCAGATCACCGACTACCTGACCCGCGTGGTGCAGCCCAAGCTGGTCACGGTGTCCGGCGTGCAGCGTGCCGACATCCTCGGCGCCGGTACCTTCGCGATGCGCGTCTGGCTGAAGCCGGACCGGATGACGGCCCTGCGGGTGACGGCCAGCGATGTGTCGACCGCGCTTTCGTCCAACAACGTACTGGCGGCGGTGGGTTCGACCAAGGGTCAGATGGTCGCCATCGACATGACGGCGCGCACCGACCTGCGCAGCGCCGACGAGTTCCGCCAGTTGATCATCCGCGAACAGAACGGCGCCATCGTCCGCCTTGGCGACGTGGCCGATGTGCAGCTGGGTTCGGAAAGTTACGGCACGTCGGTGCGCATCAACGGCGAAGCCGCGACGTTCATGGGCATCTTCGTGGCCCCGGACGCCAACTCGCTGGACGTCATCAAGAAGGTCCGCGCGATGTGGGACGGCGAGATCGTCCCGCAGCTGCCGGAAGGCATCAAGGCCACGATTCCCTACGACAGCACCGAGCAGATCCAGGACGCCATCGACGAGGTGGTCAGCACCATTGTGGAAGCCGTGGTCATCGTGATCGTGGTGATCTTCCTGTTCCTCGGTTCGCTGCGCAGCGTGCTGATCCCGGCGGTGACGGTGCCGCTGTCGCTGGTGGGCGCGCTGTTCCTGATGCTGCTGATGGGCTTCACCATCAACCTGCTGACCCTGCTGGCGATGGTGCTGGCGATCGGCATCGTGGTGGACGACGCCATCATCGTGCTGGAGAACATCCACCGGCATATCGAGGAAGGCATGTCGCCACACGACGCGGCGATCCGCGGTGCGCGCGAACTGGCGTGGCCGGTGGTCGCCATGACCACCACCCTGGTGGCCGTCTACCTGCCCATCGGCTTCCAGGGCGGCATGACCGGCGTGCTGTTCACCGAGTTCGCCTTCACCCTCGCCGGTTCGGTGCTGCTGTCGGGCGTGATCGCGCTGACGCTGACGCCGATGATGTGCGCCAAGATCCTCAAGCCGCATAGCGACGGCGGCAAGGGCAAGCTGGAAAAGTGGCTGGACGAGCGCTTCGAGAAGCTCAATGCGGGCTACCAGCGCCGCCTGCACGGGACGATGGAAACCAAATCGGTCGTCGGCGTGTTCGGCATCCTCGTGCTGGTGTCGTGCGCGTTCCTGTACATGTCCGCGCCGAAGGAACCGGCACCGCTGGAGGACGAGGGTTTCATCTTCTCCGTCGCCAGCGCCGATCCCTACTCCACGCTGGACTACGTGGAACGCTACACCGAAGAGGTCACCGCAATCGCCAAGGGCGTGCCGGAAGTGCAGGACTACTTCCTGTTCAATGGCGGCTTTGGTGGCAGCGGCGGCGGCGCCAGCCCCAGTGCGATGGCTGGCTTCGTACTGAAGCCGTGGAGCGAACGCGACCGTTCGACCAACGCGGTGCTGCAGCAGGAACTGCAGCCGAAGATGGGCCAGGTCAGCGGTCTGAACATCTTCGCGCTGGTACCGCCTTCGCTGCCGAGCGCCGGTGGCGACGGCGGCGGCGGCGAGTTCGTCGTCGGCGGCGTGGGCGAGTTGAGCCAGTTGGCCGAACTGGCCGACCAGATCCTGATGAAGGCGCGGAAGAGCAAGCGCTTCATCTTCCTGGACAAGGACCTGAAGATCGACAAGCCGCGCATCGAGGTCAACATCGACCGCGAGAAGGCCGCCACCCTCGGCATCGACATGCGGACGCTGGCCGCCGACATGGCCGCCATGCTGTCGGGGGGTTACATCAACCGTTTCGCCATGCAGAACCGCTCGTACCTGGTGATCCCGCAGGTGCAGCGCAGCGATCGCCTCAACGCCAGCGACCTGGAGAACTACTACACGCGTACCCGCGACGGCCAGCTGATCCCGCTGTCGACCCTGGTGACGCTGAAGGAAAGTGCGCAGCCGCAATCGCTGAAGCGGTTCCAGCAGCTCAACGCCGTGGCCATCACCTTCGCGCCCCGTCCAGGCGTCACCAAGGGTGAAGCGCTGGCGATCCTCGACCAGGCGGCGAAGGAGGTGCTGCCGCAGGGCTATTCGGTCGATTACGCCGGCGAGTCGCGCCAGTTCAAGCAGGAAGGCGCGGCGATGCTGGTCACGCTGGCGCTGGCGCTGATCGTGATCTTCCTGGTGTTGGCGGCACAGTTCGAGAGCTTCCGCGACGCGCTGATCATGCTGCTGACCGTGCCGATGGCGATCTGTGGCGCCCTGTTGACGCTGAATGTCCTGTCCCTGGTGTCGCAGGTGCTCCAGTTCTCGGGCATCGAAGCCTTCCCGGGCATGAGCATCAACATCTACACCCAGGTAGGCCTGGTCACGCTGGTCGGCGTGATCTCCAAGCACGGCATCCTGATCGTGGAGTTCGCCAACAAGCTGCAGATGGAGCGCGGCCTGTCCAAGCGTGAAGCGATCGAGGAAGCCGCCGCGATCCGCCTGCGCCCCGTGCTGATGACGACCGCCGCGCTGGTGTTCGCGATGATCCCGCTGCTGATCGCCAGTGGCCCGGGTGCGGCATCGCGCTTCTCGATGGGCGTAGTGATCGCCTCGGGCATGACCATCGGCACCATGTTCACGCTGTTCGTGCTGCCGGCGTTCTACCTCTACCTGGCACGCGACCATGCGCATGACCGCAAGGAGGCGGGTGATGTCGCGCCTGCAGAGGATGGCGAACCCGCGCACGGACGCTGAGCGGCAAGGTGGAAACCCCAAGCCCCGGCCATGCCGGGGCTTTTTCTTTGCCGATCATTTTGGCGCGTTGGCGGCCGGTGCCACGTAGGCCTTGCGCGCGGCGCGGACTTCATCGTGATGATCCGCAGCCCACTGGGCCAGCATTTCCACGCGCTCGAAGAACGACAGACCCAGCGACGTCAACGTGTAGTCCACGCGGGGCGGCACGGTCGGGAACACCTCGCGCCGCACCAGGCCGTCCTGCTCCAGTTGCCGCAACGTCTGCGCCAGCATCCGGGGAGAGATGTCCGCGATGCGCTTGCGCAGTTCGGTGAAACGCAAGGTGCCGGTGACCAGTTCATGCAGCACCAGCACGGTCCAGCGGTCGCCCAGGCGGTCCAGCACGTCGCGGATCGGGCAGTTCTCGGTGAGGATCAGGGATTGGCGATGCAGCGTCATGGTGATGTCCAGAGGAGCATGGTTACCGTGCGGTAACCGGGTTACTCGAGGCTCCCTGCTTGCGGGCGCGGCAGCCATTACTACCATAAGGTAACCAACATCTTTTCCGTTACCAAACAGGAGCCACCATGGACACCCCTCTCCCCACCCTGCTGGTCACCGGCGCCTCCGGACAGTTGGGGGGCGCCGTCGTCCGCCACCTGCTGGACACCCTGCAGTTCCCGGCGGAGCGCCTCATCGCCACCTCCCGCAACCCGGACGCGCTGGCGGATCTCGCCGCGCGTGGCGTCACCGTCCGGGCTGCTGACTTCGATCAGCCCGACACGCTGGCGGCCGCGTTTGCGGGTGCCGACCGCCTGCTGCTGGTCAGCACCGACGCGCTGATAGAACCCGGCAAGCGGCTGGCCCAGCATCGCGCCGCCGTGCAGGCCGCGGTCGAGGCCGGTGTGCCGCATGTCGTCTACACCTCGCTGCCATCCGCCGATACCTCGCACGTGTCCTTCGCACCGGACCACTTGGGCACGGAACGGGCGCTGTCCACCTCGCCGCTCACGTGGACCGTGCTGCGCAACGCCTGGTACTTCGAGAACCTGGCCTACACGCTGCCGGGTGCGCTGGCGTCCGGCGAATGGGCCAGCGCATCCGGGGACGGACGCATCGCCTACATCGCCCGCGACGACCTGGCCCGTGCCGCCGCGGTCGCACTGGCGTCCGGCAACACGACGAACCGCACCCTGACCCTCACCGGCGCGCAGGCTTACAGCGCACGCGACATCGCGGCGCGCGTGTCCACCCTGACCGGCAAGCCGCTGTCGGTGGTCGACATCACGCCGGCACAGCAGGTCGAAGGGCTGCGCGCGCACGGTTTTCCGCCGGTCCTCGCCGACGTGTTCGCGTCGTTCGACGTTGCGACCGCCGCCGGCGATCTCGGTGAAGTCACAGACGACTACGTCCAGCTGACCGGCCAGTCGCCGACCGCGCTGGACGCATGGCTGCCCGCCAACCTCGAACGGGTGACGACGGCGCACTAAGCCGCAAAAGAAGAACCCCGGCGCAAGGCCGGGGTTCCTGGTACCAAGCGGCGTTGGGGAATCAGGCCTGCTTGGCCTTCTCCTTCGCGATCCATTGGTCGACGCGACGCTCGAGCAGGGTCAGCGGCAGTGCGCCGCCGCCCAGCACAGTGTCGTGGAAGCCCTTGATGTCGAACTTGTCGCCCAGTTCGGTCTCGGCCTTCTTGCGCAGCTCCTGGATCTTGATCATGCCGATCTTGTAGGCCGTGGCCTGGCCCGGCATGATCAGGTAGCGCTTGATCTCCGACTCGATCGCCGCACGCGGCACGGCGCTGTTGTCGTCGAAGTACTCCACCGCCTGCTGTTCGGTCCACCCCTTGGCATGCAGGCCGGTATCCACCACCAGGCGGATCGCGCGCCACATTTCCGAACTCAGTCGACCGAACTCGGAGTACGGGTCCTGGTAGGTGCCGGGCATTTCCTTCGCCAGCCATTCCGAATACAGGCCCCAGCCTTCCGCATACGCGGTCACGCCGTACTGCGTGCGGAACTTCGGCACGCCGGTCAGCTCCTGCGCAATCGAGATCTGCATGTGGTGGCCCGGCAGGCCCTCGTGGTATGCGATGACCTCCAGCTCCGGCTTCGGCATGGCGTTCATGTCCGACAGGTGCGCGTAGTACACGCCCGGGCGCGCACCATCCGGCGTACCCGGGAAGTAGTGCTGCGCGGCGCCGTCCTGCTCGCGGAACGGTTCGACGCGCTTGACCACCAGGTCGGCCTTCGGCAACAGGCCGAAGTACTCGGGCAGCACCTTCTTGATGTTGTCGATGGCGCGTGTGGCGTCGTCGATGTAGGCCTGGCGGCCGGCGTCGGTGTTGGGGTACTTGAACTGCTTGTCGGTGTCGATGAAGGTGAAGAACGCATCCAGGTCGCCCTTGAAGCCGACCTTGTCCTTCAGCGCGGTCATCTCTCCCTTGATGCGCTCGACTTCCTTCAGCCCCAGCGCATGGATCTCCTCGGCCGTCATGCCGGTGGTGGTCATCTGGCGCAGCTGGTACTCGTAGTACGCCTTGCCGTTCTTGTGGGTGGCGCCCACGCCCGTCGCATTGACGGCGGCCTTCGGCAGCTCTTCCTCGCTCCACGCGATCACGCCGTCGTAGGCGGGCTTGAACTGCTCGAGCAGCGCCTTGCGCGCTTCGTCCTTCAGCGCGGTGGCGCGGGCGGCGTCGATTTTGCCCGCTTTCACCAGCGCATCGGCCTTGGCCTGGGCGTCGGCCCAGATCGCCGAATCCTTGCCCGCCGAGAACGGCGCACCGGCGACGACCTTCTTCGCCTGGTCGATCACGCCTTCATAGGCGAACTTGGGCGGACGGATGCCCTGCCCGGCCGACGCGCGGGCGCGCTCCAGCAACTGGTCGAACGCACGCTGGGTCGCCTTGAGGCGGGCGATGTAGGCGGTGTAGTCCGACTCCTCGTCGACCTTGTGGAAGCTGATCAGGAAGGTCGGCCAGAAGCCCTGCGCGCCGTTCATCTGGTCGAACGCATAGCCATCCTGCAGGAACGGCAGACCGTCGCGCGCGTTCTCGTACTGCAGCTTCCACAGGTCGTACGAGAACTTGGTCTCGTCGTCGAGCTTGGCGTAGGCGAACGTCTTCTCCATTTCCTCGACGCTGGCCTGCTGCCACGCGACCTGGTCGCGCTGCGCCTGCTCGGACATGTCGTCCACCTGGTCGTACAGGTCCTTGCGGCCCTGGAAGGTCAGCTGGATGGGGCTGAACTTCAGCTGCTCCTCGTACTTCTTCTCGAACCACTCGTTCAACCGCTTGCTCTCGGCGGCGATATCGGCGGCGGACGCCACCGGGGCCACGGCATCGGCGGCCGCGCTGGCGGGGGCGTTGCCCTTGTCGCAGGCGGCCAGGGCCAGCGTGAGGGCACAGACGATCAGGGTTTTGCGCATCGGGGTCTCCAGGAGGAAAACGGGGGACGAACCCCCGCATCGGGCCACTCTAGCGGACCGCCGCCCCTGCGGTCCCATGACCAAAGACGGGGGTCGGGATACCGGTGTCCCGGAACGAAAAACGCCGCCTCGCGGCGGCGTTCTTCCTCGGCATGGCAGCGGACTCAGCGCAGGCCGGTCTCGTTGCGGGCGATGACCAGGCGCTGGATCTCGCTGGTGCCCTCGTAGATCTCGGTGATCTTGGCGTCACGGAAGTAGCGCTCGATCGGCATTTCCTTCGAGTACCCCATGCCGCCGTGGATCTGCAGCGCCTGGTGGGCGATCCACATGGCCGCTTCCGAGGCGGTCAGCTTGGCGATGGCCGCCTCGTTGCTGAAACGCTGGTCCTGGCCCTTCACCCACGCGGCACGCAGGGTCAGCAGCGTGGCCGCGTCCAGCTTGCATTTCATGTCGGCGATCTTGGCCTGGGTCATCTGGAACGTACCGATCGGCGCACCGAACGCCTTGCGCTCCTTCACGTAGGCGATGGTCGCCTCGTAGGCGGCGCGGGCGATGCCGATGGCCTGCGAGGCGATGCCGATGCGGCCGGCGTCCAGCACGCTCATGGCAATCTTGAACCCCTCGCCTTCGCTGCCCAGCACGTCCTCGGCAGGGGCCACGTAATCGGTGAACTCGATCTCGCAGGTGGCCGAGGCACGGATGCCCAGCTTCGGCTCGGTCTTGCCGCGGTGGAAGCCGGCCTTCTCGGTATCGATCATGAAGGCGGTGATGCCGCGCGCGCCCTTGTCCGGCTCGCTCATCGCGAACAGCACGATGTACCTGGCGACCGGGCCGGAGGTGATCCAGCTCTTCTTGCCGTTGATGATGAAGCTGCCGTCGGCCTGCTTCACGGCGCGGCAGCGCATCGCGGTGGCGTCGGAACCCGACTGTGGTTCAGTCAGGGCGAACGCACCGATCTCGCGCCCCTCGGCGATGGCACGCACGTAGAGCTGCTTCTGTTCTTCGGTGCCGAACTTGAGGATGCCGTTGCAGAACAGCGAGTTGTTCACCGACACGATGGTGGAGTGGGCGGCGTCCGCGGCGGCGATCTCGATCATGGCCAGCACGTAGGCGATGGGATCCATGCCTGCGCCACCGTATTCGGCCGGCACCTCGATGCCCATCAGCCCGTTCTCGCCCAGCAGGCGGATGTTCTCCAGCGGAAACTCGCCGTTACGGTCGTGGTGTTCGGCGCTCGGGCCGATCTTCTCCTGCGCGATCCGGCGTGCGACGTCCTGGATCATCAACTGCTCTTCTGTGAATGCGAAATCCACGGGTACCCTCGACTGGCTTGTTAGATACCAATTGTAACCCGCGACCATCCGCGGGCGTATGCCATGGGTTGACCGCGGCCGGGTCCAGTCTTCAAAATATCTCTATATCGCGATAGGAAGATATTTATGGATCTGGAGGCCTGGTCGACCCGGCTGAAAGTGTTCGCCGACGCCACCCGTGTGCGCCTGCTGGCGCTGCTGGCGCGCGAGGAGCTGACGGTTGCCGAACTGTCGGCGATCACCCAGCTGGCGCAGCCGCGCGTATCGACGCACCTGGCCAAGCTCAAGGAAGCCGGCCTGGCCCGCGACCGGCGCGCGGGCGTCTCGGCGTACTACCGCTTCGACGAGGACAATCTGGACTCCGTGCAGCGCGAGCTGTGGCGCAGCCTGCGCGATGGCAGCGACGACCCACTGCTGCGGCAGGATGCCGAACGCGTCGCGGCCGTGCTGGCCAACCGTGCGGCGGATCAGAACTGGGCCGACAGCGTCGCCGGCGACATGGAGCGCCACTATTCACCGGGACGCACCTGGGAAGCGCTGGCCCGAACTGCCCTGCCCTTGCTGGAAACCGGCGACGTGCTCGACATCGCCTCCGGCGACGGCGTGCTCGCCGAACTGCTCTCGCCCCATGCCAAGCGCTACGTCTGCATCGACACCAGCACGCGCGTGGTCGCGGCGGCCGGCGAGCGCCTGCGCCGTTTCCCCAACGTGGAAGTCCGCGAAGGCGACATGCATGCGTTGCCCTTCAAGGACGGCAGCTTCGACCTGGTCGTGCTGATGCATGCGCTCACCTATTCCGCCAAGCCTGCCCAGGCCGTCGCGGAGGCGGCACGCGTCCTGCGTCGCGGCGGGCGCCTGCTGCTCAGCAGCCTGGGTAAGCACGAGCACAAGTCGGTCGTGGACGCCTATGGCCATGTGAACCTCGGCTTCTCGGAGAAGGAACTGCGCAAGTTCGCCGAGAAGGCGGGGCTGGACATCGCCAACGCCGAGACGGTTACCCGCGAGCGCCGGCCTCCCCACTTCGAAGTCCTTTCGCTGACGGCGGTGAAGCCATGAAGACGCTCCCCTGGCTCAACCCGGCACGCGCCAGGCTGCTCGCCGACGCACTGGAGCAACGCATCCTGATCATCGACGGCGCCATGGGCACGATGATCCAGCGCCACGGCCTGCAGGAATCGGACTACCGCGGCCAGCGCTTCATCGACGGCTGCGATGCCGAGCACACGCACGAACACGGCCCCGGCTGCGACCACGACCTCAAGGGCAACAACGATCTGCTGCTGTTGACCAAGCCGGAGGTCATCGCCGGTGTGCACAGCGCCTACCTGGATGCGGGCGCCGACCTGATCGAAACCAATACCTTCAATGCCACCTCGATCAGCCAGGCGGACTATCACCTCGAACACCTGGTGTACGAACTGAACAAGGCCGGGGCACGCGTTGCGCGCGACTGCTGCGACATCGCCGAAGCCGGGACACCGGACAAACCCCGCTTCGTCATCGGCGTGCTGGGGCCAACCAGCCGCACCGCCTCGATCAGTCCCGACGTCAACGATCCGGGCTATCGAAACACCAACTTCGACGAGCTGCGGGCCACGTACCGGGAGGCCATCGAGGGTCTGATCGACGGCGGCGCCGACACGCTGATGGTCGAGACCATCTTCGACACGCTCAACGCCAAGGCGGCGCTGTATGCGATCGAGGAGGTCTTCGATGCGCGAGGCGGACGACTGCCGGTCATGATCTCCGGCACGATCACCGATGCCTCCGGCCGCACGCTGTCGGGCCAGACCGCCGAAGCGTTCTACACCTCGGTCGCGCACAGCCGTCCGCTGTCGATCGGCTTGAACTGCGCACTGGGCGCGAAGGACCTGCGCGAACACGTCGAGACGCTGGCGACGATCGCGGACGCCTACGTCAGCGCGCATCCCAACGCTGGCCTGCCCAATGCCTTCGGCGAGTACGACGAGACGCCCGAAGAGATGGCGGCCACGCTGAAGGAGTTCGCGCAGTCCGGCCTGCTGAACCTCGTGGGCGGCTGCTGCGGCACCACGCCTCCGCACATCAAGGCGATCGCCGAGGCCGTCGCGGGCATCCCGCCACGCAGGCTGCCGGCGAACCTGGAGCAGGCCGCATGAGCACGCCCACGCGCCACACGCGCCTGTCCGGGCTGGAGCCGCTGGTCATCACGCCGGACCTGTTGTTCGTCAACGTCGGCGAGCGCACCAACGTCACCGGCAGCGCGCAATTCCGCAAGCTGATCAAGGAAGAGCGCTACGAGGAAGCCGTCGAGGTCGCGCGCCAGCAGGTCGCCAGCGGCGCGCAGATCCTCGACGTCAACATGGACGAGGGCCTGATCGATTCCGAAAAGGCGATGGACCGCTTCCTCAACCTGATCGCGTCCGAACCCGACATCGCCCGCATCCCGGTGATGGTCGACTCGTCCAAGTGGAGCGTGATCGAGGCCGGCCTGAAGTGCCTGCAGGGCAAGGGCGTGGTCAACTCGATCTCGCTGAAGGAAGGCGAAGAAGCGTTCATCGACCATGCCCGCAAGGTCCTGCGCTATGGCGCGGCCGCGGTGGTCATGGCCTTCGACGAAACTGGCCAGGCGGATACCTGCGCGCGCAAGGTCGAGATCTGCACGCGTGCGTACCGCATCCTCATCGACGAGGTCGGCTTTCCGCCCGAAGACATCATCTTCGACCCGAACATCTTCGCCGTCGCCACCGGCATCGAGGAGCACGACAACTACGCCGTCGACTTCATCGAGGCCACGCGGATCATCAAGCAGACGCTGCCGCACTGCCATGTATCGGGCGGCGTGTCGAACGTGTCGTTCTCGTTCCGCGGCAACGAGCCCGTGCGCGCCGCGATCCACTCCGTGTTCCTGTACCACGCCATCCAGGCCGGCATGGACATGGGCATCGTCAATGCCGGCGGTCTGCCGGTCTACGACGATCTGGACGCCGACCTGCGGGAGCGCGTTGAGGACGTCATCCTCAACCGCCGCAAGGATTCCACCGAACGGCTGCTGGAGATCGCCGACCGCTACAAGGGCAAGAAGGGCGAAGCGCCGGTCGAGAACCTCGCATGGCGCGAGAAGCCGGTACGCGAACGCCTGGCGCATGCGCTGGTGCACGGCATGGATGCCTTCGTCGACCAGGACACCGAGGAGGCCCGCCAGCAGGCGACGCGCCCGCTGGACGTGATCGAAGGCCCGCTGATGGACGGCATGAACGTGGTGGGCGACCTGTTCGGCGCCGGCAAGATGTTCCTGCCACAGGTAGTGAAATCGGCCCGCGTGATGAAGAAGGCCGTGGCCTACCTGTTGCCCTTCATCGAGGAAGAAAAGCTGCGCACCGGCGACGTAGGCAAGTCGAACGGCAAGATCGTCATGGCCACGGTCAAGGGCGACGTGCACGACATCGGCAAGAACATCGTCGGCGTGGTGCTGGCCTGCAACAACTTCGACGTCGTGGACCTGGGCGTGATGGTGCCCACGCAGAAAATCCTGGATACGGCGCGCGCCGAGAATGCGGACCTGATAGGCCTGTCGGGCCTGATCACGCCGTCGCTGGAAGAAATGACCCACGTGGCACGCGAGATGCAGCGGCAGGGGTTCGAGATGCCGCTGCTGATCGGCGGCGCGACCACCTCGCGCGCGCACACCGCGCTGAAGATCGACCCGCACTACACTGCGCCGACGGTGTGGGTGAAGGATGCCTCGCGTGCCGTCGGCGTCGCCCAGTCGCTGATCTCGCGCGACATGCGCGCCGCCTTCGTCGCCGCCAACGACGCCGACTACGCCGAGATCCGCGAACGCCACAAGAACCGCGGCGACGCCAAGCGGCTGGTCTCACTGGAAAAGGCGCGCGGCCAGCGGTTCGATGGCGGCTGGGCCGACTATGTGCCGCCCGTACCGCGCCAGCCCGGTATCCATGTCTTTGACGACTATCCGCTCGCCGAGTTGATCGACTGCATCGACTGGACGCCGTTCTTCAACGCCTGGGAGCTGTTCGGCAAGCACCCGGCGATCCTGACCGACGAGGTCGTCGGTCCCCAGGCCAGCGAGCTCTACCGCGATGCGCGGGCGATGCTGGCGAAGATCGTCGAGGAGAGGTGGCTGACCGCCAAGGCGGTGTTCGGTCTGTGGCCGGCCAACAGCATCGGCGACGACGTCGAGCTGCAGGTCGACGGGCGCAGTGAGCGCCTGCACTTCCTGCGCCAGCAGGTCGACAAGCCGGTCGAGCGCCCGGATTTCTGCCTGGCGGACTTCATCGCGCCGAAGGATTCCGGCAGGCAGGACTGGATGGGCATGTTCGCCGTCACCGCCGGCATCGGCATCGACGCGCACGTGGCCCGTTTCGAGGCCGACCACGACGACTACAACGCCATCCTGCTGAAGGCCCTGGCCGACCGTCTGGCCGAAGCGCTCGCGGAACGCCTCCACCAGCGCGTGCGCAAGCAATACTGGGGCTACGTGGCGGAAGAGTCCCTCGACAACGAGGCATTGATCGCCGAGAAGTACGTCGGCATCCGCCCCGCGCCCGGCTATCCGGCCTGTCCGGAGCACAGCGAGAAAGGCACGCTGTTCCGTCTGCTCGACGCGGGATCCCGCGCCGGCATGTCGCTGACGGAGAGCTTCGCGATGCTGCCCACGGCGGCGGTGTCCGGCTACTACTTCAGCCATCCGCAGAGCCAGTACTTCGTGGTCGGCCGCGTATCGAAGGAGCAGGCCGCGGACTACGCCAAGCGCAAGGGCGTGGACCTGGCGCAGGCGGAACGCTGGCTGGCGTCCAACCTGGACTACGACCCCGAGTAGGTCCGCGACGTTCGCAGGATGGCAGTGCCATGGCACGGGGACTAAGCTGGCGTCCCCCACCGATGGAAACGCCATGCGCCACCGAACGCTTCTGCTGGGCCTGGTCGCCAGCCTGGTCGCACTGCCCGCCTCCGCGTCCGATACGGTGATCCTGGAGAATGCGCGCGTCTTCGATGGCCATCGGGATCTTGGCATCGTCGACGTGGTGCTGCAGGGCGACCGCATCCTCCAGGTCGGCAAGACCAGCGAGACACAACGACGCACGGCGCGCCGCATCGACTACACCGGCAAGCACGTCATCCCCGGGATGGTCAGCAACCACTCCCACGTCGGCAACACGCAAGGACTGGAACACGGCGACCGTTTCTACACGCGCGACATCGTCGTGCGCGACCTGCGCCAGTTCCAGCGCTACGGCGTGACCACGGTGACGTCGCTCGGCATGAACGGCGAGGCGTTCGCCGCGATCCGTGCCGAAGTCCGGAACGATCCCACGCTCGGCGCGCAGCTGTATGGCGCCGGTGCCGGCATCGGCGCCGTGGCCGGCGCGCCTCCGGCGCAGATCATGGGCCTGTCCGACGATCCGGTCGCGCGACCTGCCACCGCTGACGAGGCGCGCAAGGCGGTACGCGCGCAGAAGGACGCCGGCGTGGACCTGATCAAGCTGTGGGTCGACGACCTGGGCGGCCGCTTTCCAATGATGACACCGGAGATCTACCGGGCCGCCATCGACGAGGCGCATCGCAACGGCCTGCGCGTGGCGGCGCACATCCACGACCAGGCACAGGCCGGCGGCCTGGTGGACGCCGGTGTGGACATCATCGCGCACGGTATCCGCGACGAAACCGTTGCACCGGGGCTGGTACAGGCGATGAAGGCACGGGGCACGTGGTACATCCCCACGGTCAACATCGATGAAGCCAACTACCTCTACGCCGAGCATCCCGCATGGCTGCAGACGCCGTTCCTGCGCAACGCGCTGCCGGACCAGGTGGCGGCACGCTGGCTCGACCCGCAGTGGGCACCGCAGCAACTGGCGGGCGCCAACATTCCCGGCGCACGCAAGGCGGTGGAAACGAACCTGCGCAACCTGCGCATCCTGCATGAAGCCGGTGTCGCCATCGGCTTCGGCACGGACTCCGGCGCCATGCCGCAGCGCGTGATCGGCTTCGCCGAGCATCGCGAGCTGGAGCTGATGACGCAGGCGGGGTTCACGCCGGCACAGGCGCTCACCACGGCGACCGGGGAAGCCGCACGGCTGCAACGTCTCGAAGATCGTGGCCGCGTGGCGGACGGCCTGCGCGCCGACCTGGTGGTACTGGATGCGGACCCGCTGCAGGACATCCTCAATACACGCCGCATCCATGCCGTCTGGCAGGCGGGCCGTCAGGTCTCCGATGGCCCATCGGACGCCACGCACGCACCATGATCGCCACCCTGGAACGCAATCCGCACCGACGCTGACATGAATCCCGCTCCTCCCGCGATGGCACCGTATCCGGCGGCGCGCCTGTCCAGCTTCTATTTCTTCTACTACGCCGCGCTGGGCGCCTTCACGCCGTACTGGAGCCTCTATCTCGAATCCCGCGGCCTCGGCGTGGCCGCCATCAGCGTACTGATGAGCCTGTGGTACGCCACGCGCATCGTGTCGCCGAGCCTGTGGACCACGCTGGCGGCGCGTTCCGTCCATCCCATCCGTTGGCTGCACGCGGGCTGTGCACTGGCGGTAGGGTGCTTCGCCCTGTTCCTGCTGCCCCTCGAACATGCCGGCCTGTTCGCCGTGATGCTGGGCTTCTGCTTCGCCTACAACGCGGTAATGCCGCAGTTCGAGTCGATCACGATGTCGCACCTCGGTGCGCGCAGTGACCGCTACGGTCTGATCCGTGTATGGGGATCGATCGGCTTCATCGTGGTGGTGGCCTCGTTCGGCTGGTTGATCGACGAGCGGCGGCTCGGCGTGGGCGCGCTGCCGTGGCTGATGCTGCCGGTGCTGGCGGGCGTGCTGGGATCCGCCCTGCTGAACCGGTACGCGCACGACCCGAGCCTGCCGGCACACGATGCGGACGGCGGTTTTCGCGCGCGGCTGCGGCAACCGCAGGTGATCGCCTTCTTCGTCGCGGCGTTCCTGACCCAGATATCGTTCGGCCCGTTCTACACGTTCTTCTCGATCTACCTCTCCGAACACGGCTATCCGACCGCGACACAGGGCGTGCTCTGGACCGTCGGCGTGCTGGCGGAGATCGGCGTGTTCTTCCTCTCCAGCCGCATCTTCCGGCGCTGGGACGCCAGCCGCGTGCTGTTGCTGGCCCTGCTCAGCGCCTCGGTGCGCTGGCTGGTCACCGCGCTCTTCCCCGACAACGCCCCGGTGATGGTGCTCGCCCAGCTGACCCATGCGCTGAACTTCGGCGCGTTCTTCGCCGCCGCGATGCAACTGCTCGTGCGCTTCTTCCCCGGACGCATGAACGGCCACGGACAGGGCGTCTTCTATGGCCTGTCGTCCGGCGTCGGCGGCGTGTGCGGCGCCCTGCTCGCGGGCCAGCTGTGGCGCATCAGCGGCGAAGCCGCCTAGCCACGCGCGCCCCCCTCAGCCCGTCCAGCCACCGGGCAATTTCGGCCGCCGCCGGCAACGGCGCCATCTGGAAAAGGAAGTGCGGTGCGTCGATCACCGCATGACGGGCATTGCGGGACAAGCGGATGACTTCGCGCCCTGCCTTCGGCCAGATGAGCCGGTCGTGCCTGGCCTGCAGGTACAGTACCGGGATCTCCAGGGCCGCCAGTTCCTTCGTCACATCCGCACGCAGCGCCGCCAGGGCGCGCTGGCGCAGGACGGCGCGCGGCAGGGTGGCGATGATCGCCTCGAACTCGGCGCGCAACGGCGCCGGCAAGCCGCTGCCTGCGAGCACGTGCTCCAGCGCGAACAGCGGCGGCGCGACGGCCGGCATCCGCTGAACGAGCAGCGCGCCGATACGGCTGAACGGCAGCGGCGAGCGTACGAAGCTCGCCGCCATCACCAGCGCACGGACGCGCCGTGGATGCCGGTGCGCCAACAGGACTCCCAGGGGACCGGCGAAGGACTCCGCCACCAGCACGATATCGTCGTGACGCTCGACCGCGGGCTGCAGCATGTCGGCCAAGGCGGCATAGCTTTCGAAACACGTGCTGTCGTACGCCAGCACATCGATGTCCGCGGTGTCGGCCAATGCGGCGATCAGCGGAGCGTAGAGGCGGCCCGTTCCATCGAGGCCCGGCAACAGGCAGATCCGCGGCCGGGTGGGCGTCGTCACCACACCAGGTCGTCGGGCACCTGGTATTGCGGATCGGCGTAGGGATCGGCTTCTGCCGGCGCATCAGGATCCACCTTCAGCGCGACGGCCGGCGCGAAGATGGATTCCGCTTCGGCGAGCACCGCCGAGGTCACCAGCAGGTAGCGCCCGTTCTGCTGCACCACGCCGAGCTCACCGGCGTTCAGCGCCTTGAGCTGTTCCGCGTTGACGTAGATGCGCTTGATCTTGCCGCCATAGGGGAAATGCCGCGCGATGTCGGCGTCGGCATGGTTCAGCGACTTGTCCTTGAGGAAGGTTTCGAGCTTCGCCTTGGCCTCGCGGCGCACACGTGCCTCTTCCTGTTTCACCCGCTCGGCTTCGATGCGCTCGTCCTTCTCGCGCTGGGCGCGGATGGCGTAGGCCTTGGCGAGGTCGATGTCTTCCTGGCTGCGCCTCGGCTTGTTCGCGCCGTGCGGCGTACGAGGCTTGCCGCCCTGCCCCGGTTTCGGATGCGCACCGCCCTTGCCTGCCGGCTTGTGGGCATCGCGACGCGGATCGGGGCGGCGCTCGGGTTTGCGCTCGGGTTTGGGCGCGGGCTTGAAGCCCAGGCCCAGCAACTGGTCGCGAAGTGAATCGGTCATCGGTCGTTCGTGGGGACTACTGTGCCCCAAGCGTATCAATAATGCGGGGGCGGCGGTTCGTTGGCGGGATCCTCGAACAGCGAGGTACGCACCTTGCCCAATTCTTCCACCATGTGGCGCAGCAGCAGCGAGGTGCGCTGGTTCTCTGCACGCGCATCCGCGAGTGCTTCGCTCATTTCACCGAGCGAATGCTCCTGGAACGCCAGCCGGGTTTCCAGCTCCACCAGGCGACGTTCTAGCATGTCGCCCTGCAGCGGAAGATCAGCCTGCACGTACGGATCTCCCGCGCCCGATGCCGTAATAAGCGATGCCGGCGGCTTCCACTTCGCCGGGATCGTACAGGTTGCGCCCGTCGAAGATCACCGCATCGGACAGCGTCTCGCGCAGGCGCGCGAAGTCGGGGCTGCGGAACTGCTTCCACTCGGTCACCACCACCAGAGCGTCGGCGCCGTCGATCGCCACGCGCGCGTCATCGCACAGCACCAGGTCATCACGCTCGCCGAAGATGCGGGCGGCCTCGTCGCGTGCTTCGGGATCGTACGCGCGCACCTGCGCGCCGGCCTGCCACAGTTCGGCGAGCAACCGGCGGCTGCTCGCTTCGCGCATGTCGTCGGTATTGGGCTTGAACGACAGTCCCCAGACGGCGAAGGTCTTGCCACGCACGCCTTCGTCTTCGCCACGGTCGTAGTGGCGCTGGATGAGTTCGAACAGATGGCCCTTCTGGCGCTCGTTCACGTCTTCCACGGCCTGCAGCAGTTCTGGCGCGTAGCCATACTGCTGCGCCGTGCGCGCCAGCGCCTGCACGTCCTTCGGGAAACAGGAGCCGCCGTAGCCGGCGCCTGGATAGATGAAGTGCCAGCCGATGCGAGGATCCGAACCGATGCCCTGGCGAACGTGTTCCACGTCCGCGCCCACGCGCTCGGCGATGTTGGCGATCTCGTTCATGAAGCTGATCTTCGTGGCCAGCATCGCATTGGCGGCGTACTTGGTCAGCTCCGCCGATCGCACGTCCATCACCACGATGCGTTCGTGGTTGCGGTTGAACGGCGCATACAGCCGACGCAGCTTTTCCACCGCTTGCGGGCTCGACGCGCCGACCACGATGCGGTCCGGCCGCATGCAATCGCTGACCGCGTCGCCCTCTTTCAGGAACTCGGGATTGGAGACGACGTCGAACGCGACATCCACGCCGCGCGAAGCCAGTTCCTCTTCGATGGCGGCACGGACTTTATCGGCCGTTCCGACCGGCACCGTGGACTTGTTGACCACCGTGCAGGGACGATCGAGGTGGCGACCGATCGTCCGCGCCACCGCCAACACGTACTGGAGATCGGCGCTGCCATCCTCATCCGGCGGTGTGCCGACGGCGATGAAGACCACTTCACCATGTGCGATGCCGTCGACGGCATCGGTGGTGAAGCGAAGCCGCCCGGCCTCGTGGTTCGCCTTCACCATCGGCGACAGGCCGGGCTCGTAGATCGGCACAACGCCACGGTTCAATCCCTCGACCTTGGCCGGATCGATGTCCACGCAGACCACGTCGTGGCCCACCTCGGCAAGGCAGGTGCCGGTGACCAGTCCCACATATCCCGTACCGAAGATCGCTACACGCATCAGCGCAGTTCCATCAATGAAAGTTCAGTGCTGAATACGGTGATTCGATTTACTGCAGGACACCCATCAGCTCGACGTCGAAGGTCAACGTCGAGTCGGGGCCGATCTTGCCACCCGGCGCACCATTCGGACCGTAGGCCAGATTGGACGGGATCCAGAAGCGGTACTTCGCACCGACGGGCATCAGCGCCACGCCTTCGGTCCAGCCGGCGATCACCTGGTTCAGGCCGAACTCGGCCGGCTCGCCACGCGCGTACGAGCTGTCGAAGACGTCGCCGTTGAGCAGCTTGCCTTCGTAATTGACACGCACGCGGCTGCTGGACATCGGGCGCTGGCCATTGCCTGCGCGCAACACCGTGTACTGCAGGCCGGACGGCGTGGTCACCACGCCTGGCTTGACCTTGTTGGCGGCCAGGAACGCGGCACCCTCGTCACGGTTGCGCTGCGCGGCACCGGCCTGGCGCTTCGCCATGTAGGCCTGCATTTCGGCCTGTGCCTGTTCCACCGTCAGCAGCGGCGTGCCGGTCTTGGTGGCGATCGCCTTGACGGCCTGCGTGAGCACCGCGACATCGACCTCGTCCTTGAACGGCAGCAACGAAGGGCCGATCACGTAGCTACCCAGGAACACACCCACCTTGGCCTTGTCCACCGGCGGCGGCGTGCTGCCCGGCGGCATGCCGGGGATCGGCTGGCCGTCAGCCACGGCCAGATTGAGGCGCAGCAACTGGTCGGTGGCCTGCGCTTCCTGTTCGGACATCGTCTTCGGCTTGCCGGCGAAGGTGTCGGCGATGGCGCGCTGGAACGCCGCCGCGTCCATGAAAGGACCGACCGGCTGCAGCGAATTGCCCACGTCCACGCCGATGGCGTAGCTGACCTTGTCACGCTCGGAGACCAGCGCGGTTTTTTCCTGTGCAGCCACGCTGCCTCCCAACATCGAAAACGAGATTGCCAACACTACGGCTGCGCCGCGGACCGACCGCTTCATCCTTCCTGCTCCTGGAACCCGCGCCGCGGTGGCGGCGCCAAACCGATATTGTTGCACGCCGGCCACCTGCGAAGGCACCGCATCAGTGCGCGGCACGCGGCTTTTTCAGTTCGCGCTCGATGGCCTCGACGACGGCCGGATCGTCAGGCTTGACCTTGCTGGGAAAATTCGCGACCACGCGGCCATCGCGACCGATCAAGTACTTGTGGAAGTTCCAGCCCGGTGCGGTGCCGGTGGATCGGGTCAACGATTTGTAGAGCGGCGTGGCGTCGCTGCCCGTCACCACCACTTTTTCGAACATCGGGAACTTCACGCCGTAGGTCAGCGTGCAGAACTCCTGGATGTCTTTCTCGCTCCCCGGTTCCTGGCCCTTGAAGTCATTGGACGGAAAGCCGAGCACGGCGAACCCCTGCCCGGCATAGCGCTGGTGCAGCGCTTCTAGCCCCTCGTACTGCGGTGTGTAGCCGCACTTGCTGGCGGTGTTCACCACCAACAGCACCTGCCCCGCGTACGCCTTCTTCAGGTTCACTGGCGATTTGCCGGCCAGCGGGCGGTACGCGACATCGAGCAAACCGGCAGCCAACGCCGCGGCCGACAGCCCCAGCAACCCGATTAACGCCATGATTTTCAATGAGTTGAACTTCACGCTGGGACCCCACTAGTACGAACATGACAAGTATGCCTTCAGTTGGGTGACAAAACCTCGCGAGGCAGTTGACGCCCTGTGTTTTGGTGTTATAGTTGAATACAACACCACTCACCCAACTCACGGGGAGATGCCATGAAGCAGAAACTGACCCACATCCTGCCCAGCCTGGCCGTCGGCGGCCTGTTGCTGACGGCTGGCACGCTGGCGGGCCTGTCCGGCGCCCGCACGGCAGAGGCGGAGTCCGCCGCGCTGGTGGGCGCGCTGGAATCCGACGTCGGTGAGATCACCGGCGACGACCGCGCCCCGGCGACGAGCCAGCACAAGCGCCGTGCCCGCGCATCGCTGGCCATGCCGTACTTCTCCTTCGGCCAATCCCTGCGTCCGAGGAGCTGACCATGGCGCCCATCCAATGGAGCGACGGTGCTCCCATCTACCGTCAATTGAAGGATCGTGTGATCGCCATGATGCTGGACGGCATCCTGAAGCCGGGCGACGCGCTGCCGTCGGTCCGCCAGGTGGCGGCCGAGTACCAGCTCAATCCGATTACCGTGTCGCGCGCCTATCAGGAGCTGGCGGATGAAGCGCTGGTCGAGAAGCGCCGCGGCCTGGGCATGTTCGTCACCGACGAAGCCGCCAGGAAGCTGCGTGGCAGCGAGCGCGAGCGGTTCCTGACCGAAGAATGGCCCGCGGTCGCCGAGCGCATCGAGCGCCTGGGCCTGTCCATCGAAGAGTTGCTGCAATCCAAGGGGATCAAGTGATGAATGCTGCAATCGCCAACGCCGTGGTGTCGGCCCGCGGCCTGCGCAAGGCCTACAAGAACAAGCTTGCGCTGGACGACACCAGCTTCGAGATCGAAGCGGGCAAGATCATCGGCCTGATCGGTCCCAACGGGGCCGGCAAGACCACCGCGCTGAAAGCCATCCTCGGCCTGACGCCGTTCGAGGGCCAGTTGTCGGTGCTGGGCCTGGATCCGCGCAAGGACCGCGACGAACTGATGAAGGATGTCTGCTTCATCGCCGACGTCGCGGTACTCCCGCGCTGGATCAAGGTGAAGGAGGCCATCGACTTCGTCGCCGGCGTCCATCCGCGCTTCGACCGCGCCAAGTGCGAGCGCTTCATCGCCAACACCCAGCTCAAGCCCAACCTGCGCGTGCGCGAGATGTCCAAGGGCATGATCGTGCAGCTGCATCTGGCATTGGTGATGGCGATCGACGCCAAGCTGCTGGTGCTCGACGAACCCACCCTGGGCCTGGACATCCTCTATCGCAAGCAGTTCTACCAGCGCCTGCTGGAGGACTACTTCGATGAGCAGAAGACCATCATCGTCACCACCCACCAGGTCGAGGAGATCGAGCACATCCTCACCGACGTGATGTTCATCCGCGACGGCAAGATCGTGCTGACTTCGCCGATGGAAGACGTGGCAGAGCGCTACACCGAGGTGCTGGTCAGCGGCGATGCCATCGACCAGGCGCGTGCCCTCAAACCCATCGACGAGCGCGCCCTGCCCTTCGGCAAGACCGTGCTGCTGTTCGACGGCGTACCGAAAGGACACCTCGCCGCCCTCGGCGAAACCCGCACCCCAGGCCTGGCCGACCTGTTCGTCGCCATCATGAAAGGAACCTACGCATGAACGCCGTGACTTCGACGTTGGGCAAATCCTCCAAACCGGGCGCGTTCACGTGGCTGCTGAAGCGCGAATTCTGGGAGAACCGCGGCGGCTTCTTCTGGGCGCCGGTCATCACCGGCGGCATCTTCGTGGTGTTGAACCTGATCCTGGCCGTGATCGGCAGCATCGCCGCACGCGGCAAGATGAGCGATGGTGGCTTCAGCATCGAGGAAGCGCCCGAGAAGGCGCATCAGATCCTCGGCGGCGTCGGTGACGGCATGTTGCTGGGGGGCGTCATCCTGGCCTGCGTGGTGCTGGCCTTCGTGGTCTTCTTCTACGCCCTGGGCACCCTGTACGACGACCGCCGCGACCGCAGCGTGCTGTTCTGGAAGTCATTGCCGGTGTCCGACACCCACATGGTGCTGTCGAAGCTGGCATGGGCGCTGGTGCTGGCGCCGCTGCTGGCGATCGGCGTTGGCATCCTGATCGGCCTGGCCATGTGGCTGATCTCGGCGCTGACCATCACCGTCAACGGCCTGCCTGCCGGTACCGCAGTGTTCACCCATTCGCACCCGCTGCGCATCATCGGCGGTGTCATCGCCTCGCTCCCGGTCTACATGCTGTGGGCGCTGCCTGCGATCGGCTGGTTGATGTTCTGCTCGGCCTGGTCGCGCAGCAAGCCGTTCCTGTGGGCGGTGCTGGTGCCGGTGCTGCCCTGCGTGATCATCAGCATGACCGACATCCTGCCCGGCCTGGAAATCCGCCACGACCTGATCTGGTACACGGTGGTCTATCGCGGCCTGGCGAGCGTCATCCCGGGCGCCTGGTTCCCCACCCTGCCGGGAGGCGCCATCACGCCGAACGATGGCATCAACAGCCCGGACGACCTAGCCAACGCCATTGACCTGACCCGCAGCTGGCAGGCGTTCGCCACCGCCGACCTGTGGATCGGTGCGGCAATCGGCGTGGCGCTGATCGTCGGCGCGATCTACCTGCGCCGCTGGCGCGAGAGCGAGTAATCCTCCCGGCGGCGTCCCGCACGCCGCCTTTTCCGCCCGATATCGAGGACATCCCATGCGCAAGACTGCTTTTCTCGTCCGCGGCACCTGTGTAGCCGCCGCACTGCTGCTGGCGGCCTGCCAACCGGCGCAGGACCCACAGGACAAAGCCCCCTCCGGCATCGCCGCCAAGGCGCTGGACGAAGTCGCCAACGGCCTGGGCGACGCCAGCCAGGAAATGGAAAAGGCGCGCCAGGAAATCGCCGCGGCACGCGACCGCCTGGCACGCGAGAGCATTTCCCTCAACCGCAACAAAAGCGAATCGCTACCGAAGGCGGAAATCACACCGGCCGGCGAATTGCTGATCGAAGGCAAATCCATCCCCACCACACCGGAGCAGAAAGCGCTGGTGCTGGCCTACCGCGGCGAGTTGCTGAACGTGGTAGGCGACGGCATGGCGATCGGCATGGAAGGAGCGCGCGTCGGTATCGATGCCGCTGCTTCCGCCCTGAAGGGCATGCTGTCCGGCCAGTCCGGCGACGAGATCGGCAAGCAGGTCGGCGAGCAGGCCAAGGCCAAGATCAAGCCGATGGTCGCCCAGCTGTGCACACGCCTGCCCGGCCTGCTGTCGGCCCAGCAGGCGCTGGCGACCGCCCTGCCCGAGTTCACGCCCTACGCCACCATGGACCAGTCCGACGTGGACGACTGTGGCGATGCGAACGGCGACGGCAACTGGACCTTCTGAGGTTCCGCGCCACCCCGGCAATACCGTCATGGCTGTCACGCGCTGGGCTCCGCCTGCCGCCGTCATGCCATCCACGACCACCGAGCTTCTCACTTGCAAGGAACCGGACATGCCTGCCACGCGTATCCCACACGTCCTGATACCGCTGATGCTGGCCAGCCTGCTGACGCTGGCCGCGCAACCTGCGGGCGCGAAAAACACCCGCGTCGATAGCGACATCAGCGCGGACCTGGCCGATGCGCGCCACGACGTGCGCACGGAACTGGCCGCCGCCCGCCGCAAGCTTGAGACCGGCAACCTGGCCCTGGGCAGCAACCTGCAGTTCGGCAAATCCGGCAAGCGCAGTTCAGATGAAGATCACCCCTTGCCGAAGGCGGAAATCACCCCGCAGGGCGACTTCCTGATCGAAGGCAAGCCCGTCGCCATCGACCGTACGCAGCGGCAGGAACTGCTGCGCTACCGGGGCCAGGTCATCGAGATCGCCAAGACCGGCATCGATATCGGCGAGCGTAGCGCCCAAGCGGCGCTGGACGCAGTCGACCGTGGTCTCTTCAGCCTGATGGTCGGCGCCATGACCGGCAGCCTGGAGCGCCGCGTCGAGAAGACCGTTCGCGAAACGGTCGAGCCCGGCGTGCGGCAGATCTGCCGTCGCCTGCCTGCCCTGCGCGACACCCAGCAGCGCCTGTCCGCCAGCCTTCCGCAATTCCGCCCGTATGCCACGCTGGACGCGGACGCGGCCGAAGATTGCGAGCAAGACCTGCGCCAGGAGTTCGCAACGCGCTGATCCACCCCCTGCGGGTACCCGGGCGCTTGCGACCGGTGCTCCACGCCTGAGCCGATTCCGGAGATCTACGGATGCACACCGCCTTGTTCCCCCTCCCGTTGCTTGCCTTGTGGGCGCTGTCCGCTCCCACGTTGGCGGGGGACCGGTACTGCAGGCACGAGGCGCCGCGTCAGCTTGCGCTCGACATCGGCGACGCCAGCACCGTGGTGTTCGAGGTCGGTCCGCACGACCTGACCGTCGAATCGCGCGCCGGTGCGCCGGCCGCGATGAAAGGCAGGGCGTGCAGCAGCCACGCTGAGCGTCTGGATCGACTGAAGATCGAGCAACGCCGCGCCGGCGACAAGCTGATCGTGCGGATGTACCAGGAAGGCAATTTCGGCGGCATCTCGTTCGGCAGCACTTACGCGTACATGAACCTGACGGCGACCCTGCCGGACCATCTGCCCGTGCAGGTGAAAGTCGGCTCAGGCGAGGCCGAGGTCACCGGCGCGCCGGTATTCAGCGCCGACGTCGGCTCCGGCCACGCGGTCGGTCGCAATATTCGCGGACTGGCCGCCGCCTCGGTGGGCTCGGGCGATATCGACATCCACGGCGCTGGCAGCCTCAAGGTCGTGTCGATCGGCTCCGGCGACGTGGAAGCCGAGGACGTGCGCGGTGCGACCG
>NZ_LSIF01000061.1 GCF_001556105.1 Pseudoxanthomonas mexicana | reverse complement strand
AGCTGGTCTGCAGGTTGGCGACCACCGAGGTGAAGCGGTTCTGCACCGCACCCAGGTCGGCGCGGGCCGAGTTGACCGAGGTCAGCGCCTTGTCGACGACTTCCAGGGCCTGCTGCGCACCCTTGACCGAGCTGATGTCCAGCGAGGACACGAAGCTGGAACTGGCGGTGGCGGCGGCGGTGACGGCGGTGATGCCGGTCAGGCCGACCTGGGTCGCATTCGCCGGGACGGCTACGGTACCCGCGCCACCGGTGATCGTGCCCGCGGTCAGCGTCACGTCCTTGTCGGCCTTCAACGATTCCAGCGTGATGCCGCCGGTGCCGCTGACGGTGGCGCGCAGGCCGGTTTCGCCCATCTGCGAATTGATGCCGGCGGCGACGGCCTTGGCCACATCGACGCCGGTATCGCCGGCCTTCCAGCTGACGTCGCTGATGGTGACGCCATTCAGCACCATGCCGGACAGCTTGCCGTCGGAGGTGGCGGCGGCCGCATCGGTGGTGGCGACGCGGTCGGCGGCGAACTTGACGTTGCCCAGCGCGTTGGCCTTCGCATCGACGGTCTTGTCGATGGCGATGGCCTGGCCGGCGTTGGCGCCGACCTGGAACA
>NZ_LSIF01000060.1 GCF_001556105.1 Pseudoxanthomonas mexicana | reverse complement strand
AATGAACCGGGTGCCGACACCTCCGCCACTCCGTTCGCCCCTCACCCGCCTTCGGCACCCTCTCCCCGCTTCGCAGGGCGAGGGGAACAACCACGGACTCCGCAAGTTGGGGTGGCAGATCAGGCATACAGGGAATACCCGCCGACGAACGGTCCGTTAGCAGCCCCTGCAATCTCGCCAGCTGCGACGCGACCTTCTTAGCGTGGGCGCCACAACCAGCCAGAGGAGTCATTGCAACGCCCCGCTACTACGTCAATCGTGAGCAGCAGAACAATGGTGACCATGAAGTTCATACGGACACCTGCGGCTTTCTGCCATCAAGTCGTATAGATCTCGGCATCCACACCACATGCCAGGAGGCGGTGCGGGAAGCCAAGCGCCACTACAGTCAATCCAATGGTTGCTACTGGTGTTCCAGGCCCTGCCACACTTCGTAAACAAGAAACCCGCCGAAAGGCGGGTTTCTCAGTTTGACTTGCCAAACCGGCTTACATATTCCGTCGGTACTCGCCACCCACGTCGTACAGCGCATGGCTGATCTGCCCCAGGCTGTGCGTCTTCACCGCTTCCACCAGTGCGGCGAACACGTTGCGGCGCTCGCGCGCGGTGCGCTGCAGGTAGGCCAGGCCGTGACCGTCGTGGACTTCCGGCTCGGCATGTTCTTCCAGCGCCGAGGCGTGGCTGTGGTCGGTCTCGCCTTCCGGCGCCAGTGCGTTGCGCGAGGCCTGCCAGGCGCGCACGTTGGCGATCTGCTGGCCCTTCTCGTCTTCGGTCGAGCGGATCAGCTCGATCTCGGTGGCGATCTCGCCGCCGTGCTCGCGCGGCAGGAAGGTGTTCACGCCCACCAGCGGCAGGCTGCCGTCGTGCTTCTTGTGCTCGTAGTACAGCGACTCTTCCTGGATCTTGCCGCGCTGGTACATGGTGTCCATCGCGCCGAGCACGCCGCCGCGCTCGCTGATCGCCTCGAACTCCTTGTAGACCGCCTCTTCCACGATGTCGGTGAGCTGGTCGACGACGAAGCTGCCCTGCCACGGGTTCTCGTTGAAGTTCAGCCCCAGCTCCTTGTTGATGATCATCTGGATGGCGACCGCACGGCGCACGCTTTCTTCCGTCGGCGTGGTGATCGCCTCGTCGTAGGCGTTGGTGTGCAGGCTGTTGCAGTTGTCGAACAGCGCGTACAGCGCCTGCAGCGTGGTGCGGATGTCGTTGAACTGGATCTCCTGCGCGTGCAGCGACCGGCCCGACGTCTGGATGTGGTACTTCATCATCTGGCTGCGCTCGTTGGCGCCGTAGCGCTCGCGCATGGCGCGCGCCCAGATGCGGCGGGCAACGCGGCCGATGACGGTGTACTCCGGGTCCATGCCGTTGCTGAAGAAGAACGACAGGTTGGGCGCGAAGTCGTCGATTTTCATGCCGCGGGCCAGGTAGTACTCCACGATGGTGAAGCCGTTGGACAGCGTGAAAGCCAGCTGGCTGATCGGGTTCGCCCCGGCCTCGGCGATGTGGTAGCCGCTGATCGACACCGAGTAGAAGTTGCGCACCGCGTGGTCGACGAAGTACTGCTGGATGTCGCCCATCATGCGCAGCGCGAATTCCGTGCTGAAGATGCAGGTGTTCTGCGCCTGGTCTTCCTTCAGGATGTCGGCCTGCACCGTGCCGCGCACGGTGGCCAGCGTCTCGGCCTTGATGCGCGCGTACGTTTCTTCATCGACCAGCTGGTCGCCGGTGATGCCGAGCAGGCCCAGGCCCAGGCCGGTGTTCGTCGGCGGCAGCTCGCCGTGGTACTGCGGGCGCGCACGGCCTGCGAAGAACGCGTCGATCGTCTTCTGCGCTTCCGCCCAGCGCGCGTCGTCGGCCCGCAGGTACTTCTCCACCTGCTGGTCGATGGCGGTGTTCATGAACATCGCCAGGATCATCGGCGCGGGGCCGTTGATCGTCATCGACACCGAGGTAGTGGGTGCGCACAGGTCGAAGCCGGAGTACAGCTTCTTCATGTCGTCCAGCGTGGGGATGTTGACGCCGGAGTTGCCGATCTTGCCGTAGATGTCCGGGCGCGGCGCCGGGTCTTCGCCGTACAGCGTGACGCTGTCGAAAGCAGTGGACAAGCGCGCGGCCGGCTGGCCGACACTGAGGTAATGGAAGCGACGGTTGGTGCGCTCCGGCGTGCCCTCGCCCGCGAACATGCGGATGGGATCCTCACCGGTGCGGCGGTACGGATACACGCCGCCGGTGTACGGATAGCTGCCGGGCAGGTTTTCCTTCTGCAGGAACGTCAGCAGTTCACCCCAGCCCTGGTACGGCGGCGGTGCGATCTTCGGGATCTGCTGGTGGCTGAGCGATTCGCGGTAGTTCTCGATGCGGATGGTCTTGCCGCGCACCTGGTACTCGTTGACCGGATCGGTGACGGCCTTGTGCCGCGCCGGCCATTCGCGCAGCAGCTTCAGCGCTTCGGACGACAGCGACTGGATGGCGTCGTTGTAGCGCTGGCGGAGGGTCAGCAGGGAACGGTCCACCTGTAGGGCGGGCCTTGGCCCGCCGTCATCGACCTCGTCTGCATCCGGATGGCGGGCCAAGGCCCGCCCTACGAGTGCATCGCCGGCGTAGAGCTCCAGCGCCTTCGGCAGCGCCGGATCCTCGATATCCTTCAGCGCATTCCAGTAATGCTGCGCGCGGCTGGCGGTCTCGGCTTCGGTCTCGATGCGGCGGTTGATGCCGCGGCCCTGCTCGGCGATCTCGGCCAGGTAGCGCACGCGGCTGCCGGGAATCAGCACGGTGGCGCGCGGCTCCTTCAGCTCGGTGTCGAGCGCGGGCGTCCACTTCTCGGCCGGCAGCTGCAGCTTCTCGCGCAGCAGGCGGCACAGGTTGGCGAACATCCAGCTGACGCCGGGATCGTTGAACTGGCTGGCGATGGTGGGATAGACCAGCACCTCGGCGTCCGGGGTCTGGAACGCCACGCGGTTGCGCTTCCACTGCTTGCGCACGTCGCGCAGCGCGTCCTCGGCGCCGCGCTTGTCGTACTTGTTCAGCACGATCAGCTCGGCGAAATCGATCATGTCGATCTTCTCCAGCTGGCTGGCCGCGCCGTAGTCGCTGGTCATCACGTACATGGGGAAGTCGACCAGGTCGACGATCTCCGAATCGCTCTGGCCGATGCCGGCGGTCTCGACGATCACCAGGTCGAAGCCGAGCGACTTCAGGAACGCGATGCAGTCCTTCAGCACGGCATTGGTCGCCACATGCTGGCGGCGCGTGGCCATCGATCGCATGTAGATGCGCTCGCTGCGCAGCGCGTTCATGCGGATGCGGTCGCCGAGCAGCGCGCCGCCGGTGCGGCGGCGGGTCGGATCGACCGAGATCACCGCGATGTGCATCTGCGGGAAGCAGGACAGGAAGCGGTTCATCAGCTCGTCGGTGACCGACGACTTGCCGGCGCCACCGGTACCGGTGATGCCGACTACCGGCGTCAGACGCGCGGGGAACGGCGCGTGCGGGCCCTTGGCCCACTGCGCGCGCAGCTTCTCCAGTTCGGCGTCGGTGTAGCGGCCGTCCTCGATGGCGCTGAGCACGCGGCCGATGCCGGACTCGTCGGTGAGTTTCGGTGCGTTCGGAGCGGCGTCGCGGTCTTCGGCGGCCTGCACGCGGCCTTCCTCGGCGCGCTTGACCACGTCCTGGATCATCTCCACCAGGCCCATCTTCATGCCGTCGTTGGGGTGGTAGATGCGCTCCACGCCGTAGGCCTGCAGCTCGGCGATCTCTTCCGGGGTGATGGTGCCGCCACCGCCGCCGAACACGCGCACATGGCCGGCGCCGCGCTCCTTCAGCATGTCGACCATGTACTTGAAGTACTCGACGTGGCCGCCCTGGTAGCTGGACAGCGCGATGCCGTCGGCGTCTTCCTGCAGCGCGGCGCGGACCACGTCCTCGACGCTGCGGTTGTGGCCCAGGTGGATGACTTCCGCGCCTTCGCCCTGGATCAGGCGGCGCATGATGTTGATGGCGGCGTCGTGCCCGTCGAACAGGCTGGCGGCGGTGACGAAGCGCAACGGCGTGGCGTCGGCCTGTGCGGCGGGAAACTGGCTGGCGGGTGTGCTCACGCGTGCCCTCACTCACGTGCTGATAGACCGCCGATTGTAGCCGTTCGCGTGTGGACACCTCACCAAAGGCATACCAGTGGACACGCGCCGCACACCCTACGGGGGCGTGCGGTCGACGTCCGCGTGCAGGGTTCCGCTACCATCGCCACATGAACGAGGATCCCGATCGCGCCGACGCCTTCGACAACGCGGGTGACCGCACGTTCGCGCAAGCCCGGGCGCTGGTTCTCGCTGGCGCGCACGAGCAGGCCTTCCAGCACTACGTGCAGGCGGCGGACGAAGGCCACGTGCCGTCCACGATCGAAGCGGCACGCATGACCCTCCATGGCGTGGGGACGGACCAGGACATCGCGCGTGCCCACGCGTGGCTGTCTGACGTCGAACCATCGGGACACCCGGCGGCGGCGTACCACCTGGCATGGCTCGGTGCTGGCGGTGTGGCGCTGCCATTCGACACTGCCCTGCAAGCCCGCCTGCTGGCGGCGGCCAATGGCGGGCATCCGTCGGCGCTGCTGGCGCTGGCCGTGTACTTCGGCCACAAAGCCGCCCTGGAGGACCAGCAACGGTGCCTGTTGTTGTTGGAGCAGGCCGCGCACGCAGGCCATGCCGTTGCCGCCATGTTGCTGGCGGAGCGTCTGGCAGCAGGCGAAGGCTGCCGTGCGAATCCTGCGGAAGCGGCGCAGCTGCACGCACAACTGGCGGCGGCGGGCCATCCACGCTTGCCCCGCGTTCCCGGTGATGCGGGCACGCGCTTGTCCGGCTCGCCCGGCGTGCTGGAATTGGGCGACCTCCTGACCACGCCCGCCGCCACGCATCGCTGTGACGCGCCTCGCGTCGCGACCGTCGATGGCTTGCTGTCCGCAGATGAGTGCAGGCTGCTCATCGCCCACAGCCTGCCCAGGCTGAAACGCTCGCGTGCCGTCGATCCTGCAACGGGCCTGCCGCGCGAAGTAGAATTGCGCACGAGCAGCGACGCGACGCACGACCCGATGGGCGAAGACATCGCGGTGCGCCTGGTGCAGGCGCGCATGGCGGCGGCGGCGGGAATTCCGCTGGCGCACGCCGAGCAGCTGACCGTCCTGCGTTACTTGCCCGGCGAGCAATACCGTCCGCATCGCGACTACCTGCCGCCGGGATCGCGTGAAACCGACAAGCCCGAAGCCGGCAACCGCCTGCGCACGATCTGCGTCTACCTCAACACGGTGGGCGCCGGCGGTGCCACCGCATTCCCGCACGGCGCGCTGACCATCGCACCCCGGGCGGGACGCGCGGTCATCTTCGACAACCTGCATGCCGATGGCAGGCCGGACCCTGACAGCCTGCATGCCGGCCTGCCGGTCGAGGCCGGCGAGAAATGGCTGGCGACCCTGTGGATTCGCCAGCGCCCCTATCGGACGCTGTAGTCCCGCTTCAGCACAGGCCGAACGGCAGCGCGCGGGTGGAGACGACGCGCTGGCCGACGGCTTCGCCGCGCAGGAAGCGCAGCGAGGCGTCCAGCGTTTCCGCTGCGATGGTGACGCGGTGATGGCCCAGCCCGGTGGTGCTGAGCAGCGTGGCCTGCGGCCAGTAGCGTGCGTAGCGTTCGCCTTCGCACCACGGCACGTCGGTGTCTTCGAGGTCGTGCACGATCAGGCCGGGCCGCGCGATCTGCGGCGCGGTCGCCTGCGCATGCAACTCGCGGATGTCGTGCGCGGTGAGTTCCTGGTATTCGTCGAACAGGCGCCGGCTGAGGAACTGCGCCAGCCCGACCATCCCGCCGAAGCGGCGCGCGGCATCGAAGGGATCGGCGGCGGGCGCGAGCAGGATGACGCGCTCGGCCTGCAGGCCGCGCGCCATCGCGATCGCCGCCGCCGCGCCGCCCAGCGAATGGCCGACGATCGCCGCCAGCGGGCCGATACTCTCGGCGACGCGGCGTGCGGCCTCGGCGAACATCGGCAGCGTGGCGCGACGACCACTGCTGCGGCCGTGCGCCGGCTGGTCGAACGCGACCACCGCATAGCCGGCACGGCGAAGCGGTTCGACCCACGGCAGGAAGCGCAGGCCGAAGCTCGACCAGCCATGCACCAGCAGGACGGTCGGCTGGTGCTGCGGATCGCCCCAGGTATACGTGGCGAGGCGTTCACGGCCGAACACGAGTTCGCCGATGCGGGCGCCGCCGGTCTCGGCCTGCCGCGCACGCGTGCGGGCGCCCGGCATCGGCGTGCAGAACAACTGGAACGCGCTGGCCAGCGTGCTGCGCGGGGCCAGCCAGCTGCCAACGGCGAAGCGGGCGCTCAGCAGCGGGCGCATCCATGATTTACGAACGGTCGTGCTATTCCGTGGGACAGCGACAGCGGCCATGACGGCACCTCGTGAAGACTCAGGCGGTGGGGGAAGGAACGGCGGCGCCGTAGGACGCCAGCAGGCGGTCCAGCGAACGGCGGGCAAGCAACGGCGCCTGCTCGGCGTCGTAGAGGCGGGCATCGTGCAGGCCCTGGGCGATGGCGAACAGTTCGAACGCCAGCAGCACGGGATCGGTATCACGCGACAACTCGCCGGTCTCGACGCACATGCCGATCGCCTTCATCAGCTGCTGGCGCAGCTGCAGCAGCCAACTGACGATACGGTCGTGCAGCAGGCCAGGGCGGGCGTCGTACTCATGGGCGGCGGCCAGGATCACGCAGCCGTCGGGGTTGTCGCAGACCCAGCGGAACCAGTTCTCCATGATCGCGCGCAACCGCGGCAGGCCGCGCGGCAGCCCGACCGCCGGGGCGATCACGGCGCGGGCGTAACGCTCGGCTGTCCACTCCAGCACGGTCAGCTGCAGGTCCTCGCGCGAGCCGAAGTGGGCGAACACGCCGCTCTTGGACATCCCGGCCGCCGTGGCCAGTTCGCCGATGGACAACCCCTCCAGCCCGTTGCGCGCGGCGATGTCGTAGGCCCGCGCGACGATCATTTCGCGGGTGGCGTTGCCCTTGTGGGTGGCGGCTTGCGGTGTCATGCAAACAGGAATAGCACGGTCGTTCGATTCCAGCAATGGCCCGGACGTCACCCCGGCCCGACCACCGACCGTCATCTCGCCGCAGACCGATTGGATTAGACTGGCGCCCTGCGACGACCACGGCACGATCCGGAAACGTCGCTTTTTTCTTTTCTGACCACCCGTTAGCCGCCCAGAAGGCAAGCCCGCGCCGGTCCCCACCCGCGCACCGGAGCCCACCCATGATCTTCGAAACCCTCGATACCTCTGGCCACGAACAGGTCGTCTTCTGCCACAACCCGGACGCCGGGCTGAAGGCCATCATCGCCATCCACAGCACCGTGCTTGGCCCCGCGCTGGGCGGCGTGCGCATGCGGCCCTACGCCGACAGCGCGCTGGCGCTGAACGACGCGCTGCGCCTGAGCCGCACCATGACCTACAAGAACGCGCTGGCCGGCCTGAACGTCGGCGGCGGCAAGGCGGTCATCATCGGCGACAGCAGCGCGGACAAGACCGAGGTGCTGTTCCGCAGCTTCGGCCGGTACGTCGACTCGCTGGGTGGCCGCTACATCACCGCCGAAGACGTCGGCACCGACGTCAACGACATGGAAAACGTCTACCGCGAGACCGAATACGTGGTCGGCGTGCACCAGGTGCATGGCGGCTCCGGCGACCCGGCCCCGTTCACCGCCTACGGTGCGCTGCAGGGCCTGATGGCCACGTTGAACCGCAAGTTCGGCAACGAGGAGATCGGCAAGTACAGCTTCGCCGTGCAGGGCCTTGGCCACATCGGCATGGAGTACGTGAAGCTGCTGAAGGAGCGCGGCGCCAAGCTGTTCGTCACCGACCTCAACCCGGCGCTGGTCGAGCACGCGGTGGAGGAATACGGCGCCGAGGCCGTCAAGCCGGACGAGATCTACGACCTGCCGGTCGACGTGTTCAGCCCCTGCGCGCTGGAGTACGCGATCAACGAGCAGACCCTGCCCCGCCTGAAGGCCAAGATCATCTGCGGGACCGCCAACAACCAGATGTCGCACGTCACCGGCGTGGAAGCCGCCAAGCGCGGCATCCTGTATGCGCCGGACTACGCGGTGAACGCGGGCGGCGTGATGAACGTGTCGCTGGAGATCGACGGCTACAACCGCGAGCGCGCGATGCGCATGATGCGGACGATCTACCACACCGTCGGCAGGATCTTCGACCTGGCGGAGAAGGAAAACATCGCGCCGCAGTACGCGGCCGACCGCATCGCCGAAGCGCGGATGACCGCGATCGGCAAGCTCAAGCTGCCGCTGGGCCGTACGGCCCCGCGCTTCATGGGCCATCTGCGCGGCGAACACTGACGCAGGACGTTACACACACAACCTGGAAGTTGGGCCGCAACAGGAGGGAGGACCGAATGCGACCGGATACCGTCAGCGGGTTTCCGCTGGGCGAAGAATTGGATGCGCTGCGCGACGCCGTGCAGCGATTCGCGCAGACCGAGATCGCGCCGCGTGCGGCGCAGATCGACCACGACAACGTCTTTCCGCAGGACCTGTGGCCCAAGCTGGGCGAACTGGGCCTGCTGGGCATCACCGTCGATCCCGAGTTCGGCGGCAGCGGCATGGGCTACCTGGCCCACCTGATCGCGATGGAAGAGATTTCGCGCGCCTCGGGCTCGGTCGGCCTGAGCTACGGCGCGCATTCCAACCTGTGCGTGTCGAACCTCTATCTCAACGGCAACGCCGCGCTGCGCGCCAGGTACCTGCCGAAGCTGTGCAGCGGCGAGTGGAAGGGCGCGCTGGCGATGAGCGAACCGGGCGCCGGTTCGGACGTGGTCGGCTCGATGAGCTGTCGCGCCGAACTCAAGGACGGCGTGTGGGTCGCCAACGGCAACAAGATGTGGATCACCAACGGGCCGGAAGCGGACGTGCTGCTGGTGTACATGCGTACGGCAGGCAAGGACGCAGGCAGCAAGTGCATGACCGCCTTCATCGTCGAGCGCGGCATGAAGGGCTTCTCCACCGCGCAGAAGCTGGACAAGCTGGGCATGCGCGGCAGCAACACCTGCGAGCTGGTGTTCGAGAACTGCGAGATCCCGGCTGAGAACGTGCTCGGTGAAGTCAACCACGGCGTGCGCGTGCTGATGAGCGGCCTCAACACCGAACGCCTGGTGCTGAGCGGCGGCCCGATCGGTCTGATGCAGTCGGCACTCGACATCACCCTGCCCTACGTGCGCGAACGCAAGCAGTTCGATGCCGCCATCGGCACGTTCGGCCTGATGCAGGGCAAGCTGGCCGACATGTACACCGCGCTGCAATCGAGCCGCGCCTTCGCCTACCAGGTGGCGCGCGGGTTCGACGAAGGCCAGGGATCGCGTGCCGCCGCCGCCGGCTGCCTGCTGCATGCCTCGGAAGCCGCGGTGCAGGTCACGCTGGAAGCGATCCAGTCGCTCGGCGGCAACGGTTACATCAACGAGTACCCGGCGGGCCGCCTGCTGCGCGATGCCAAGCTCTACGCCATCGGCGCCGGCACCAACGAGATCCGCCGGATGCTGATCGGGCGGGAACTGTTCGACGGGCGGGGCTGACCGGCCCGTCGATGCAGCAGGGTGGGCCTTGGCCCACCGTCTTGTTCACCGCGGGCGATGGGCGATGGCGGGCGTGAGCCCGCCGTGCGTGGCACGCACGGCGCGCCGTCAGAATCCCACGCGCAACCGCGACGACCACTGCCTGTCGCTACGTTCGTCGCTGCCGTTGCGCAGGTCGTAGCCGAAGGACAGCATCGTCCTTCGCGAGGGCGACAGGTCGAGTGCGACGCCCATGCGCGTGCTGCTGCGCTCCGCCAGCGCCAGCGGCGCCCAACTGTCCACCCCGACAAAGCTGGCGTCCACCTGCAGACCTCGCCCATCCAGCGTGCGTTGCCATTCGGCGTAGGCCTGCACGGACACGGTACCCAGTGCTGACGTTTCCCAGCCACGGTAGGCGCGTGCGCCTGCCAGCGCCTGCAGTCGGTCGGTGCGGCTGTCGCGCGTCGTCAGGCCGAAGCCCTCCGCGCCCAGCTCGATGAAGCCATCGCGTTGCAGGCGGGTGAACTCCATGCCGGCATACGGCGACAGCCACGCCCGTGCATTGCCGATACGGCGCCCCGCCTCCACGCTCGCGGTGAAGTAGCGGCCGGCGTAACCGCTGGCCACGCCCTGCATCTTGTCGCCGACCAGCAGGCCGCGATCGATCTGCCGGTCGAAACGCCCTGCACCGAGCAGGCCGACCACATGCGTGCCATTCCAGTCGCTGCCGGCGTAGGCGAGTGCCTGGGTCTGGCGGTCGCGGCCGCGGTCACGACCCGCCTGCGCGCCGCCACTGGCGCGCGCCTCGCCGAACGCCATGCCGGCGAAGCCGTGACGGCCCAGCTGCCCATCGCTACCCAGCAGCCAGCCATCGGCCTGGTAACGCGCCACGCCCAGCGCGCCCTGCCCCGGTGCGCCCAGGGCCCGGGACCAATCGGAACCGCCGTCGCGACGCGACGCGTGCTGTTCCGCACGCGCACCCAGCGCGCGGCGTCCGGCACCGATCAAGTCGTAGGTCATCGCATCGGCGACCGCATGCAGGTCGCCGGACAGGCTGCGCAGCGAGGCGTCGGCTGCAGCCACGCTGCCCACCTGCTGGAATGCACCGGCGCCATCGATGAAGCCCTGCCCGATGCCCAGGGGACTCTGCCCCGCCAACTGTCCGTCGATGGCCGACATGGCCGCCTCCATCCGGATGGCCGATGTCTGCGTCGACTTCGGCAGCGACAGCCCGGCGATGGCGCGCGACACGTCGATGCGCTTGATGTCCAGGTACACGTTGTTCGTGTCGTAGGCGAGTGCCGCCTCGAGGAACACGCTGGGGGCCGCCTTCAGGCTGCTGAAGCGACCGATGATCTGCGACGAGTTCAGCAGCACCTCGCGGGCCGACGTGATGTAGCCGCTTTTCACGCCAAGCACGCTGATCTGGCCATCGAGACGCGCCTCGATCGAGGCACTGAACGGATTGCCCAGCCACACGCCGAGGTTGCCAGTCGGTCCCTGCGCGAAGCGGTAGGCACCGACCGTGTTGTTGGCCGCGACCAGGTAGGTGCCGTTGTTGTTGACCGACGATGCGTAGCCGCCCGACCAGACCGTAGCGCCCTGGCTGACATGGATGTTGGAAAACGCGTTGCCGTTCACCAGGTACAGGCTGCCTGCCTCGACCCGGGTGTCTCCGGTGTAGAAGGTACGGTCGGCCAGGATCAATGTCCCCGATCCCTGCTTGATCAGTCCACCAGCACCGGAGATGGCATTGCGCCACACCGACGTCCCGGTGAACGACACGCTGACGTCGCCCCATGCGAACTGCGCGGGTCCATTCGCCGCGCGCCCCACGTCCAGCAATCCCCACCCGAACTCTGGATCGACGCCGGTCGCGCCCAGGTCGCGTGCGGTGCCCAGCAAGGTCTGTCTCACCAAGTCATTGTTGAAGTACGGGAACGCGGACCATACGACGGCCGCCGCCCCCGACACCTGTGGCGCCGCATACGACGTGCCGCCACCCCGATAGAGGTCATAGCTGGCATCGCCCGTGCGCGCATCGGGATCGATGAACACCACGTTGCCCGGCGCCGCCAGGCAATAGTTCATGGCGATGCCGCAGGCCTGGGAATAGTCGGTAAGCCTGAGCGGGTTGTCCGGATCCAGTGCCGCCACCGTCAGCCAGCCCCGCTCCAGATCGGCCGCCGCGGCCGACAGGCTGGGCAACGCGGCGTTGTCGGACGGGTTGGCGCGCAGCGCGGCGGTGTCGCCGGCGTTGCCGTTGGCGAACACGATCAGGCCGCCACGGCCGATGACGAAGTCGCGGTAAGCCGCCGCCAGTTCGGTCGTCAGTGCGGCATCGTTCCAGTACAGGCCGCCCCAGGAATTGTTGATGATCCGCGCGCCCGCCCCGGCCAACTGGCTGTTGATGCTGCGGAAGAAATCGCCGTATCCCTGGCCGGCAGTGATCTCGTTGCCCTCGCCGGTACCGTCGTCGTCGGGGCGCGTGTCGTTGATGATGCGCGAGGACACGATGGTGGCGCCGGGCGCGACACCTCCGCCCCAGTTGCCGATACCGCGACCTGCGGCGATCTGCGCCACAACGGTGCCATGACCCACCACATCGTCGAGGCTGGTGTTGTTGGTGGCGGGATTGACGTTGACGAAGTTGGCGTTGACCCGGCCACTCAGGGCGGGATGGTTGCGGTTGACGCCGGTGTCGACGAAACCGATGGTCACGCCTTGCCCGGTCAACCCCGCGCCCAGCGAACCGGCCGCTCCGATCAGCTGCAGGTGCTGGCTGTACTGGGGCAGGCTCGCGGGGGGCGCCTGCGTCGGCACCGAGGGCGGATTCACTTGGGTCAACGACGCATCGATGGGCACGTTCGGCGTGAATCCCGTGCCTGTCGGCGGCGGCGGATCCGGACGCACCGCCGAGCCTCCACCACCGCCCCCGCACGCGGCCAGCATCAGTGCGAGCATCCCCATGCCTGCCGCGCGCGCGCGGACGGGCGAGCCGTCATGCGATCCCTTCATCCCCGTTCTCCCTCATGGTAGCGGTGCACCCCTGCATCGCCCGAACCGACTTTACCGCGTGGCCTACTCCAATGCAGCCCAGGCGGACGCGTCGAGTGTCTCCCGGTAGCCGTGCCAGCTGGCGTACGCCAGCCAGGGCATGAGCAGGCCCAGGCCCAGCAGCGCGGTGGCGAAACCGATCGCCGTCAGCGACACCAGCAGCAGTCCCCAGAGGACCATCACGCGCTTGTTGCGCATCACGGCGTGCACGCTGGAGACCGCGGCGGTGACCATGTCCACATCGCGGTCGGCGATCATCGGTAGCGAGAAGGCGGTGACGGCGAAGGTGAGCGCCGCGAACACCGCGCCTACCGCCGAGCCCAGCGCCAGGAACTCCCAGAACGCGGTCGGGTCGCTGCCATCGAAAGGGAAGAATGCGCTGACCATCATGCCGGCGCGCGACCACAGCAGGATGATCACGCCCTGCCCCAGCGCATACACCCCCGCCTGGCCCAGCACGCGCTTCGCCAGCACGAACGAATCGCGCAGGCGCGGCGTGCGCCCCTGTTCCAGCGCCCGGCTGACGCAATACAGGCCCACGCAGAGCAGTGGCGCCACGAACACGAATCCCGACAGCAGCGTCGCCAGCAGCGCGAACCGCCCCAGCAGATAGGCCAGCCAGGAGATGCCCAGGCTGACCAGCACGATCACCATGCCGAACAGCAGGGTCAGCCCAGGTGCGCGGCGCACATCACGCCAACCGGCGCGCAACCAGCGCCAAGGCGCGCCGGCGTCGAGCTCCGCGCACGGCACGACGAAGGGCCGTGCGGCCGGTTCTGTCGATGATCCTTCCGTCATGCGTCCTCCCCTGGCCGCCAGCATACGCCCGCCGCAGAAGGACGCGTGGCCCCGTACCAACGTCCGATTTGCCCGCCGTCGGGCCGGGGCGGGATAATCGGGACCTCACTCCACGCGGGAAGTCTCCATGTCCGACATCGTCATCGCCGCCGCCAAGCGCACCGCCATCGGCTCGTTCCTTGGCCAGTTCAACGGTGTTCCCACCCCGACGCTGGGTGCCGCCGCCATCGCGGCAGCGCTGGAGCAGTCCGGCATTCCCGCCACCGACGTGTCCGAGGTCATCATGGGCTGCGTGCTGCCGGCCAACCTGGGCCAGGCGCCCGCGCGCCAGGCGTCGCGCGCGGCCGGCATCCCCGATGCCGCCGGCGCGACGACCATCAACAAGGTCTGCGGCTCGGGCATGAAGGCGATCATGCTGGGGCATGACCTGATCAAGGCCGGCTCGGCCAGCATCGTGGTCGCGGGTGGCATGGAATCGATGAGCAATGCACCGCACCTGATTCCCAATTCGCGCACCGGCAATCGCTACGGCAACTTCCAGGCGGTCGACCACATGGCGTGGGACGGCCTGACCAGCCCGTACGACGGCCAGCCGATGGGGGTGTTCGCCGAGGCCACCGTGGCCAAGTTCGGCTTCACCCGCGAAGAACAGGATGCTTACTCGATCGAATCGGTCACCCGTGCGCAGGCCGCGCAGGCCGCGGGCGCGTTCAACGACGAAATCGTTCCTGTGAAGGTCGCCACCCGCAAGGGCGAGGTCGAGGTCGCCACCGACGAACAGCCGGGCAAGTCCGACCTCGCCAAGATCCCCACGCTGAAGCCGGCCTTCAAGAAGGATGGCACCGTCACCGCCGCCAGTTCTTCCAGCATCTCCGACGGCGCCGCCGCCACGGTCCTGCTGAGCGCTGACGAAGCTGCGAAACGCGGCCTGCAACCGCTGGCGAAGATCGTCGGCCACGCCACCTATTCGCAGGCGCCGGAGTGGTTCACCACCGCCCCGGTCGCCGCCATCGACAAGCTGCTCAAGCAGGTCGGCTGGACCGTGGACCAGGTGGACCTGTTCGAGATCAACGAAGCGTTCGCCGTGGTGGCGATGGCGCCGATCAAGGAACTGGGCATCCCGCACGCCAAGGTCAACGTCAATGGCGGCGCCTGCGCCCTGGGACATCCGATCGGCGCGTCGGGTGCCCGCCTGGTGGTCACCCTGGTCAATGCGCTGCGGGTGCGCGGCGCCAAGCGCGGTATCGCCACCCTGTGCATCGGCGGCGGCGAAGCGACCGCGATCGCGGTCGAGGTCGTCTGACCGGTTTTGCGCAGTTCCGGGGGCGGCGCGGGAGGATTTCGCTCCGCCCATAGGAATTAACAACGGATTGACAAAGATAACCGGCCAGCCGCTTGACACGGGTAACGGGCTTGTCATCATGTTGCAGGCGCGCAATTGCGCGTTGCCTAACTAACGACGAGGAAATGCAACGATGACCATGAACAAGGCTCTGATCGCGCTGGCTCTGGGTTTCGCCCTGGCTGCGTGCTCGAACCAGGAACAGGCTGCCGACGCCGCTGCTGACGCCGCCGCGACCGCCGCGACCGACGCTGCTGCCGCCACCACGACGGAAGCCGCTGACGCTGCTGCCGACGCCGCTGCCCAGGCTGCCGACACCGCCGAAGCCGCGACCGACGCTGCCAAGGAAGCCACCAAGCAGTAATCTGCTGGCGGTTGCCTGATTTAGCGTTAAACTGAGAAGGCCGCCAGTTCACTGGCGGCCTTTTCTGTATCCGGGCTTGGCTCCCCGGTTCGCCACCTCGGTTCGAGGACGAACGGACGTCGTCATCCCGGCGCCACCTTCTTCCACACCTACCGATTTGGGGATCCACATGAAGATCAAGACCACCGTCCTGCTGGCTGCCGCCGTCCTGGCCCTCAGCGCCTGCTCAAAGAGCGAAACCGCCGACCAGGCCGCTGCAGACGCCGCTGCCGCCGCCGACCAGGCCGCCACGGCTGCGGGTGATGCCGCGTCCGCCGCCGGCGACGCCGCTGCTGCTGCGGGCGACGCCGCTGCCGCCGCGACCACCGACGCTGCTGCCGCCGCCACCGCCGCCGCTTCCGACGCTGCTGCCGCGACCGAAGCCGCTGCCACCGACGCCGCTGCTGCTGCTGCCTCGGCCACCGCCGATGCCGCCCAGGCAACCGCCGACAAGGCCGCCGAAGTCGCCGGCAAGGCCGAAGCCAAGGCTGACGAAGCCAAGCACTAATCGACTCGCTTCATCGCGAATCGGACAGGGCCCGCGCAAGCGGGCCTTGTCGTTTCTGGTGTGCGCTCGATCGCCGCGGACGCCAGGCCGGATCGACATGCGATGCCTGAGCGACGCGTGGCTTTTTTGCAGTGCGGTTTGGCGCGTAGGGCGCCTTCGTGGTCTGATGCCGCCTTTCCCGCTGCTCCGTGCCGCATGCCCGCCATCGCCTCGCAACTCGATCCGCGCTCGCCCGACTTCACCGCCAACGCGGCCTACCACCGCGTGCTGGTGCAGGAACTGGATCGCCGACTCGCCCATGCTGCCGATGGCGGTGGCGAGAAGGCGCGAACCAGGCACACCGAACGCGGCAAGCTGCTTGCGCGCGATCGCATCACCGCCCTGCTCGACCCCGGTTCGCCGTTCCTGGAGATCGCGCCGCTGGCCGCCGAAGACATGTACGAGGGCGCCGCGCCCGCCGCCGGCATGGTCTGCGGCATTGGCCGGGTGATGGGCAATGAAGTGGTGATCGTGGCCAACGATGCGACGGTCAAGGGCGGCACGTACTTCCCGATGACGATCAAAAAGCACTTGCGGGCACAGGAAATTGCCCGCGAAAACAGGCTTCCCTGCGTCTACTTGGTGGACTCCGGCGGCGCCTTCCTGCCGTTGCAGGACGAGGTATTCCCGGATAAGGAGCACTTCGGTCGCATCTTCTACAACCAGGCGCGGCTGTCGGCCGAGAACATCCCGCAGATCGCCGTCGTGATGGGAAGCTGCACCGCCGGCGGTGCGTATGTCCCCGCGATGTGCGACGAGAGTGTCATCGTCAAGGAACAGGGCACGATCTTCCTGGGCGGTCCGCCGCTTGTGAAGGCGGCCACCGGCGAAGTCGTCGACGCCGAGGCCCTGGGCGGCGCCGACGTGCATACCAGCCTCTCCGGCGTGGCCGACCATTTCGCAGAAGACGACCGCCATGCGCTGGAGATCGCGCGTGGCATCGTGGGCCATCTCAACCGGCGCAAGCCGCTGTCCGTGGTCGCGCGCGACGCGCGAGAGCCGCTGTACGCCGCCGACGAGCTGTACGGCATCGTGCCGAAGGACACCCGTCGCCCGTTCGACATCCGCGAAGTGATCGCACGCATCACCGATGGCAGCGAACTGGACGAGTTCAAGGCGCGTTACGGCAAGACGCTGGTCACCGGCTTCGCGCATCTGCATGGCTATCCCGTGGGCATCATTGCCAACAACGGCATCCTGTTCGGCGAGAGCGCACTCAAGGGCGCGCACTTCATCGAGCTGTGCAACCAGCGCGGCATTCCGCTGGTGTTCCTGCAGAACATCACCGGCTTCATGGTGGGTCGCAAGTACGAGAACGCCGGCATCGCGAAGGACGGCGCCAAGATGGTCACGGCGGTGGCGTGCTCCAGCGTGCCGAAGTTCACCGTGGTGATCGGCGGCAGCTTCGGCGCCGGCAACTACGCCATGTGCGGCCGCGCCTATGGCGCACGCTTCCTGTGGATGTGGCCGAACGCGCGCATCAGTGTGATGGGCGGCGAACAGGCGGCCAGCGTGCTGGCCACGGTGAAGCGCGATGGCATCGAGGCCGCCGGCAAGACGTGGACGCCGGAAGAAGAAGATGCCTTCAAGGCGCCCATCCGCGAGCAATATGAATCCCAGGGGAGCCCGTGGTATGCGACGGCGCGCCTGTGGGACGACGGCATCATCGACCCGGCGGATACACGCCGCGTGCTCGGCCTTGGCATCTCGGCTTCGCTGAATGCACCGATCGAGCCGGCAAAGTTCGGCGTGTTCCGCATGTAGCCCGCGACTTGGGCCGGGTTGATCGCACCTCTTCATGGATGTGATCGTCGCGTGCACAAGCCCGACTCCCTCGTGAACCGTGGCCGCTCGCGCGCCGCACGGACGTCAATCGGCTGCCCCGGTCACAGCACGTCACGATGCTGGCGGCGATAGTCGGGTGTCCCTGCCACCCGGAGCATCCCCTGCATGTCCATCTGGAAAGACCAAGGTCCCGCGAAGAAAGACGCCGCGCCGCCATCGCCCGAACCCTCCCCCGCCGTCGTGCGTGATGCGCCTGTCGCCGCCGATTTCTCGCCTGCCATCAGCGCCCCGCCCGGCACCCGACCGGTGGAAAGAAGCGCCCCCCAGGAGGCGCTCAAGGAGTCGCTGATCGCGGCGGACCTGACCATCGAGGGCAAGATCGAGGGTACGGGTCATATCCGCATCGCCGGCAAGTTCAAGGGCGACGTCAACGTGCAGGGCGACCTGACCATCGAAACCGGCGCAAAGCTCAACGGTGGCGTCCGCGCGAAGAAGGTCACCATCGCCGGCGAACTGGAAGGCAACATCGAATCGGCGTCGCGGGTCGAATTGCTGTCGTCCGGCGTGCTGATCGGTGACGTCAAGGCGGGGGCATTGACCGTCGCGGCCGGTTCACGCATGCGCGGCAACGCCGAGTTCGGTTGGGATGAAACGCCGGCGAAGGGCGGCAAGGGCAACGGCACGGAGTCCGGCGCCGCAGCATGAGCCAACCCCGCCCGGGAAGTGCGGGCGCCACCCGCACCTGTCCGCATTGCAAGGCGACCATCCTGGAAAGCGCGGCGGTCTGTCCGGGCTGTCGGCATCACCTGCGCTTCGAACCCGGCGCGGGCATGTCTGCCGTGCCCGCGCTGATACCCCTGCGGATCGAGGGCACGTTGCAGCCACCGGCCGAGGGTGCGGCCTGGGAATACAGCGTGGTGCTGTCGATCCGCAATGACCGCGGGGAGGAAATCACCCGCCAGGTGGTCGGCGTCGGTGCCATGCAACCGCACGAGCAACGCAGCTTCGTGCTGTCGGTGGAGCTCAACCCCGCGTCCGGCAAGGCCGCGGGACGCCGCACGCGCCACTGAGTCCCTCCCTGCCGACGAGGCGGCCGGATACACTCGACACGACATGGATGCCAGCAGGGGGCTGGATGATCGTCGGTATCGATCTGGGGACCACGCACTCGCTGGTTGGCTACTACGGGCCGGACGGACCCGTCCTGATACCGAATGCGCTGGGCGAACTGCTCACGCCCTCCGTCGTCAGCGTGGATGCGGACGAAGCGTTGGTCGTCGGCCGGCCCGCGGTCGACCGCCTCATCACCCATCCGCAGCGCAGCGTTGCCAGTTTCAAGCGCTGGATGGGGACCAACCGCGTCACCCGCCTCGGCACGCATGCGCTGCGCCCGGAGGAGCTATCCGCGATGGTGCTGCGCTCGCTGCTGGCCGACGCGGCAAGCCATCTCGGCGCGCCCATCACCGAGGCCGTCATCAGCGTGCCGGCATACTTCGGCGATGCCCAACGCAAGGCCACGCGGATCGCCGGCGAGCTGGCAGGCATCAAGGTCGAGCGCCTCATCAACGAGCCGACCGCCGCGGCCATGGCATATGGCCTGCAACAGCGCGACGGTGTCCGCTTCCTGGTCTTCGATCTTGGCGGCGGCACGTTCGACGTCTCCATCCTGGAGATGTTCGATGGCGTGATGGAAGTGCATGCGAGCGCCGGCGACAATTTCCTGGGCGGCGAGGATTTCCTGTCCGCGCTGCGCGATGCCTGCCTACGCGACATTGCCTTCGACCCGAAGCAACTGACGGCCACCGAAGATGCACGCCTGCGACGACGCCTGGAACTGGCAAAGCGCGAACTTTCCGCGAACTCCAGCAACGTACTGACGGTGGATTTCACCCTGGCGGGCGAGCCACGCCAGTGGCAGGTCGACGAGGCCGCGTTCGCTCGCATCTGCGAACCACTGGTCCAACGCATGCGGGCGCCGCTGGAGCGCGCGATGCGTGATGCCCGGCTGGCGCCGGGGCAGCTTGACGACATCGTGCTCGTCGGTGGCGCCTCGCGCATGCCGCTGACGGCGCGACTGGTGTCGCGGATGTTCGGACGGCTGCCATTGCGCCACATCAATCCCGACGAGGCGATCGCACTTGGGGCCGCGGTAGCCGCCGGCATGAAAGCGCGCGATGAGAAGCTCGAGGAGATCATCCTCACCGACGTCTGTCCGCATTCGCTCGGCGTCGATACGGGGCGCGACGATGGCCACGGCCAGGTCACGACGGGCCTCTTCTCGCCGATCATCCACCGCAACGCCACCGTCCCGGTCAGTCGCGTCGAGCGCTACCAGCCGATGCGCGACCTGCAGACGCAGGTGGAATTCAACATCTACCAGGGCGAAAGTCCCCGCGTGGAAAACAACGTCAAGCTTGGCACCATCACGGTGAAAGTGCCGGCGCGCGCGTCCCACGAAAACCCGGTCGACATCCGCTTCACTTACGACGTCAACGGTTTGCTGCAGGTCGAGGCAACCGTACTGGCGACCGGACAGACGCATGAAGTCGTCCTGCAGCAGAACCCCGGCGTGCTGTCGCCGGAGGAGATTCGCCAGCGCCTAGCCGCCCTGTCCGAGTTGAAAGTGCATCCGCGCGACCAGCAGGAGAACCTCGCGCTGATCGCGCGCGCGGAACGGCTGTACGAGGAGTTGCTGTGGGCACGCCACGACCTTCAGGACGCGCTCGTGCGGTTTCGCGCGGTCCTGGACGGCCAGGACCCGATACGGATCCGCGAGCATCGCGCCGACTTCGCGCGGATGCTGGAGCACATCGAGGCGCAGGCGTGAGCGAATGGCCGTACGACCTGCTCGAGATCGATGACGACGCGGACGAACGCACCATCAAGCGCGCGTACGCGCGTCTGCTCAAACTCACGCGCCCCGACGAAGACCCCGCCGGATTCCAGCGGCTGAACGAGGCGTACCAAGCGGCCCTCTCGTACCAGCGCGACACGACGGTCCAGCAGGCTGACGAGGACGTCCTGGTCGGGACGACCTCGCTGCTGCCGATCCTCGAGACGGACCACTCCGATGGACGGGCGACGCACGTCACGCCTCCTGGCGGCACCGCGGAGCCTTCCAGCCCAGCCGCGGCGCGCGTCGACGAAGCGCGATTGCGTGACGAGCTGATGACGCGCGCCACGCACGAGTTGCCCAGTCTCCTGCGGCAGCATCTGGCGCAGCATCCCGACCTGTACTCGCTGGAGGTCAAGCGACGCATCGGTTCGGATGTGTTCGAACAGATCGCATACGAGGACAAACCCGTCTCCCCGGGCAACCTGGCGGTGCTGGGTGAATTCTTCGGCTTCACGCCACCGGAATGGCTGGAACAGCGTGCGCGGGTCATGCGGGCCGTGGAGAGCGAGGACACAGATGCCTTCGACGAGGACCGCCCGCTGACGATCCGCCAACTGAAGCGCCCCTTCCGATGGCCGCTCGCGCTGCTGCTCGCCTGCATCCCGGGCTTCTCGATCCGGGCCGCGCGGCTGGCGCAGCGGCTCACGGCAGACTATGGCGGCGACGTCCCGGGTCTGGACACACGCGAGCAAGCCTTTTTCCAGCGACTGGCCGACCCCTTCTATCCCGGCCTCTGGCGCTGGGCGACGGTCCTGCTCACCGCGCTGGCCGCCACGCTGCTGATCGCCGGCCTGTGCAGACTGACCGACGTCGATCCCGATCGCGCCACCCGCGTCACCGGCATGACGTTCTTCGCGGTGGCCGGCGGGCTGTGCATTTGGCATGTCATGCGCGCGCTGTGGGCGCTGCGGGAACGTCCGGGCACGATGCACACACCTTGGGTTGCATTGATGCCGGTCTGGCTCGCGTTGGCCGGTCTGTTGCTGGCCTTCCTGCTTCCGGGCGTGCCAGCATTGGCGTTCGCACTCGTGCTGCCCGCGGCACTGTTGCACTTCCGCGTGTTCTTCGACGCACTGCGGTTCGGGATCGGTGCCAGTTGGCTGGCGCGCGCGTTGCCGGCATCGGATGTCCTTTCGCCGTGGCTCACCGCGCTGGCGGGTGCCGCTATCGGCGTGACCGCCTGCGACTGGCTCTACGCACGCCGGCACCGCGTCAGCCTGGCGACCGCGATGGGCAATCGCTGGACGACGATCGCATCGTTCGTCGCCTTCATCTCGATGGGCGTACTCGGCGTGGTGCAGTGGCTGCGCTGACGGTCGTCAGCCGCAGCCGTCGCACCCGCCGCACGCTTTCCCGGTGGTCGCGAAGCCGGGCGGCGCCACCCACTTGCCCAGCCGCTGGACCCAGTCCGCACGGCCTTGCCTGAGCAGCGGCAACGCCAGCGCGACCCGCGCCTTGCGCACCGGGCCCGGGAACTGCTTCTTCGCCACCACCCACGCACTGACCACCACCGCAACCGCGATGATGGCGTACTGCACGGTCAGCGACGCGTCCATCGGTCAGCCCGCGCCCAGCGCCTTGGCGACCTGGTAGGTCACCAGCGAGGCGAGATAGGCCAGTGCGAACAGGTAGAACATGGCGAAGCCCATCTGCTTCCACGAGTTGGTCTCGCGCTTGATGGTGGCCAGCGTCGAGATGCACATCGGCGCGTAGATGAACCACACCAGCAGCGACAGTGCGGTGGCCAGCGACCAACCGTCGCTGATGACCGGCGTCAGCGCCTGGATGGCCGCCTCATCGTCGGCAGCGGACAGCGCGTAGATCGTCGCCAGCGAGGCGACAGCGACTTCGCGCGCCGCCAAGCCCGGGATCAGCGCGATGCAGATCTGCCAGTTGAAACCGAGCGGTGCGAAGAACGCCGCCATCGCGTGGCCGATGCGGCCGGCGAAGCTGTAGTCGATCGCGGGGCCCACGGCATCCGCGGGCGGTGCCGGGAAGTTCAGCAGGAACCACAGCAGGATGGTCAGCGCCAGGATGATGCCACCGACGCGCTTGAGGAAGATCATCGCGCGCTCGTACAGGCCGATCAGCAGATCGCGCGGGTGCGGGACGCGGTACGACGGCAGTTCCAGCAGCAGCGCGTGTTCGCTCTTGTCGCGGCGCCACTTCTTCATCACCCACGACACCAGCAGCGCACTGGCGATGCCGGCCGCATACAGGCCGAACAGCACCAGGCCCTGCTGGTTGAAGATGCCGACCTTCTCGTCCGGCACGAACGCACCGATCAGCAGCGCATACACCGGCAGGCGCGCCGAACACGTCATCAGCGGCGCGACCAGGATCGTCGCCAGCCGGTCGCGCGGGTCCTGGATGCTGCGCGTGGCCATGATGCCGGGGATGGCGCAGGCGAAGCTCGACAGCAGCGGGATGAAGGAGCGGCCCGACAGACCCGCCGACGCCATCATCCGGTCCAGCAGGAAGGCCGCACGCGGCAGGTAACCGCTCTCTTCCAGCGCCAGGATGAAGGCGAACAGGATCAGGATCTGCGGCAGGAACACCACCACGCCGCCGAGGCCACCGATGATGCCCTCGACCAACAGGCTCTTGAGTGGACCGTCGGGCAGCAGGCTGCCGGCCTGTTCGCCCAGCCAACCGGTGCCGGCTTCGATCATGTCCATCATCGGCGTCGCCCAGGCATAGACCGCCTGGAAGATCAGGAACATCACCACGATCAGCGCCACCAGGCCGAGCACCGGATGCAGCAGCCAGCGGTCGAGTGCGTCGTCGATCTTCGCGGTGCGCGTGGGCATGGTCACCGCGAGCGCCAGCAGGCGACGCGTTTCCGCGTGCAGGTCGGTGCCTTCCGCCAGATATGTACGGGGTTCGTGCGGCTGTGCGGCAAGCGCATCGATGCGCTCGACCAACGCGCGCGCGCCGCCATGCTTCACCGCGATCGTCTCGACCACCGGCACACCCAGTTCCTTTTCAAGCGCGGCCAGATCGATGACGATACCTCGGCGCTGCGCGGCGTCCATCATGTTGACGGCCAGTATCATCGGCTTGCCAAGCTCACGCACTTCCAGCGCAAAGCGCAGGTGCAGGCGCAGGTTGGTGGCATCCACCACGCAGACCAGCACGTCCGGCGCGGGCTCGCCGGGATAGAAACCACGGCAGACGTCGCGGGTGACCGCTTCATCCAGGCTGGCGGCGTGCAGACTGTAGGCGCCGGGCAGGTCGAGCACCGCATAGCTGCGCCCCGACGCCGACGAATGCAGACGGCCTTCCTTGCGCTCGACGGTGACGCCGGCGTAGTTGGCGACCTTCTGCCGGCTGCCGGTCAACTGGTTGAACAGCGCGGTCTTGCCGCAGTTCGGGTTGCCGACCAGCGCCAGCCGCAATGTCGATGCGTCGGTCGCGCTCATGCCGCCGCTCCGTCGCGCAATCTCACGCGGGCTGCTTCGGAGCGGCGCAGCGCGAAACGGGTGAAGCCCACCTGCACCAGCAGCGGTTCGGCACCCAGCGGGCCCTTCGCCACGATTTCGACTTCCTCGCCGTTGACGAAGCCCAGTTCGCGCAGGCGACGGGCGATGCTGTCCTGCGGACCATGGTCCTCGACAGATTCGACGATAGCGGGCGTACGCCGGGGAAGCTCGGTCAGGATCACGCAACGGCCTTAAATGCGAACTGTTCTCATTGTAGCATCGCCGCACTGCACGACGGCCGCAACCGACGGTGCCGCTATCATTCGGCGACTTTGCAGGGAATGGCAGGCATGGCGTCATCACCGCAGGAACACCCCCTCGTACTGGCCCGCTCGGGCGCCGTGGCACGTATCCGGCTGGACCGTCCCACCCTCCACAATGCCTTCGACGCGGGACTGATCACCGCGCTGACGGCGACGCTCGAACAGGTCGCCGCCGACGACGATCTCCGCGCCGTCGTACTGGAAGGCAGCGGTGCGTCGTTCTCGGCCGGCGCCGACCTTCACTGGATGCGTGGCATGGCCTCCGCCAGCGAGGCGGCCAACCGCGAGGACGCCCTCGCCCTCGCCCGCCTGATGCGCACGCTGGACGAACTCCCCAAGCCGACCATCGCGCGCGTGCACGGCGCCGCGTTCGGCGGCGGCGTTGGCCTGATCGCGTGTTGCGACATCGCCATCGGCGTGCCGGACGCGAAGTTCGGCCTGACCGAAAGCAAGCTGGGGCTGTTGCCTGCGGTGATCTCGCCGTACGTCATTGCCGCCATCGGGCCGCGCGAGGCGAGGCGCTGGTTCGCCACCGCCGAAATCTTCGATGCCGCCACCGCGCTGCGGATCGGCCTGCTGCATGACGTGGTCCCGGCTGACGCGCTGGATGCCGCCATCGAACGCCAGCTTGCATTGCTGTTGAAGGCAGGCCCGCTGGCCGCCGCCGGCGCGAAGCGGTTGGTGGCACGCGTGGCCGGCAGTGCCGAGCGCGACCGCCTGGATGCGGACAACGCCAATCTGATCGCGCGCCTGCGCGTCTCGCCGGAGGGCCAGGAGGGCCTGTCCGCCTTCCTCGACAAGCGCACGCCAGCGTGGACCCACAAGGGATGAACGGATGATCGACCACCTGGGCATCGACGTCGCCGACTACACCGACAGCCGCGTCTTCTACGAACGCGTGCTAGCCACGCTGGGCTACGGCGTGGTGATGGAGGTGACCCGCGCGCAGAGCGGCGGCTACGAAGGCTGCGGTTTCGGACCGCCCGGTCGCCCCCACTTCTGGATCGGCAAGGGAAGCGGCGAGCCCGGCCGCGGATCACACATCGCCTTCAGCGCCTCGAACCGTGCGCAGGTGGATGCGTTCCATGCGGCAGCGCTGGCCGCCGGCGCGCGCGACAACGGCGCACCCGGACTGCGCCCGCGCTATCACCCGGATTACTACGGCGCCTTCGCCATCGACCCCGACGGCCACAACATCGAAGCCGTCTGCCACCTGCCTGCGGAAGCCCAGCCCTGATGTTCTCCAAGATCCTGATCGCCAACCGCGGCGAAATCGCCTGCCGCGTCATCCGTACCTGCCGCCGGCTCGGCATCCGCACCGTCGCCGTGTACTCCGACGCCGACGCCGATGCCCAGCACGTGCGCCAGGCCGACGAAGCCCATCTGATCGGCGGACCGCGCCCCGCCGACAGTTACCTGCGCGGCGATGCCATCCTCGAGGCGGCGAAGAAGACCGGCGCCCAGGCCATCCATCCGGGCTACGGCTTCCTGTCCGAGAACGCCGACTTCGCCGATGCCGTCGCGGCCGCCGGCATGGTGTTCATCGGTCCGTCCGGCGCGTCCATGCGCAAGATGGGCAGCAAGGCCGGTGCCAAGGACCTGATGGCTGCCGCCGGCGTGCCGGTCGTTCCCGGCTATACCGGCGAGGACCAGTCGCCTAACACGCTGTCCCGCGAGGCGGCGCGCATCGGTTTCCCGCTGATGATCAAGGCCGCGCATGGCGGCGGCGGCAAGGGCATGCGCATCGTCCACCGGCTGGAGGAGTTCATCGCCCAGTTGGAAAGTTGCCAGCGCGAAGCCGCCAATGCCTTCGGGCGCGACCGCGTTTTGCTGGAGCGCTACGTGCAGTCGCCGCGCCACATCGAGATCCAGGTGTTCGCCGACACGCATGGCCATACCCTGCACCTCAACGAGCGAGAGTGCTCCGCCCAGCGCCGCTATCAGAAAGTGCTGGAGGAATCGCCGTCGCCGTTCCTGACGCCAGCCCTGCGCACGGCCATGGGCGATGCGGCGGTGAAGGCCGCACAGGCGATCGACTACGCCAATGCGGGCACGGTGGAGTTCATCGTCGATCCCGACGGCCAGTTCTATTTCATGGAAATCAACACGCGCCTGCAGGTGGAACATCCGGTCACCGAGTTCGTCACCGGACTGGACCTGGTGGAATGGCAGCTGCGGGTCGCCGCAGGCGAACCCCTGCCGCTGACGCAGGAGTCGGTGGTACAGCGCGGACACGCGATCGAGGTGCGCCTGTACGCGGAGGATCCGGAAGCCGGCTTCCTGCCGGGCTCGGGGCGTCTGGACCGGCTGGTCCTGCCGGCACCGGATGAGCACGTCCGGCTGGATGCCGGCGTGGCGGAAGGCGACACGGTGACCATCTTCTACGACCCGATGATCGCCAAGCTGATCGTTCACGGGACCGACCGTGCGGAAGCCCTGGCCCAGCTGCGTGCCGCGCTGGAGGCCTGCGAGATCGTCGGCCCCAAGTCCAACATCGGCTTCCTGGAGCGTCTGGTCCGCCATCCCGCCGTGGTCGAAGGCCGTATCGATACGGGGTATCTGGACCGCCACCTAGACGAATTCATGCCCGCCACCCGCCTCGACAGCGCACAGCAGGTCGCCCTTGCCGTGGCGACCCTGCTCCAGCAGGAGACCGACGCCCGCGAGCATGCCGCGCAGTCCGCCGAGCCCGGTTCGCCTTGGTCCAGGGTGGACGGCTGGCGCCTGGGCCATGCCGGCGCGCGGCCGCTGGCCTTCCAGCATCGCGACGACGCGTGGCAGGCCTCCGGACAGGGATATGCCGGTCACTACCGCATCCGGCTGGCGGACGGCGCCTACGACGTGGAGGGCGCCCAGCTGACCGGGGGCTACCTCGGTTTGCGTATTCAGGGAGAGGCGCGGCGATTCCGCGTACTGCGCCACGGCACGCGCCTGACGCTGCACGACGGGGAACGCCGCGTCACGGTGGAAACGGTGCCGGCCTATCGTCGGACCGCCGCGGACGGTGCGGAAAGCGGCGGCAGGATCGCGGCCCCGATGCCGGGACGCGTGGTGCTGGTGAAGGCGCAGCCGGGGGATGCGGTCACGGCCGGACAGGAACTGCTGGTGATGGAAGCGATGAAGATGGAGCTGGCAGTCAAGGCACCGCGCGATGGCGTGGTGGCGGAGGTGCGTGCCGCCGCGGGCGATTTCGTCGAGGCCGACAGCTTACTCGTGACACTGGAATGATGAGCCGCATGGCGCACCTGCGTTCAACGACCCTTCTGCTGGCGGCCATCTCCATGCTGGCAGGCTGCGTGATGTTCGAACGGCCGCCTGCCGCACTCGTTTGCGATCCCGCGTTGGTCGGCCGCTGGATTCCCCTTGCCGGCAGTCCGCAGGACAAGGTGCCGTTGGGCAGGGACGACTATGCGGACGTCGACGCGACGTGCCACGTGCGTCTGCGCGACACGGAGCGCCGCGACGAACCGGGGTTCGATGCGCTGGGCTTCGAGATCGACGGCGAACGCTACATCGCCCTCGGGTTCGACGAACTGGAAGGCCTGTTCGCCACCGGCAAGACCGCGCCGCCGACGCCCAAGGGCATTCCCGCCGATGCCGTCACGCTGCTGAAATACCGCATCCGCGACGATACGCTGCAGATCGCGATGCTCGACACGGTGGCCATCATGCAGCGGGTGCAACAGGGCACGCTGAAAGCGCGCGAGACCGATGCCAGCACCTATCTCTTCGAAGGCGAGCCCGAGCAGCTGCGTGAGCTGCTGCGCCGGCATCCCGATCTGTTCGACGCCTTCGATGGCAGCGACAAGACCCTGCGCATGCGACGCGCGAAAGACGGAGCGTCGTCATGAATCCTGATCTGACCAACCCTTCCGCCGACAGCGACTTCGTCAGGATCGTGGAGGTCGGGCCGCGCGATGGCCTGCAGAACGAGAAGACGCTGGTCGCCAGCGCCGACAAGGTCGCGCTGATCGATCGCCTGTCGCGCACCGGCCTGCTCAGCATCGAAGCCACCAGCTTCGTCAGCCCGAAGTGGGTGCCGCAACTGGCCGACGCAGCCGAGGTGTTCTCGGCGATCCAGCGGCGTCCCGGCACGTCGTATCCGGTGCTGGTCCCGAACGAAACCGGCTACGCGCGCGCGCGCGCCGTCGGGGTGGAGGAAGTGGCCGTCTTCACCGCCGCGTCCGAAGCCTTTACCCAGAAGAACATCAACGCGTCCATCGACGCATCCATCGAACGCTTCCGCCCGGTGCTGGAACGCGCTGCGGCTGATGGCGTGAAAGTGCGCGGTTACGTGTCCACCGTCCTTGGCTGCCCCTATCAGGGCGAGGTTCCGGTCACCGACGTGGTGCGCGTGGCGCGGCACCTGCATGCGATGGGCTGCTACGAAATCTCTCTGGGCGACACCATCGGCGTCGGCACGCCGCGCAAGGCGGCCGAGATGCTGGCCGCCGTCGCGGCGGAGGTGCCGATGGCCGCACTGGCGGTGCATTTCCATGATACGTACGGGCAAGCCTTGGCCAACATCCTCGCCTGTCTCGACGTTGGCGTCCGCGTGGTCGACTCGGCCGTGTCGGGCGCGGGTGGTTGTCCCTATGCCAAGGGCGCCAGCGGCAACGTCGCCAGCGAAGACGTGGTCTACCTGCTGCACGGCATGGGCCTGCGCACCGGCGTGGACCTGGACCTGCTGGCGGACACCGGGCGCTGGCTGGCTTCGCGGCTGGGCCGTGAAACCGGCAGCCGCGTCGGCAAGGCCCTGGCGGCCGCATGAGCACGGGCCCGGCCAGCGACGTCGACACGATGGCGCTGGCCGCCGCCCTGGAGCGCGCGGCCTCGGCTGATGGCCTCGATGCCGCAACGACCGACCTCCTTCGCCAGGCCGGTGAAGCGCTCCGCGCCAAGCAACACGAAGCCGACACCGAACGCTCCCGCTATCGCAACCTGTTCGACGCCGTCCCCGATCCGGTCAGCATCATCGCCGAGGACGGTACCGTGCTCGACCTCAACCAGGCCGGCATGCTGGCGTATCGCCGCCCCCGCGACGAGATCGTCGGCAACAACATCAACGTGTTGAATCCCGATCTGCCGCGCGATCACCTGGTGCCGGTATGGGAAACGCTGAACCGTGGCGTGACCTATGTCATCGAGGTCACCAACATGCGCGGCGACGGCACCCGTTTCCCCGTCGAAGTGCACTCGGCCAACATCAACTTCGACGGCCGCAAGAGCATCGTCGCGGTCGCCCGCGACATCAGTAGCCGGCGGTTGGCGGAGTTGCGCTACCGCGAGCTGATGGAGACGATCGACAAGGGCATCGTGGTGCACAACCGCGACCTCGAAGTGCAGTACTGCAACGGCGCCGCAATGCGCATCTTCGGCATCCGCGAGGACCAGCGCGCCGACCAGGAACTGGCGCTCGGCCGTTGGCACATCGTCGACGAGCACGGCCGCGAGATGGCCCGCCACGAGCTGCCCGCCCAGCGTGCGCTGGACTCCGGCCAGATGGTCGAGAGCGTGCTGCTGGGCCTGTACCACCGCGAGAAGAAGCAGCTGCTCTGGCTCACCGCCACCTCGGTGCCGCAGTTCGCGCCCGGCGCCAGCGTGCCGGCGCAGGTCAGCACGCTGTTCAGTGACGTCACCGAGCTCAAGCGCGACAGCGCGCTGTTCGACCGTGCGCAGTCGCTGGCGCACATCGGCGGCTGGGAATGGGATCTCGGCCGCGACCGCATGTACCTGACCGACGAAGCCCAGCGCATCCTCGGCGCGGCGCGTCCGCTGGTCACGCTGGACGACATGCTGACGTGCCTGCGCGAACCGGACCGCCGTCGCTTGCGCGGTGCGCTGGACCTGATCACCGCTGGCGGCCAGGGCTTCGATCTGGAGCTGCAGGGCACGCAGGCCGACGGCCATCCGTTCTGGATCCGCGTGATCGGCGATGCCGAGCCGGGCGACCCGGGTGCTTCGCGCATCACCGGCACCATGCAGGACATCTCGCAGGACAAGCAGGCCGAGGAAATGCTGCGCATCCAGGCGCGCACCGATCCGCTGACCGGGCTGATGAACCGCGACGCCGTGCTGACCGAGCTCGACGCACGACTGGCCGATCCCGAGCGCGCACGCGTCGCCGTGCTCTACATCGACCTCGACCGCTTCAAGATGGTCAACGACGTGCTGGGCCACAACGCCGGCGACGAGCTGCTGGTGCAGGCCTCCGACCGCATCCGCGGCGCGGTCGGTACCGAAGGCATGATCGCGCGCTTCGGCGGCGACGAATTCCTGGTGATCTGCGACGCCGGCGACGACCCGCACCAGCCCGAGGCGATGGCGCACGCGGTGCTCGGCGCGTTCGCCGACGCGTTCCGCTTCGGCAAGGACGAATTCGCCATCACCGCCAGCATCGGCCTGTCGGTGGCGCCGCGTGACGGGCTGCGTCCGCAGCAGCTCATCCAGAACGCCGACATCGCGATGTACGACAGCAAACATCGCGCACGCAACGGCTGGCAGAGCTTCACCCAGGAACTCGCGCAGCAGCAGCAGGACCGCCTGCAGATCGAGACGCAACTCCGCCGCGCGGTCGACAACGAAGAGTTCCGCCTCGTCTACCAGCCGCAGGTCGACCTGCGCAACGGCCGCATCATCGCCGGCGAGGCGCTGATCCGCTGGCAGAACCACCAGCTGGGCGAACTGCGCCCGGACGTGTTCATCAGCCACGCCGAAACCACCGGCGACATCGTGCGCATCGGCAGCTGGGTACTGCGCGCAGCCTGCCGGCAGGTGGCGGCATGGCGCGACCATGGCCTGGGCATCGTGCGCGTGGCGGTCAACGTCTCGTACCGGCAGTTTGCCGGCGACGACCTCGCCGACCGCGTGCGCGCCATCCTGGCCGAGTTCGACCTGCCGGGCAGCGCGCTGGAGCTGGAGTTCACCGAGCGCGTGCTGATCGAGGACGCACCGGCGACGCTGCGCACCTTCGCCGACCTGCGGCAACTGGGCGTGCTGCTGACCATCGACGACTTCGGCGAGGGCTACAGCGCATTGAACTACCTGCGTCGCCTGCCCATCCATGGCCTGAAACTGAGCCCCCTGTTCACCGAGGGCGTGCCCAGCAACCGCTCCGATGTCGCCGTCTGCCAGGCCGTTTCCGCCATCGCGCGCAGTTTGGGCCTGGGCCTGGTGGCCGAAGGCGTGGAGTCGGAGGCCCAGCGCCAGTTCCTGCTGAACCTCGGCGTCCCCATCGGCCAGGGCTTCCTGTTCGCGCCTGGCCTGTCGCCGGACGAATTCGCGCGGCGGTTCGCCGCCGCGCCGCTGGAGCGGGCGCTGCGCGCCTGAGGGGCACTCTCCCGCGTATTGTGGGAGCGACGTGAGTCGCGATGGGGCCTTGCCGAGAAGGCATCGCGACTGACGTCGCTCCCACGCGAGCTACTCCGGTCATGCCGCCCCCTGCCCGCCATCGCGTAAAATGGCCGCCTTTCCGCCGCAGGTCCACCGCATGCAGCTTTCCGATACCCGTGCCGTCATCACCGGCGGCGTTTCCGGCCTCGGCCTGGCCGTGGCCCGCCACCTCGTCGCCCACGGCGGCAAGGCGGCGCTGTTCGACGTCAACGACGACAAGGGCGCGGCCGCCGTCGCCGACCTCGGCGAGGCCAACGTCCGCTACTTCCGCACCGACGTGACCGATGAAGCCGGCGTGGCGGCGAACGTGGCGGCGGCGAAGGATTTTCTGGGCGGCCTGAATGCGGCGATCAACTGCGCCGGCATCCTCGGTGCCGGACGCGTGCTGGGCAAGGAAGCGCCGATGCCGCTGTCCACCTTCCAGGCCACCGTGATGGTCAACCTGGTCGGCAGCTTCAACGTGGCCAAGGCCGCCGCGGACCTGATGCAGCACAACACACCGAATGCCGACGGCGAGCGCGGCATCATCGTCAACACCGCCAGCGTGGCGGCGTACGAAGGCCAGATCGGCCAGGCCGCGTATTCGGCCTCGAAGGGCGGCGTGGTCGGCATGACCCTGCCGATGGCGCGCGAACTTTCGCGCTTCGGCATCCGCGTGATGACGGTAGCGCCGGGCATCTTCTGGACGCCGATGATCGATGGCATGCCGGAGGCCGTGCAGCAGTCGCTCAGCGCCTCGATCCCCTTCCCGTCCCGCCTGGGCAAGCCGGAGGAATTCGCCGACCTGGTCGCCTATATCCTCGGCAACCCCTACCTCAACGGCGAAACCATCCGCCTCGACGGCGCCGTGCGCCTCGCGCCGAAGTGATACGGCGCATTCCCACTTCCAATTCCACAGAACCGGTTGATCCATGAAGGCTTTCGACATCAAGAAGGGCAACGTCGTCGAACACAACGGCGGCGTGTACCAGATCCGCGACATCGAGCGCAGCTCGCCGCAGGGCCGCGGTGGCAACGTACGCTTCCGCTTCATCATGTACAGCGTGCCGGGCGGCAACAAGCTGGATGCCAGCTTCGACGGCGACGACACCCTGAGCGAAGTGGAACTGCTGCGCCGCCAGGCCACGTATTCGTACAAGGACGGCGAAGCGTTCGTCTTCCTCGATGACGAGGACTACACCCAGTACACGCTGGACGCGAACGTGCTCGGCGATGACGCCGGTTACATCACCGACGGGCTGACGGGCTGCTACGTGCAGGTGATCGACGAACTGCCGGTCGCGCTGCAACTGCCGCAGCACGTGACGCTGGAAGTGGTGGAAACGCCGCCGGAACTGAAAGGCGGCACCGCCACCAAGCGCCCGAAGCCGGCCAAGCTCAGCACCGGCATCGAGATCATGGTCCCGGAGTACATCACCAACGGCGAACGCATCCTGGTCAACACGACCACCGGCGAGTTTGGCGGCCGCGCCGACTGAGGTTCCGGCCTACGACGCGCCTGCCGCATCCAGTGCGCGCAGGCGCGCACCGATCGTCTCGAGGTTCGCCTCGATGCCTTGCAGTACCTCGCGCTGGTCGGCAGGCAGCCAGCGCTCCAGTTCTTCACGCAGCACCCCGTCCTGTTCACGCAGGCGCGCGACGCGCACGCGGGCTTCGTCCGCGACGCGGGCGCGCTCCTCCGCCTGCGGCAGTCCGTAGCCCTCAGGCACCAGCTCCGACGGACGACTGACGAAGCCGGTATCGCCCAGCCATGTCCGTAGCGCCTGCAGCGCCTGTGTGATGTCGGCAGGGGCATCGCGATCCAGGTAGCGCCGTTTCAGTTCGTCGCGCAACAATAGCTGCTGGCGGCGCTGCGCCGCGTTCTCCAGCACCAGCAGCGCCGCACTGGCGCGCAAATCCGCACGCGGCAGCCAGGCGGCCCGGTCGGTCGGTGACAGCGCCAGCCAGGCCTGCGCATCCGGTTGCGGCAACGACAGCGAAGCGCGCGCGACGGCGAACAACGCGTCGTAGCGGGCACTCATCGGTTCGAAGTAGTAGCCGAGCCGCTTCGCATCCTCGGGATCGTCCAGCACGCTCGCATCCGCGATGCCGCGCCGCGTCAGCTTCTTCAGCAGGCCGGTCGGCGTGATGCTGGCGAAGGATTCACCGGCCAGCCGGGGCACGCCGTCGTGCAGCAGCTTCCACGTCTCGACCGCGCAGTTGTTGCTGATGAAGTAGTAGCGGCCGTCGTAGCTCCAGTGCAACTGGGCGGCGCGCTCCAGCAGCGACACGACCTCATCCTGCTGGAGGCGTAGCGGAATCGACTGCAACCCGCGCAGTTCGACGCGCGTGTACTCCTCGATCACCTGGTCCAGCGGCAGCAGGAACAGGCGCGACGGGTACGAACCGGTCAGGCCGCGCCAGCCGGAGATCTGCACGTCGCCGACGAAGGCACGGAACGACAGCACGCGATGGTGGGCCAGGTCGAATCGGCAGTCCGGCCCCGGCGCACGCCCGGGCGCGCAGATCACCAGCCGCAGCATGCTGTGCCCCCAGCGGCTCATCGCCTGGGTGTTGCCCTCGGCCAGCAGATAGTCGACCGCATAGACGCGCGAGGGATCGAGGGCGAGCAGCGAGGCATCGCCCCCTTCGGCATCCACGTCCAGGAACGGCAGCCCGGGCGCACAGGCCTCCACCGTAGTGGGAAGGTCGAAGTGCTCCGCGAAATGGCGATGCAGCGCGGGACGCCGGCAGCCATAGCTCGCATCGAGCACGAAATGCTCGAGGTTCACTGCCACGAACTCGGACGGACGTTCCAGTTCGTAAGGATCGGGTGTGCGGGCGACGAAATCGTTGCGCGAGCGACGCCCAGCGAGGGGAAGCACGCTGCGCTGCCAGCCCGCCAGATCGCGCAGGCGCGGGTCGCCGGACAGCACGTTGCCTTGGGCACGGTCATAGCTGTGCGCCAGTTCGTGCACCAGCGCTTCCCGGCCAGCACGCAACGAGGCATCGTCCGCCGGCACGGTGTCGCGCATGCGCCATGCCTGCAACAGGCGGCGTGGAAGCAGGATGCGATGGCCGCTCCGTCGTCCCGCGACATGCACCGGCAGGTCGTCACGCCATTGCAGGACCAGATCGGATGGCAGGCCCTTGCGCCACGCCTCGGGCAGGCGTGGCAACACATCATCGACGAGCGCCTGTGTCGCGGCGATGCCGTCGATGTCCAGCCGGGATGAATCGATCTCGAGCGCGGCCGCCGTGGCGGCCGGACCGAGCCACGCCCACAACAGGAGCGCGGCGATGCGCCGGCCCCGGGGCCGACGCGGCCGCATCAGCGGGCCAGGATGGCCTGCGCCAGCTGCATGTCGCTGGCCTTGCGCGCGGCTTCGTCCTGCTCGCGCAGGTGGCGAAGTGCGGCTTCCAGTTGCGCGCCACGGATGCGGCCGTCGCTGGCGACGAAGCTCGCCGCATCTTCACGCGCCTGCACGACGATCTTGTCGTCGCCGGACGAACTGTCGGACGATGCCGACGAACCGGCCGAAGACGCGCCGGCGGATGAGCCGGCGAAGCTGCCGGCGAACACCGGCACGGAGAACGCCAGCAACACGCCGGCCAGGATCAATCGAGACATGGGAATCCAAACGGGGGAACGCCGTGGTCGGCGCGGTGCGCAAAGACTACCCGCAATCGACGCCACGAGGCTGAATCCGGCGGTATTGTCAGCTGTCGAACAGCTTGCCCGGATTCATCAGTCCGTTCGGGTCCAGCACCTGCTTGATGCCGCGCATCACCGCGATTTCGTCGGCGCTGCGCGTGCTTTCCAGGTAACCCTTCTTCACCAGCCCGATGCCGTGTTCGGCCGAGATGCTGCCGTGGTGACGCTTGAGTGACGCCGCCAGCAGCTTGGTGACCTGTTCGCACTGGGTCACGAACTCCGCATTCTCCATGCCGTCGGGCTTGAGCACGTTGATGTGCAGGTTGCCGTCGCCGATGTGGCCGAACCAGACCACGTCGAATTGCGGATACGCCTCGCCCAGCAGCGCCTGCGTCTCGGCCAGGAAGGCCGGCATCGCCGAAATGCGGACCGACACGTCGTTCTTGTAGGGCACGTAGCGCGCCAGCGACTCGGTGATGCCCTCGCGCAGGCGCCACAGCTGCGCGGCCTGCGCATCGGACTGGCTGATCACGCCGTCGCTGACCCAGTCCTGCTCCATGCAGGCCTCGAACGCCGCCATCGCGGCCGCTTCCTTCGCCTCGTCGCCGATCGCGAATTCCGTCACCACGTAGTACGGATGGACTTCGTCGAACGGCTTGTGCGCGCCATGCGCCAGCACGTGCTCCAGCGCGCGGTCGGTGAAGAACTCGAACGCCTCCAGTTGCAGGCGTTCGCGGAACGCCGCGAACACCTGCATCAGCACCTCGAACGAGGGCAGCGCCAGCAGCATGACGTTGGTCGGCGGCGGTGGATCGGTCAGCCGGACGGTCGCCTCGACGACGATGCCCAGCGTTCCTTCCGAGCCGATCCACAAATGGCGCAGGTCGTAACCACTGGAGTTCTTGATCAGCGCCTTGTTGAGTTCCAGCACATCGCCCGCACCGGTGACGACTTTCAGGCCGGCGATCCACTCGCGCGTGTTGCCGTAGCGGATCACGCGGATGCCGCCCGCATTGGTGGCGATGTTGCCGCCGATCGCGCAGGAGCCGCGTGCGGCGAAATCCACCGGATACACCAGGCCATGGTCGCGCGCCGCATTGTGCACGGCCTCCAGCGGCATGCCGGCCTGCACGGTCAGCGTGCGGTCCACGGCATTGAAATCCAGCGCCTGGTTCATGCGCTCCAGGCTCAGTACCAGCTCGCCGTTCGCCGCGACGGCGCCGCCGGACAGGCCGGTACGTCCGCCCGACGGCACGACGGCAATGCGGTGCTCGTTCGCCCAGCGCACGACGGCCTGCACCTCCTCGACCGAGGCCGGCAATGCGATCGCAAGCGGTGACGGCGTCCAGCGGCGGGTCCAGTCACGGCCGTAGTGTTCGAGATCGGCAGGATCGGTCTTCAAACGCAGCGCCGGTGCGGCGTGCAGCAGGGCTTCCAGGCGCGGATCGCTCATTGCTCGGCAGGATTTTCGGGGGCGCCCAGCGTGCCAGCGATGCCGTGCGGCGTCCAGCCGATATGCGCCTTGGTTTCATGGGCAACCAAGGCGGAAAACCGCATCGGAGTTTTCCATGGCGCGCCGCACCATCGATGTCGTCCATCTGGCATAGTGACGGCCCTTTCCCCTCCGCTGCGACCTTTCCGGCAATGTCGATCAAGAAGACCTCGTACCCGAAGCAGGACATCCGCGTGCTGTTGCTGGAAGGGGTCAGCCAGACGGCCGTGGAGACATTCCGCGCGGCCGGCTATTCGCAGATCGAGTTCCACGAGAAGTCGCTGCCGGAAGACGAGCTGAAGCGCCGCATCGCCGAGGCGCACATCGTCGGCATCCGTTCGCGCACCCACCTGAGCGAGGATGTGCTGGCGCAGGCGCGCCGCCTGATCGCGGTGGGCTGCTTCTGCATCGGCACCAACCAGGTGGACCTGGACGCGGCGGAACTGGCCGGCATCCCGGTCTTCAATGCGCCCTACTCCAATACCCGCAGCGTCGCCGAGCTGGTCATCGCGCAGGCCATCCTGCTGATGCGCGGCGTCCCGCAGAAGAACGCCGAATGCCATCGCGGCGGCTGGAGCAAGTCGGCGGCCGGCAGCCACGAGGTGCGCGGCAAGACGCTGGGCATCATCGGTTACGGCCACATCGGCACCCAGGTCGGCGTGCTGGCCGAAGCGTTGGGCATGCAGGTGCTCTTCCACGACATCGAGACCAAGCTGTCGCTCGGCAATGCCCGCTCGGCCGTGAGCCTGGACGACCTGCTGGCGCAGAGCGACGTGGTGACGCTGCACGTGCCGGAGACGGCGGCGACCAAGGACATGTTCGGCGCCCCCCAGATCGCGCGGATGAAGCCCGGCGCGCACCTGATCAACGCATCGCGCGGCACCGTGGTCGACATCGACGCGCTGGCCGACGCGCTGAAGTCGGGCAAGATCGGCGGCGCCGCGGTCGACGTGTTCCCGCTGGAGCCCAAGGGCAATGCGGACGTGTTCGAGTCGCCACTGCGCGGCCTCGACAACGTCATCCTCACCCCGCACGTCGGCGGCAGCACGCTGGAAGCGCAGGACAACATCGGCATCGAAGTGGCGGCCAAGCTGGTGCGCTACAGCGACAACGGCAGCACGCTGTCGTCGGTGAACTTCCCCGAGGTGACGCTGCCCGGCCACGACGGCAGCCGCCGCATCCTGCATATCCACCGCAACGTGCCCGGCGTGCTGTCGCAGATCAACGACATCTTCCGCGACCGTGGCATCAACATCGACGGCCAGTTCCTGCGCACCGACCCGAAGGTCGGCTACGTGGTCATCGACGTGACCGCCGACGAGGAGCAGACCGCCAGCCTGCGCGATGCGATGGCGGCGATCGACGGCACGCTGCGGGTGCGCGTGCTGTACTGACGCACGGAGAACGGCGGGCCTGGGTCTGCCCTACGCGTTGCGCGCCAGCCATTTGCGGGCCATCCGGCTGATCGACACATCGGCGTCGTCGACCATCGGTGCGATATCGCGCCAGGCCAGGTCCAGCGACTCCTCGCTGACCGCATAGTCCTCGCTGCCGGTCGCGCGGACCACGTAGCGCACGTCGTAGTGCCAGTGGCCGGGGACGTCCTTGCGCTCGGGAATCCAGTGGCGGTCCAGGTCGAAGATCCCGCCCTCGACGCACAGATCGACCAGGCCGGACTCTTCTTCCGCCTCCTTCAGGGCCACGCGCGCCATGTCGGTGTCGCCATCGGCATGCCCGCCCAGCTGCAACCAGCGGTCGAGCTTGCGGTGGTGCGTCATCAGGATGCGCCGGCCATCACCACTGACCAGCCACACGCCACCGGTCAGGTGACCCTCCAACCGCTCGCGCACGAACGGATCGGCCGGATCGTCCAGCAGCGCCAGGAACTGCCCGGCCACCTCGCGTTCGGCAGGCCAACGGCGGGCGTAATCGATGATATGACCCCGAAGATCGCTGTAAGCGGCTGACATGGCAGAGATTTTTTCTGGTTGGTCCGAACGTGGCCCGACATTATCGCTTGCCATGTTGCAGTCCCGCTTGTGAACAAGTGGCCGGTTTGGCAAGGTACGGCGGATCAATCCCCTGCCGCCAGGCAGGGCACAGCCGTTCAGACATGGGGACCACACGATGCTCTTTTGGCGCGTCAAGCCGCTCGACAAAATTCTTGAAACGGCTGAAAAGAAGGCGCTCAAACGCCAGCTGGGCGGCTTCCAACTGACGATGCTGGGCATCGGCGCCATCATCGGCACCGGCATTTTCGTCCTCACCGCCGAAGCGGGCCAGAAGGCCGGCCCCGGCATGATGATCGCGTTCGTGATCGCCGCCGTCGTCTGCGGCCTCGCGGCACTGGCCTACTCCGAACTGGCCTCGATGGTGCCGGTCTCCGGCTCGGCCTACACCTATACGTACGGCGTTCTGGGCGAAGCGATCGCCTGGACGGTCGGCTGGGCACTCGTGCTGGAGTACGCCGTCGCGGCCGGTGCCGTCTCGGTCGGCTGGTCGGGCTACGTCAACGGTCTGCTGAACAGCGCGGGGTGGGAGCTTCCACGGGCGCTGCAGAGCGGCCCCATGGACGGCGGCAGCTTCAACCTGCTGGCGTTCTGCATCGCGCTCGCCGTGACCGGCCTGCTGGTGATCGGCACGTCGAAGTCGGCCAAGGTCAACGCCATCCTGGTGCTGATCAAGGTCGTCGCGCTGACCGTCTTCATCGCGATCGCGGTCCCCGCGGCGCAGGACGCCAACTTCGAACCGTTCTTCCCGACCGGCTGGGGCAGCCCCATGGGCGGCATCGGCGTGCTGGGCGCGGCAGCTTCCATCTTCTTCGCCTACGTCGGCTTCGACGCGGTCTCCACCGCCGCCGAGGAAACCAAGAATCCGAACCGCAACATCCCGATCGGCCTGATCGGTTCGCTGGCGGTGTGCACCGTCTTCTACATGCTGGTCAGCTACGGCGCGGTCGGCGCCATCGGCGCACAGCCGATGTTCGACGGCAACGGCGTGGCCTTCCACCCGGGCACGCCCGAACTCGCGGCCGCTTGCGTCGGCAATGACGCCCTGGTCTGCAGCAAGGAGCCGCTGGCCCACGTGTTGAAGGTGATGGGCTTCGCCGGCATCGGCAACGCGATCGGCATGGCCGCCGCGCTGGCGCTGCCGTCGGTGATCCTGATGATGCTGTACGGCCAGACCCGCATCTTCTTCACCATGTCGCGCGACGGCCTGCTGCCGCCGATCCTGTCGAAGGTGCACCCGAAGTTCCACACCCCGCACGTGGTGACGATGATCACCGGCGCATTCGTGGCCGTGTTCGCCGCGCTGTTCCCGGTCGGCATCCTGGCCGACATCTCCAACTCGGGCACGCTGTTCGCGTTCATGGCCGTCGCCGCGGCCGTGCTGATCCTGCGCAAGCGCGACCCGCTCCGCCACCGTCCGTTCCGCACGCCGATGGTGTGGCTGATCTGCCCGCTGGCGATCGCCGGCTGCCTGCTGCTGTTCCTGAACCTGTCGATGTACACCATCGGCCTGTTCTTCGGCTGGGCGATCCTGGGCCTGATCATCTACTGGGCATACGGCTACCGGCACAGTGACCTGGGTCGTGGCGACAAGGGCCCCGATGGCGGCCCGCGCATCGATCCCGAGCCGCCGTTCCACGAAGGTCCCCAGGCCTGACAACGGCTGAGGCACTCCCGGATGGCGCGGAAACGCGCCATCCTTCGTTTGGGCACGGGTAAATCCGTCCCTGCCTTCGACAACAACCGCATGTCCGACGCAATGCCCCGCAAGATCGGCCCGGTCCTGGCGACCTTCTCCGTCGCCAACAACATGATCGGCTCCGGCTTCTTCCTGCTGCCCGCCACGCTGGCGCGCTCGGGCGGCGTGACCGCGCTGAGCTGGCTGCTGGCCACGGTGCTGGCGGTGCTGCTGGGCGCCACGTTCGCACGCCTGGTGCGCGACTACCCGAAGCTGGACTGCCCGGACGACTACGTGCGACCGGCGCTGGGCCGCGACATGGGTTTCCTGGCGGCCACGCTGTACTGGATCTCGTCGTGGATCGGCAACAACGCCATCGCGGTGGCCGCGTTCGGTTACCTCGCGCTGCTGCTGCCGGTCGGCGATGGCGCGATGACGCGCGTGCTGGGCCAGATCGCGCTGATCTGGCTGATGTTTGCGCTGAACCTGTTCGGCCCGCGTGCGATCGCGCGCTTCCAGTCGCTGTGCGTGGTGCTGGGCCTGCTGCCGGTCGCCGCGATCCTGATCTGGGGCTGGGGCAGCTTCGATGCCGGAATCTACCAGGCGGCATGGAACGTCTCCGGCGAATCCGATGCGCACGTGGTGTTCGGCTCGCTGGCGCCGATCTTCTGGGCCTTCGTCGGCCTGGAAACCGGCGCGATGGTCGCCGGCGTGGTGCGTGACCCGGCCCGCAACGTGCCCATCGCCACGATGGGCGGCATCGTCATCGCGGGCCTGGTCTACCTGGCATCGTCGGTGCTGATGATGGGCATCGTGCCCGCCGCCGAACTGGCCGATTCGGGTGCGCCGTTCGCACTCGTGGCCGGGCGCATGTTCGGCGAATGGGCCATTCCGGTCATCGCCGCCGCCGCGGCCCTGAAGGCCACCGGCACGCTGGGCGGCTGGATGCTGGTAACCGGCGAGTCCGGCGCACGCGCCGCGCAACGCGGCTTCCTGCCAGCCATCTTCGGTCGCCTGCGCGCGAACGGATCGGCGGGCTGGGGGCTGCTGATCATCACGCTGTCGATGACGGTGCTGGCGGTGCTGACGCTGTCGCCCACGGTCTCCGGCCAGTTCGAAACCATCATCAACATGGTGGTGACGCTGGTGGTGATGGCCTACGTCGCCGCCGCGCTCAGCCTGATGCTGGGTACGCCGGCGCGGCCCGCGTCGCGCAGCGACCGCCTCGTCGGCATGGGCGCGCTGCTGGCCTGCGGCCTGCTGGTGTATTCGACACCGGTCAAGACGCTGGTCGGCGGCATCGTCATCGCCTTGCTGGCGCTGGCCGCGTACAGGGGATTCGCACGACGTCCGGCGGCGCCGGGGCCATGAGCCGGTGCAGGCGGTAAACTGGCGGGCATGAACACCCTGCCCTTCGACGTCGACCAGTTGCGCGACCGCGCGCAGTCCATCATCTCCAACGTGCGCGAACTGGCACAGCTGGGCTGGACGCCGGCCACCAGCAGCAATTTCTCGCAGCGGCTGGATGAGCGGCACGCCGCCATCACCGTCTCCGGCCGCGACAAGGGCCGGCTGGTGGAAGCGGACATCATGGTGGTGGACTTCGACGGCCGGGCCGTCGGCAGCGACCATCGTCCGTCGGCGGAAACGCTGCTGCACACGCAGCTGTACCACCGCTACCCCGAGATCGGCTGCGTGCTGCACACCCATTCGCTGGTGCAGACCGTGGCATCCCGCCTGTTCGCCGGCGCCGGCCACGTCCGCCTGGAGGGCTTCGAACTGCTGAAGGCCTTCCACGGCAACAGCACGCACGAGATGGCCATCGACGTGCCCGTGTTCGCCAACACGCAGGACATGCCAACGCTGGCCGCGCAGGTGGACGCCCTGCTCGACCGCCAGCCCTTGTGGGGCTACCTGATCGACGGCCACGGCCTGTATGCGTGGGGCCGCACCATGGCCGACGCACGCCGCCATCTGGAAGCGTTCGAGTTCCTGTTCGCCGCCGAACTGGAGCTGCGCAAGCTCGGCTGCCGGCGCTGATAACCGGCGGTTATCGCTGCGTTCCGATTCTGCAACAGGCGCAGCGACCGGGTTTGCTACCCTAGCGTCCCCCTCGCCGCCTCACGCCATCGCCATGAGCCGCCTGCGCATCTTCAAGGAATCCGACCCGGCCACGCCGGAGTTCGCCAGTTACGACCCCGACTTCATCGCCACCGAACTGAAGAAGCTCGGCGTGACCTTCGAACGCTGGAAAGCCACCAAGGCGATCGCGCCCGGTGCGCCGGCGGAAGACGTGATCGATGCGTACCGGACCGACATCGACCGGCTGGTCGCCGAGCGCGGCTTCAAGACCGTCGACGTGGTCAGCATTGCGCCGGACAATCCGCAGCGCGAGGCGATGCGCGCGAAGTTCCTCGACGAGCATTTCCACAAGGAGGACGAAGTGCGCTTCTTCGTCGCCGGATCGGGACTGTTCACGCTGCACGTGGACGACAAGGTGTACGAGGTCGAATGCGTGCAGGACGACCTGATCGGCGTGCCCGACAGCACGCTGCACTGGTTCGACATGGGACCGGAGCCGAGCTTCGTGGCCATCCGCTTCTTCACCGAGCCGGATGGCTGGGTGGGCCATTTCACCGGCACCACGCTGGCGCAAGCATTCCCGCGCTACGAAGGCCTCACCGACGGGCACTGAGCCCGCGTCCTCCTCTCCGAAGAATCCGCGCAATGCCCGTTTCCGCCATCCTCACCGATATCGAAGGCACCACCAGCAGCATCTCGTTCGTGAAGGACGTGCTGTTCCCGTATGCGCGCCGTGCCCTGCCCGGCTTCGTGCGCGAGCACGGCCAGGAGCCGGACGTGCGCCGCTGGCTGGATGCCGTCGCCACCGAGTACGGCAGCATCTGCAGCGACGATGTCATCGTCGAGACACTGCAGGGCTGGATCGACCAGGACCGCAAGCACACGGCACTGAAGGCGCTGCAGGGCCTGATCTGGGAGGCCGGCTACCGCGACGCCGATTTCACCGCGCACATCTACCCCGATGCCGCGCCCGCGCTGCGCGAATGGCATGCGCAAGGCTACCCGCTCTACGTGTACTCGTCCGGCTCGGTGCCGGCGCAGAAGCTGTTCTTCGGCCATAGCGATGCCGGCGACCTGACGCCGCTGTTTTCCGGCTGGTTCGACACCGAGATCGGTGGCAAGCGCGAGGCCGGCAGCTACCTCGCGATCGCGGACCGGATCGGCATCGCGCCGGAGCGCATCCTGTTCCTGTCCGATGTGGTCGAGGAACTGGACGCCGCGCGCGAAACCGGCCTGCAGACGCAGTTGGTGGACCGGCTGGACGACTATCCGCAGCCGCGTACCGGCGACGCGGCGCGCGGCCACGCACGCGTCGAATCGTTCGCGACCATCCCACTCGCGTGAGCGACGCCGCCGCACAGCGACGGGCCACGCTGGTCGGGCTGGTCGCGATCCTGCTGTGGGCGTCGCTCGCACTGCTGACCACGGCCACGGGCAACCTGCCGCCGTTCCAGGTGCTGGCGATCGGCTTCGGCATCGCGGCCTTCCTGGGCCTGGTCCGCGCAACGCTGCGCGGTGCAGCGGGCTGGCGCGAGCTCCGTCAGCCGCTGCCTGCCTTCGCGCTGTCCACGCTCGCGCTGTTCGGTTACCACGCGCTCTACTTCATCGCGCTGAAGCGCGCGCCGGCCGTGGAAGCCAACCTGCTGAACTACATGTGGCCGCTGCTGATCGTGGTGTTCGCAGGCCTCTTCGGCGGCGTCGCGGTGCGGCCGGGCCAATGGCTGGGCACCACGCTGGGATTGGTCGCCGCGGTCCTGCTGGTCACCCGTGGCCGCGGCCTGGAGGTCGATCCCGCCCATGTGCCGGGTTACCTCGCCGCGCTGGGTGCCGCGCTGATCTGGTCGCTGTATTCCGTACTGAATCGCCGATATGTCGACGTGCCCACGGCCGCCATCACCGTGGCCTGTGCCGGCGTTGCCTTGTCGGGTGCCATCGTCCATCTGCTAAGCGAGCAAACCGTCGTTCCCACCCGCGGCCAGTGGCTCGTGCTGATACTCATGGGCGTCGGTCCGGTAGGCGCTGCGTTCTGGCTGTGGGATCACGGTACGAAGCGCGGCGACATCGCGTTGCTCGGCAGCCTGTCCTATCTTGCGCCACTTCTGTCGACGCTGTTGCTGGTGGCCTCGGGTCGTGCGCAGGCGCACTGGATCCAGGCCGTCGCGATCGTGCTGCTGCTGAGCGGCGCGTGGCTCAGCGTGCGTGCAAGCCGTGCGCCTTGATGCGAGCGATTCGTGTTTCTACACCGTCGCGCGTATTTCCCTAGACTGCGCGCCACGTCGCCAGCCAGCCTTTCGCCAGCCAGCCACGCGCACCTTGCCCGCCAGCCCTTCGCCCGCCCGCCAGGTTCTCCAAAAGAAAACGCCCCTCGTGAGGGGCGTTCTGCGTTCCAGCGACCGGCTTCAGCCGGCCAGCTTCCACATCATCGACAGCAGTGGCAGGGCCCTGGCCTTGGCACGATCGACATAGTGGTTATGTCCCACCGGTGACAGTGTCATGCCGAGGCGCTGCACACGCTTGCGGACGCGATGGTTGAATTGCATGGCGCGCGTCCAGCGCAGCGTTTCGTCGGTCTGGAAGAAGAACGACAGCGAGATCGATACATCATCGGCACCGTTCCTGACGTAGTGGCCGGCGGTGTACGGAATGTGCAGGGCGTCGCCGGGCTGGAAATCGAACTTGATGGCGTGCTCATCCAGATCATGACGCCACGGCGCCTGCACCTGCTCGCGATCCATGTAGGCCTCGCAGATGTCCACCGGCACGATATCGGGACGGAAGTTCGGAAACACCGCCACTTCCTTGCTACCGCGGATCTGCATCAGTACGTTCGAATATCGGTCGAAGTGGAACGGCGTCATCGCATTGGGCGACGCAATGAACAGCCACATGCGGGGTTCGTGTATCGCCTGCGAGTTGCCGCTCCGGCGCTGCATCCCGGTCATCTCGGATCGCAGTGACTCGTACAGATCGCGGAACACCGGGTGGTCGATCGGATCGCGGACCGCGATGTAGGAGTTGGAGGTGCGGATCGTTTCTATGGTCTCGCGCAGGCTGAGGCCATTGCCATGTTCAAGATGAGCACGATCAAAATTGATCGACAGGTCGGACAGGCCTTTGGAATAGGCGATGCGGTCCGGGTGCAGTTCCGGCAGCGACTTCGCCAGCCCCTCCATCGTCAGCGCCGGATGGTCAAGCAGATGATGCCTGAAGGTGAACGGCACACGGTCCAGCTTGCCTGCAGGCAAGCCGGCATCAAAACACCTCGACATGAAACCCCCTGTTGTCGCCCCCTGACGACACCACCCTATCCCACGCCAAAACCTGCCGTAACCGGCCAATTCGCCGTTCAATCGCCCCAGCCCGCGCAGCTCAGCCGTGGATCTTCTCGCCCCGCGCGAGCATGGCGACCAGCTTCTCCACCCGCGCCAGCTTCGTTTCCGGCTTCACCGCCGTTTGCACCCGCCAGCACACGGCGTAGCGGTTGGTCTTGTCCAGCGTGTCGAAGAACGCCTTGGCCTTGCGGTTCCTGGCCAGCGCCTTCGCCAGCTCGGGCGGCACGTCCATCGACCTGGCGCCATCGTAGGCCGCGTCCCAGCGCCCGTCCGCCTTCGCGGCCTCGACTTCGCGCAGGCCCGCCGGCCGCATGCGACCGGCCGCGATCAAGGCGTCGATCTTCGCCACGTTGATCTTCGACCAGGTGCTGCGTGCACGACGCGGGGTGAAGCGCTGCAGGAAGAACCGGGTGTCGAACCCCTTCTTCTGCCCGTCGATCCAGCCATGGCACAGCGCGACGTCGAGCGCTTCGGCATACGTCACCGAGGGAATGCCGGCGTCCTTCTTGGCGATCTTCAGCCACACGCCGGACGACTGCGGATGACGCTCCAGCCAGCGCTCCCACGCGGCCGGATCGGCAAAGAGCTCGATGGGCAGGTCTGGGCTGGCCATGGTCAGGGCGCGGCGGTCTGCAGACGGTAGGTCGTGTGGGCGGTGGTTTCGCCGCGCCAGCGGTCGAACACGCGCACGTCGACACGATGCTCGCCCTCGGACAGATCGGTCGGGAGTGCGCCACGCCACAGATGGTGCGACGGTTCGGCTTCGGGCGAGCGGTCGTAGCCGCGCAACGCGTCGGCCAGATCGTCGCGCATGTTCTCCACCAGCAGCGACGGATCGGGCTGTTCGACGCGCTTCATCGCCTTCCACTCGCCGCCGTCGACCCGGTATTCCACCTGCGTATCCACCTCGCCCATGTAGACGTTGGCGTAGACGCCCCAGGCCGGATAAGCACCTTTCCGCAGGACCTTCGGCGCATGCAGGCCGATGCCGCGGTCGTCGGCGGCGCGTGCCGGATGCCACGACAGCGCGTAGTCGCCACCGGCTTGCACGCGCAGGCGCGCATAGCCATTCGGCGTGCCGTCGGCCATCGTCGAGGCGGGAATGCCCTGCGCATCCTTGATGCCGGACCAGTACGCACCACAGGCCGCGCCGACGTTGTACTCGTGCAGCGGCTGCGTGCCGTGCCAACCGGAGGCTGCGTCGTGGTACCAGTGGCGCTGCGTGTGGGTATGGCCGCTCAGCAACAGCACGTGCGGAAATTCCTTCAGCAACGCGAACAGCCGCTCGCGATCCGCCGCGCGGAACCCGCGCGCACCCTCTTCGAAAAACGGGATATGCGCACCGATCACCAGCAGGCGGTCCTTGCTCACGGTCGGCAGATACGCCTGCAGGAAGGCGAACTGGTCCTCGCGCAGCCCACCGAAATAGGACGGCGATTTGCCTGGCTGGTAGATAATGTCGTCCAGACCGATGAAGGTCACTGCCTCCTCTTCCCAGGCGAACGTGTCCGGCCCGAGGCGATGGCGGAACGTGCGCAGCGACTCCTCGTCGCTGACGGCATCGAAATCGAGGTCATGGTTGCCGGGAATGAACAGCCACGGCACCTGCAGGCTCATCGTCGTGCGCAGCAACTCGGGATACAGCGCCAGGTCGTCGTTGACGATGTCGCCCAGCGTCAGCCCCAGCGATGCGCCATGCTTGCCCACCAGCGGCTGCACGATGTCGCGCCAGTAGTAGTCCACGTCCTGCACCGAGGCCGTCTGGCTGTCGGCAAGCAGCAACGCATCGAACGTATCACCGCCGGCCTTCGCCTGCTGCTTGCGCAGGGCGAAGTGCGTGCAATCCGGTTGGCGTTGCGGGATCCCGCCGTACTTCAGTGGAGGGCCGGCGTGGTGCTGCCGGTTGCGCCAGAACGCCGGCATGCCGTCCGGGCGAACCGACACGTCATAGCCAGCCGGCTTGATGACGAACAAGGTGCGGCCATCTTCGTACGACACGTTGTATTCGCCCCGCGCATCGGTGACGGCGATCTGCACACCGTCGGAGACCTTGATGCCCGGGATGCCCGGCTCGCCGGGGTCGCGTACGCCGTTGCCGTTGCGGTCCTCGAAGACCTGGCCGCTGCTGCACGGCGGCGGCAATGCGTGGACGGGCACGGCCAGGCAGGCCAGCAGCAGGGCGGTCAACGAGGCGCGCACGGCGACTCCAACGGGGGCGACCAGCGGATTATGGCGCAGGGTTGGCGTCCTTGTAGGAGCCCCGTGTGCCGCGACGGTCATCGCACCCTATGTCGCCCCCACACCTTCCATCAACAAAGGCGTCAGGCTCCGTGGCGCTCGCGCAGCACGTCGACCGCATCGACCAGCGACAGACCACGCGAACGCAGCAGGACCGTCAGGTGGTACAGCAGGTCCGCGCTTTCGCCGAGCAGGGCAGTCTCGTCCTGTGCCACCGCCGCAAGGGCGGTCTCGACGCCCTCCTCGCCCACCTTCTGCGCGATCCGGCGCGTACCGGATTCGAACAGGCGCGTCGTATAGCTGTCCGCAGGCCGCTCGCGCTCGCGCTGCGCGACCAGGGCGTCCAGGTCCGACAAGAAGGCGGAAGGCGCCGACGGAAAGCAACTGGCGCGCTGCAGATGGCAGGTTGGTCCTTGCGGATGCGCAAGCACCAGCAGCGTGTCGTGGTCGCAATCGGTCTCGACCGACACCAGTTCCAGCACATGGCCCGAGCTTTCGCCCTTGGTCCACAGGCGCTGCTTGCTGCGGCTGAAGAACGTCACCCGCTGGCTGGCGAGCGTCGCCTCCAGCGCTTCGCGGTTCATGTAGCCCAGCATCAGCACGCGCAGGTTCGATGCGTCCTGCACCACGACAGGCAACAGGCCATCGCCCTTGTCCCAGTCCAGCCGGCCCGGATCGAAACCGGAGGATTCGTTGTCATTCGCCACGTCGCACCTCGATGCCCTGCTCCGCCAATGCGCGCTTCAGCGCGGGAATCCTGATGTGTCCGCTGTGGAACACGCTGGCCGCCAACGCACCGTCCACGTCCGCCTGTGCGAACACGTCCGCGAAGTGTTCCACCTCACCCGCGCCACCGGACGCGATCAACGGCACCTCGCATACGGCACGCATCGCCTTGAGCTGCACCAGATCGTAGCCGCGGCGCACGCCGTCCTGATCCATGCAGTTCAGCACGATCTCGCCAGCGCCTAGCCGCTGCGCCTGCACCACCCAGTCCAGTGTCCTTAGCCCGGCGCCCTGCATCTTCGATGGATCGCCGGTGTAGCGGCGAACACGCCACTCGCCATCGGCCTCGAGGATCGAATCGACGCCGACCACCACGCATTGCACGCCGAAGGCCTGGGCCAGTTCACCGATCAGCGCGGGGCGCTCCAGTGCCGGCGTATTGACCGAGACCTTGTCGGCACCGCTGTAGAGCACCCGTCGTGCCGTCTCGACATCGCGGATGCCGCCGGCGACGCAAAATGGGATGTCGAGCAGGCGCGATACCCGCTCGATCCAGGCGTAGTCCACCGAACGTCCTTCGGGACTGGCGCTGATGTCGTAGAACACCAGTTCGTCCGCGCCCTCGTCGCGGTACCGCAGCGCCAAGTCGGCGATATCACCCATATCCACGTGGTCGCGGAACTTCACGCCCTTGACCACGCGTCCCTCGCGCACGTCCAGGCACGGGATGATGCGCCGGCTCAGCATGCCAGCGCCTCCGGCAGCGTGAAGCGACCTTCCAGCAATGCACGCCCCAGCACGATGCCGGCGCAACCCGCTGCGCGTGCACCGCCCACGTCGGTCACGGCGCTGACGCCGCCCGAGGCCTGCACCGCCAATGCCGGCACGGTGTTGCGCAGATGGGCATAGAGGTCCAGGTTGGGACCGGTCAGCATGCCATCGCGCGCGATATCGGTACTCAACAGGTGGCTCAGGCCGGCCGCAGCGTAACGCGTGGCGAGTTCGTCCAGCGTTTCGGATGCCGTCTCGGTCCAGCCATGCACCGGCAGGCGCCAGACCCCCGTGTCGTCGCGGCGCGTGTCGAGCGCGACGGTGATGCGGTCGCTGCCGAACTCGGCCAGCCACGCCAGCACCGTCTCGGGCTCGCGCACGGACAGCGAGCCGATGACCACGCGATCCGCGCCAGCATCCAGAATGCGCGCCACATCATCACGCTCGCGCACACCGCCGCCGGTCTGCACCTTCAGCGGGGTGTGGCGCGCGATGTCGGCCAACAGTGGTGCCAGTGTGTAGCCACCTGCACGCGCGGCGTCCAGGTCGACCAGATGCAGCCATTCGGCGCCCTGCACGGCGTAGCGCAAGGCCACGTCCAGCGGTGCGCCTTCGTAGCGCGTTTCGCGCGCGTAGTCGCCCTGCGCCAGGCGCACGACACGGCCATCGCGCACGTCGATGGCGGGATAAACGGTGAAACCGGTCATTGCAGTCCGTACTCGATGAAATTCTTCAGCAGTCGCGCGCCCACCGCACCGGAACGTTCCGGATGGAACTGCGCGCCGGCCACGTTGCCACGCTGCACGACGGCGGCGAAGCGCTGGCCATGTTCGCTGCTACACACGCTGTCGTCGTCGACGCGTGCGGCATAGCTGTGCACGAAGTAGGCATGGTCGCCATCGGCGATACCATCGACCAATGAACTGGCGCGATGTCGTTGCAGCGTGTTCCAGCCCATGTGCGGCACGCGAATGCCCGCTGCCGAGGGCAGTTTGCGGACGCGGCCAGGCAGCAGACCCAGGCACGGCGTGTCGTCTTCCTCGGAATGCGCGAACAGCAACTGCACGCCGACGCAGACGCCCAGCAGCGGAGCCTCAAGTGTGCGCAGCGTAGCGACAAGATCCAGTTCGTTGAGACGTGCCATGCACACGGCCGCCGCGCCGACACCGGGCAGGATCACCCGGTCCGCGCTGCGGATCGCCGTGGCATCACCGGTCAGTTCCGCCTCCACGCCAAGACGCTGCAAAGCGTAACGCACCGAACCGATGTTGGAGCCACCGGCATCGACCAGCACGACCTTCATCAGAGCGCACCCTTGGTCGTGGGCAGTTCCGCGCCTTCGCGCTTCACCGCCTGGCGCAGCGCACGCGCCAGCGCCTTGAAGCTGGCTTCGACCTTGTGGTGGTCGTTGTCGCCTTCCACCTTCAGGTTGAGGTTCAGGCCGGAGGCATCGCAGAGCGAACGGAAGAAATGGGGCACCAGCTCGGTCGGCAGGTCGCCGACGCGCTCGCGCTTGAATTCACCGCTGAAGACGAAGTACGGCCGCCCGCTGAAATCAAGCGCGGCGCTCGCCAGCGTCTCGTCCATCGGCAGGGTGAAGCCGTAGCGGCCGATCCCACGCTTGTCGCCCAGCGCTTCCTTCAATGCCTGGCCCAACGCGAGGCCTGTATCCTCGACGGTGTGGTGTTCGTCGATGTGCAGGTCGCCATCGGCGCGCACGTCGAGCGCGAAGCCGCCATGCTTGCCGATCTGTTCCAGCATGTGGTCGAAGAACGGCAGGCCGGTCTTCGCGACGGGCTCGGCCACGCGATCGAGATCCACTTCGACGCGGATCTTCGTTTCCTTGGTGTTGCGCTGGACCACCGCGCGACGCGGCGCATCCGCCAGTTCGTGCGCGATGCCGGCCCAGTCCCACTCGCCGCCGAACTGCGCGGTCTTCAGCTGGAAGCCGCGGATCTTCAGGTTGTCGGCAAACTGGATGTCGGTCGGCCGGTCGCCGACCATGCCCGAGCGCGACCAGTCGATGCTACGGTCCTGCAAGTACGGGACCATCAGGCCGATACCCGGCTTGCGCGTGGGCTTGTTCTCGTGCGGCCAGCTTTCGTCGATCAGCACCTCGCGGAAGCGGATACCCTGGCTTTCGAACACCTGCATCATCAACGCCTGCGGACCATCGAAACTGGCGCGCGGGTACTGCTCGCTGCCCAGCCCGTCCTGGTTGCTGACGATGACGAACTGGTAGCCGGCGTCGCGCAGCTTCAGCAACGCCGGAATGACACCGGCGACGAAGCGCACTTTCTCGTACGCGTCGATCTGGAAGTCTTCCGGCTCCTCGATCAGGGTGCCGTCGCGATCGATGAAAAGAATCGGCGTCACGCGGCCTGCTCCTGCGCGTCGAGGGCCGCGATGACGCGGTCGTTCTGGGATGGCGAACCGACGGTGATGCGCAGCGCATCGCCCAGTTGCGGTGCGGCGCGCTGGTCGCGGACCACGACACCGGCGGCGAGCAGCGTGCGGAAGGCACGCTCGGCATCGTCGAAGCGCGCCAGCAGATAGTTGCCCTGCGACGGATACACGCGGCGGACGCCCGGGCTGCGCTGCAGCGCGGGCAGCAGCCGCTCGCGCTCGCTGCGTACCAGCGCCACCCGTTCGCGGGTCTGCGCCAGTGCGGCATCGGACAGACCGTCGAGGGCGAGATCGGCGCAGGGCGTCGGTACCGGATACGGCGCCTGGCAGCGCTGCAGCACGGCAACCAGGTCGGCATCGCCGATCACCACGCCGATGCGTGCGGCCGCCAGCGCATGGGCCTTGGACAAGGTCCGCAGCACGGCGATGTTGGCATGCGCCGCCAGCAATGTGGTCGCAGACGCACTGTCGGCGAACTCGCCATAGGCTTCGTCCACGACCACCAGCGCTTTGCCTTCCAGAGCACGGGCCAGCGCCGCGATGGCGTCGAGCGGAATGGCCGATCCGGCCGGATTCGACGGCGAGCACAGGAACACGAGCTTGGCACCCTGCCCCAGTGCCGCCTCGCGGATGGCGTCGAGATCGGCGACGAAGCCGGTCTCCTCATCGACCAATGGGACCTCGACGATGCGCGCGCCTTGCAGGCGTGCACAAACCGCGTACATGCCGAACACTGGCGGCGTCACCACGATGGCGTCCTGCCCCGGCACGCACAACGCGCGCACCAGCAGGTCGATGGCCTCGTCGCTGCCGCGGCCGACCAGCAGCTGTTCCGGCGTCACGCCGTAGAGCTGTGCCAGCCGCGCGCGCAAGGCTGGTGGTTGCGGATCGGGATAGCGGCGGCTGCGCCCTTCCGCGTCAGCGGGATTGGCCCACGCGGACTCGTTGGCGTTCAACCACACGTCGCCACGCAAGGCTTCACTGCGCGCGGATTTGTAGCCAGCGAAATCGCGCAGGTCCGGGCGTACGAGCGAAAGGACGCTGCTCATGCGGCCGCCTTGCGCAGGCGCAGCGCGACGGCGTTGGCGTGGGCGTCCAGCCCCTCTGCACGCGCCAGCGTCAACGCGCAGTCGCCGATGGCGGCGATGCCGGCACGGCTGGCCGACTGCACGCTGACGAAATTCTGGAAGCTGGCCACGCTGACACCGCTGTACGCACGCGCCGCGCCACTGGTCGGCAGCACGTGATTGGTGCCGCTGCAGTAGTCGCCCAGCGCTTCCGGCGTGTAATCGCCGAGGAACACGGAACCTGCCGCCTCCACGCGACCCAGCCAGGCACGCGCATCGCGCAGCGCAAGGATCAGGTGTTCCGGCGCATAGCGGTTGCTGATGGAAAAGGCGTCATCCAACGATGCGACCTTGACCAAGCGCGACGCCGACAGCGCCTGTCGCGCGATGTCGGCGCGGTCCAGCAGAGCGAGTTGCGCGACCAGTTCGGCCTGCACGCGTTCAATCAGACTCTCGTCGTCGGACAACAGCAGCACCTGCGAGTCCGGACCATGCTCGGCCTGCGACAGCAGGTCGGCGGCGACAAAGGCCGCGTCCGCACCCGCATCGGCGATCACCAGCACTTCCGACGGACCTGCCGGCATGTCGATGGCGGCGGCCCCGGCCTGCGCGACCTGCTGCTTGGCTTCCGTCACGTAGCTGTTGCCGGGACCGAACAACTTGTCGCAGGCCGGCACGCTCTCGGTACCGAACGCCATCGCGGCGATCGCCTGCGCGCCACCGAGCTTGAATACGCGGCGTACGCCGGTCAGCTGCGCGGCGACCAGCACCGCCGGATCGGCGGTGCCGTCCTTGCGGGGCGGCGTGCACAGCACCACCTCGCGGCAGCCCGCCAGGCGCGATGGCACGCCCAGCATCAACGCCGTCGACGGCAACGGTGCGCTGCCGGCGGGCACATACAACCCCACGCGTGGAATCGGCAGGATCATCCGCTCGCACACCACGCCCGGCGCGGTTTCCACCGCGTAGGGCTGCGCCATGCCGGCGCGGTGGAACATCTCGATGCGCTCGGCCGCCTGCTGCATCGCCTCGCGCAAGTCGGCAGGCACGGCGGTGTGCGCGGCGGCGAATTCTTCCTCGCTCACTTCGAAGGCGCTGAGGTCGACACCATCGAACCGTTGCGTCACCTCACGGAGCGCAAGATCGCCACGGACCTGCACATCGACCAGCAGGGCAGCGACCGACTCACGGGTGCGCTGCGCGACCGCCTGTACCGGACGCGCGAGCAACGATGCCCGCGCAGCTTCGTCCAGCACGGCCCAGTCGTACACGGGAGCGGGCGATGCGCTCATGCCAGCGACCTCTCGACCGACAGCACCATCAGGCCCTGCGCACCGGCACGCTGCAGTTCTTCCAGCCGCTGCCAGGTGACTGCGCCGTGGCACATCGCCTGCAGCGACAGCGGACCATCTTCGCCACCCGGCAGCGTCACCAGGCCTTCGCTGTCGGTCAGCAGGCGCGACAGCGCGGGCACCGTGTCGCGCTCGGCGCGGAACATCAGCAGCTTGCTGTCCTTCAACTTCAACACGCCATCCAGGCGACGCAGCAGCATGTCGGCCAGGCCGGCGCGGGCGTCGTCGAATTCGCGCGCCGGGCCGGCCAGCACCGCTTCACTGTCCAGCAGCGTCTCCACCGGCTTCAGCTGGTTCGCCGCCAGCGTGGCGCCGCTGGAGACCAGATCGCAGATCAGGTCAGCGGTGCCCAGCTTCGGCGCGATCTCGACCGAGCCGGACAGCTCGACCACTGCCGCGTCGATGCCGCGCGCCTGCAGCCACTGCCGCAGGACGGCCGGATAGCTGGTCGCGATGCGCAGGCCCTGCAGTTGCTCCGGACCCGTCCACTCCCAGCTGTCGGGGATCGCCAGCATCAGCCGGCAGCTGCCGAAGCCCAGCGGACGCAGTTCGCGATACGCCTGCGGCAAGCCGTTGAGTGCGCGTTCGCCGGCCTGCTCGTCCAGCTCGTTGCGGCCGACGATGCCGAAGTCGCAGACGCCGTCGGCGATCAGGCCGGGGATGTCGTCGTCGCGCACCAGCAGCAGGTCGACCGGCAGGGATTCGCCGTAGCAGAACAGCTTGTCGCGGCTTTCGCGCCAGCTCAGGCCGCAGGCGGCCAGCAGCGTGCGCGCCGGCTCGGCCAGCCGCCCGCTCTTCTGGATGGCGATACGCAGGCGCTCGCGCGTCGCGGGGGTCAGGGAGGGACTCATGGGAAAACTCAGTGGGAAGCGGAAGGCGTCGCGGCCTGCTGGCGCTGGACGGCGGCGGCGTAGCCCCCGGCACCGCGTTCCAGCGTGCGGGCGACACGGCCGATGGTGGTCACGCTGACCTGGGTCAGGTCGTGGATCTCGCGGTACGGCACGCCCTTCAGCAGCAAGGGCACGACCCGCCAGCGGTCGGACATGGCTTCCAGTTCCGCCGGGGTGCAGAGGTCTTCGAGAAAGGCCCTTACCTCGCCCGCCTGCCCCAGCGCAGCCAGGGCCTCGGACAACGCCAGCAGCGGACCGGTCGCGGTTTCCGAATCCTCATGGGTCGAACGACGTTTCATCGGCGGGAACCAATCCAATGTATTAACACGCTATTACATTAGTCCGATTACGGCGGTGCGTCAACCTGTCCTCACCGGATCACCTTGTCTGGATACAGGCCCCGCTTGCGTTGTCTTGGACAGGACAGCACGCGATGGACCGGAGTGGACAGGGACGATGAGTACACTGCCAAGGAACCCTGAATGCCGGACCGGAAATCCCGGCGGCCCCAAGGACACCCCGGGGGGGACGGGCATGCCACCACCACGCAACTCGCTGCTCACGGGTGCCGCACTGGCGGGCTGGCTCGTGCTGCTTCTGTTCGTTCCAGTGCTGGCAGTCGCCGAGACGTCGGCGCGCATCACCCACGACACCACCTACCTGCCCCTCGCGCCGCAGACCAGCTACCTGCACGACGCCGCTGGCACGGCAACGCTGGACGAAGCGCACCGCTTGCTCGACGGCGGCCGCTTCGAGCCGCTGCCCAATGGCGACGCCTCCTTCGGCTTCCAGACCGGCGCGTTCTGGTTCCATGCTCGTGTGACCAACGAGAATCCGCGCGAGCAGCGCTGGCTGCTGGTGCAGCAATACGCGTTGAGCGACCGCATCGACGTGTATGCCCGCTATCCGGACGGCCGCACCGTGCACCACGCCGGCGGCGACACCTTCCCGTTCGAACAGCGCAGCATCCACTACCGCCACCCCAACTTCTGGCTCGACCTGCCGACCGGCGAAGAGGTCGACCTGCTGGTGCGCGTGCAGAGCCAGAGTTCGATGCAGGTGCCGCTGTTTCTCTACACCCCTGCCGCGTTCGCCGAACTGTCGCGCGACGGCCAATTGGGTATCGGCATCTACTACGGCATCCTGCTGGCGCTGTTCTTCTACAACCTGGTGCTGTGGCTGGTGCTGCGCGACGGCAGCTACTTCTGGTACCTGTTCCACATCAGCGCCTTCGGGCTGGTGCTGTTCACCCTCAACGGCCTGGGCTTCGAATACCTGTGGCCGCATTCCACCTGGCTGGCGGACAAGTCGGTACCGCTCTCGGTCTGCCTGGCGCAGATCGGCATGCAGCAGTTTTCGCGTACCTTCCTCGACCTCAACAGGCGATGGCGGCTGGGCGACCGCATCAGCAAGGGCATCATCGCGTTCTTCGTGCTGTTGGGCATCGCCGCCACCCAGCTGCCCTACCACGTGGCCACGCCGATCGCCTCGGCGGCGGTATTCCCCAGCATCGTGTGGATCGCGGTCATTACGCTGATGGTGGTGCGTACCGGCTACCGGCCCGCCAAGGTGTTCCTGCTGGCGTGGGCGATGTTCCTGCTCGGCACCGGCATCTTCGTGGCGCTGGCATTCGGCCTGCTGCCGAAGACCTTCATCACCGAGTACGGCGTGCAGATCGGCTCGGCGCTGGAGATGCTGCTGCTGTCGGTGGCCCTGGGCTACCGCTACGCCGCCCTGCGCAACGAGAACGAGCGCATCGTGCGCGATGCGAAGACTTCGCTGGAAGCGCAGGTCGTCGCGCGGACCGGCGAACTGCGGCAGGCGATGTCGGAACTGGAGAGCGCACACCACCGGCTGCGCGAATCCAGCCGGCTCGACGGCCTGACCGACCTCTACAACCGCACGCATTTCCGCGAGGCGTTCGAGCACCTGCTGTCGCAGTCGCGCAACACGCAACGCCCGATCTCGCTGCTGATGATCGACCTGGACCACTTCAAGCGCATCAACGACACCTACGGCCACCTGGTCGGCGACGACTGCCTGCGCTGCACCTCGAACACGCTGGCCGAAACGCTGCGCCCGCACGGCGCACTGCTGGCCCGGTTCGGCGGCGAGGAGTTCATCGCCGCCCTGCCCGGCATGGGCCTGGGCGAAGCCAGCGTGGTCGCCGAGGAACTGCGTCAGGCCTTGCGCGCGAATCCGTGCCGCAGCGGCGACCTGGAGATTGCGGTCTCCGCGAGCATCGGCGTGCACTGCGTCGACCTGGAAGCCCGCGACAGCCTGGAGTCGGCGCTGCAGGTGGCCGACCAGGCGCTGTATGCCGCCAAGGCCGAGGGACGCGACTGCGTAAGGACTTTGTAGCGCTCGGGATGTCAGGTGTGGGAGCGACGTAAGTCGCGATAGCTTCAAAAGCTCGCGACTTACGTCGCTCCCACACCTACCACTTATGTCTTTCAGCGATTGCGGACCGCGGCCAGGATCTCGCCCGATTCGACCAGCCGCACGGCGGTGGCGACTTCGCCATCCAGGGCGCGGTCGCGGTCCAGGAACGGGATCTTCGCGCGGATCGCCGCGTGCGCGGCCGCGACCGCATGGCCCGGATGGAACGCCTCGCTGGACGCCAGCGCGTTCCGCAGCGCATCGACTTCGGCCAGGAACGCGTCGCGTCCTTCCACACCTGCCGACGGGCCACCGGACACCTTCGCGGCGAGACCTTCCGCATCCGTGCGATCCGACAGCGCACGCGCCGCATTGATCATGTCGCGGCGCAGGTCGAGCGCCTGCGCGGCGGTGTACAGCTCCAGCGCCAGCACCTTGCCCAGGTCCTGCACCATCGCCAGCACGTGGCGGGCTTCGTTGGCGCCCATCGACACATGGTCTTCCGCGTTCGCGCTGGTCGGCACCGAGAACACGCTGGCCGGATGCGCGCGGCTGGCGAGGTCGTTGACGATGGCCGCCGCGGAGTACTGCACGATCATGTGGCCCGACTCGGTGCCGTCCTCGTTGCCGATCAGGAACGCCGGCAGGCCGTCGTTGGTGGCCGGATCAACCAGCTTGTTGAGGCGGCGCTCGGAGATCGACGCCAGCGTCGGGATGGCCGCCTTCACGTAGCTCATCGCCAGCGCCAGCGGCATGCCGTGGAAATGGCCGGCCGAGATCACCTGCTCTTCGACGTGCTCGGCCTGCTTGTCGGGGAACACCAGCGGGTTGTCGGTGACGGCATTGAGTTCGATCTCCAGCACGCGCTTGGCCTGCTCGACCGCATCGCGCACGGCGCCGTGCACCTGCGGAATGCAGCGCAGCGAGTAGCTGTCCTGCGGCTGGTGCTTCTTGCCGCCGCGGAACGGCATGAAGCGGCCGTAGAACTTCTCGCGGCCGTGGCGCTGGTCGGTCGGCACCCAGTCCCACCCGATATCGAAGCGCAGCGCCTGCGCCTCGGCGGTGTCCCAGCTGCGCGGCAGCCAGGGCCGGAACTTCGGCACCAGGTGGTACGGGATGTCGGCCAGCGTCGAGCCGTCCAGCAGCTCGCGCAGGCGCGCGGCGACGTGCACCTGGCCCGGATGCGGCCGCAGCGCATGCACTTCCTCGGCGAACGCGCCCAGGCGACCGGCGAAGGCGTCGATGGTCATCGCGGCCGCGAGATCGGCGGTATCCAGCAACTGGTCCAGCCGGTAGGTGGCCAGCACGCCCATCGCCAGCATCTGCGCGGTGCCGTTGTTGAGCGCCAGGCCTTCCTTGTACGACAGCGCGACCGGCGACAGGCCGGCACGCTTCAGCGCGTCGGCACCGGCGATGCGCTCGCCTTCGTAGAACGCTTCGCCACCACCGAGCAGCACGATGGCCAGGTGCGACAGCGGCGCCAGGTCGCCGGAGGCGCCGACCGAGCCCAGCGACGGCACCACCGGCACGACGCCGGCATTGAGCATGGCGGCCAGCGCCTGCAGCGTCTCCACGCGGATGCCGGAGTGGCCCTTCAGCAGCGTGTTGATGCGGATGCCGAGCATGGCGCGGACGATCTCCGGCGCCATCGGTTCGCCCACGCACACGGCATGGGTGACGATCAGGTTGTACTGCAGTTCCTCGTGCAGCGAACGCCCGGACTTCGTCGCGCCCGGCAGTTCGTCGCGCAGCGGATGCGCGCCGAGCAGCTTGTCGGCGTTGCTGCCGAAGCCGGTGGAGACGCCGTAGATCGGCTCTTCGCGACGGACCTGTTCGGCCAGGAAGTCGGCCGCACGGGCAACGTTCTTCAGCGCGCCCTTGTCCAACTCGACACTGGCGCCGAAGGCGATCTCGACCAGCCGGTCGCGGGTGAGGGATTTGCCATCCAGCAGGATTGGTTTCATGTCAGCGCCCCGCCAGGGCACGCGCCTGTTCCAGTTCGACCTTCAGGCTGCTGGCCAGCTCCTCGCGCGTCACTTCGAACTGCTGCTCGCGCTGCAGGTCCTTGACCGTCACCACGCCACGGGCGAGTTCGTCCTCGCCCGCCAGCACCACGAAGCGGATGCCGGCACGCGACGCGTACTGGAACTGCTTGGCCAGCTTGCGGCTTTCCATCTGCACTTCGGTGTTGATGCCCGCCGCGCGCAGGCGGCGCGCGATGTCGAGCGAACCGGCCAGCTGGCCGTCGTCCATCAACGCGACCATGGCCTGCACGCTGCTTTCGTCGCTGCCGGCGATCAGGCCGGCTTCGCGCAGCTGCCAGAACAGGCGGGTCAGGCCGATGGAAATGCCGACGCCCGGCAGCTTGGACTTGGTGTAGTGGCTGGCGAGGTCTTCGTAGCGGCCGCCGGAACAGATGGAACCGATCTGCGGGTAGCCGTCCAGCTGGGTCTCGTAGACGGTGCCGGTGTAGTAATCCAGGCCGCGGGCGATGGAGAAGTTCAGGCAGTACGCGTCCTCCGGCACGCCCAGCGCCTTGACCAGTTCCAGCACTTCGCGCAGTTCGGCGATGCCCTGGTTGAAGGTGTCGCTGCCCTGCCCCAGCGCATCGAGCTTCGCCAGCGCATCGGCATGGCCGGTGCTGCGCACGGCGACGAAATCGAGGATGCGGTCCACGCCTTCGACCGACATGCCGAAGCCTTCGCCGGTCAGCGTCTCGCGCACGTAATCGGCGCCACGCTTGTCCAGCTTGTCGACCTCGCGCAGCACCAGCGCCTGCTGCTCGCTATCGGTGACGCCCTGGGCTTCGAAGAAGCCGCGCATCAGCTTGCGGTTGTTCAACTGGATGGTGAACGCGCCGATGCCCAGTTCGCTGAAGACCGCGTGGATCACCGCCAGGATCTCGGCATCGAAGCGCACGCTCAGCGCGTCCTTGCCGATCACGTCGATGTCGCACTGGTAGAACTCGCGGAAGCGGCCGCGCTGGGCGCGCTCGCCGCGGTAGACGCGCTGGATCTGGTAGCGGCGGAACGGGAAGGTCAGTTCGTGTTCGTGCTCGGCCACGTAGCGGGCCAGTGGCACGGTCAGGTCGAAGCGCAGCGCCAGTTCGGGCAGGCCTTCGCCCTCTTTGGCGAGGGCGCCGGTGGACTGGACGAAGTAGACCTGGCGTTCGGTCTCGCCGCCGGACTTGGTCAGCAGGGTCTCGGACAGTTCGAAGACCGGGGTTTCCACCGGCAGGAAGCCGAAGCGCTCGTAGTTCCGGCGGATGGTGTCCAGCATGCGCTGGAAGGCGATCTGCTCACGCGGGAGCAGCTCCATGACGCCAGGCGGGGTACGGGGCTTGATCAAGGGACACTCCGGCGTTCGTGAACGGCGCATTTTACTTTCGTTGGCGTATCCGCCGCAGCCTTTCCCAGCCCGCTTGCCTAACTTTCGTTGGCGGAACCTGCCGGGGGCTTGCCCGGGCCGGGTCACCCCCCTATAATTTCGCGCTCAGTCGGGGTGTAGCTCAGTCTGGTAGAGCGCTACGTTCGGGACGTAGAGGTCGCAGGTTCGAATCCTGTCTCCCCGACCAATAGATTCAGTGTGTTACGACGAAACCGCCCCAGTGGCGGTTTTTTCGTGTACGCACTGTGTAAGCAAACGGCAACCTCTACTTAGCTTTGCTTCCTAAGCGTCGCTATCATCCGCACGACACTGACTCAAAGCGGGTGCACCTTGCGAAGCATTGTTATGCTTCTAGCATTAGCCGCTTGCTTTAACGCCCATGCTCAGGTGATGTGGCGCGATGTAAAAGCCGGCTCCTCCATTGAGCAGGTACGTAAGCAAATACCCGGCGTCAGCACTCCAACCAAGCCTTCAACTCTCAGGGGTGGATTGGAAGGGCTGCTTGAATACACAGGCTTTCAAATCGTAGATCTCGACTTCAACGCGACCTTCTATTTCAAGGAGGCGAAGCTCGACAGAATCTTTCTGAGGCCAGTAGACAATCCAACCGGAGGAATGGCCAGGTCAGTTGCACGCAGACTGCTGGCTAGCCTTACCGCTAAATATGGCACACCGATCAGCTCTAGCAACAAAGAGCCATTTACACTCGAAGCAACTTGGATCAATCAGGGTGTCCAAATCAAATTTCGCTTTGACCAGTTTACCGAAGATGGAACCGGCTTTTTCATCCTGAACTACGTGGCACCGCAGGATGCCAGCAATATATAGGCAGGCCATAGGTTGGGTGAGCTTGCGAACCCCCAACGCCAAGAGATGTCCGCGCATCGATGCTGGGCTTCACTTCGTCCCACAACTTATGCGTTTTCAATGTAGGGCTTCACTCGGTTCAACCCAAACCCACGAAGACTTGCAGTCCATGCATGAATGTTATGAGCCAACCGAGTACTCGTGAGAGCAGTACACACAGAAAATGTTTCGACGATGCGTTCCCGAGCTAATGCGCATCTTCTTGCTACAAGCGGGACACTGCGCCTCAGCGGGCGGGCATGCCGAGAGACGATGGAGATCGTTCACTGGAACTGCAGCAGAGTGCTGAGCCCCTGAAGATGTGAAGGGATCCGAAATACTGGAAGAAGTAGCCATCGATTGGCAAATACGGGAAGCCTTCCCAGCGGCTTCGTGCTTTTTTACTTTCGACTCAAGAAGCAATAACGCAGCGTCTCGCCGGATTGACATCACCGGATCAACTTCCCACTGCGTGTACTTTTCGATTAGAAATACCTGGGCCGCATAAAATTCTTTCCCCGCCGCCTCATGGAGTAACTCCATGATAAGCATCATCTGCGAAAACGAATCACTTTGAAGCATCCGCTGATCTGCTTTGACGAGAAAGTCAGTCTCAGCTTCCCGCCTAAAGACTCCAGACATTATTCGATCTCCCCATGTTCTCTAGCCGCGATTAAACTCTAAAGAAGATCGTAAGACCATAAATTGACGTTAGTCTGCAAAGCGCGACTTTGGGACGCGCCAGACAATTTCACTCCAGCAGATCCGGATGCCGCACCTGCCCCTCCCCACGCACTACAAATCTCTCCACCGTCAGCGCCTCCAACCCCATCGGGCCGTAAGAATGCAGGCGAGTCGTCGAGATACCGATCTCCGCACCCAGGCCCAGCTCGCCGCCGTCCGAGAAGCGTGACGAAGCATTGACCATCACCACTGCTGATCGCAGTGCGTTGAGGAATGTCTCCGCATGCACAGGATCGCGAGTGACGATGACCTCGGTGTGATCCGACGTGTAGCGACGGATATGGGCGATGGCGGCATCCAGATCGTCCACCACGCCGACCGCGATCACCAGATCGAGGAACTCGGCGGCGAAATCCTCTTCCGTCGCGGTAACTGCGCCCGGCATCAGCCCCCGGGCCACCTCGTCCGCACGAATCTCGACACCGCGCGCACGCAGTGCCTCGGCCGCACGCGGCAGGAACGTCGCCGCGAGATCGCGATGTACCAGTAGTGTCTCCAGCGAGTTGCAGGCCGACGGCCGCGACACCTTGCCGTCCAGCAACAAGGCCAGCGCCAGATCCTCGTCCGCCCCCGCGTCCACATACTGGTGGCAGACGCCCTTGTAATGCTTGATCACCGGCACGCGCGCGTGTTCCGCGACGAAGCGGATCAGCCCTTCGCCGCCGCGCGGGATGACGAGGTCGATCACGTCGCTGAGCTGGATCAGTTCCAGGATGGTCTCGCGACGCAGGTCCTCGACCAGCGTCAGCACCGCCTCCGGCAGGCCGGCCCCGCGCAGGGCGCGCTTCAGCGACACCGCGATGGCCGTATTGGAATGGATCGCTTCCGACCCACCGCGAAGGATCACCGCGTTGCCGGCCTTCAGGCACAGCGCCGCCGCGTCCGCGGTGACGTTCGGGCGGGCCTCGTAGATCATCGCGATCACGCCGAGCGGCACGCGCACACGTTCCACGTGGATACCATTGGGCCGGTCGTAGGCGCGCGTCACCTGCCCGACCGGATCCGGCAGGTCCGCCACCTCGAGCACGGCGGCGGCGATGCCCTGCAGGCGTGCCGTATCCAGCCGCAGGCGGTCCAGCATGGCGCTGCCAATGCCTTTCGCCGACGCCGCCTCGAGGTCGCGCGCATTGGCGGCCAGGATTGCAGGCTCGTCGGCCAGCAACGCATCAGCCATCGCGCGCAGCAGCGCGTTCTTCGCCTCCGTCGGCAACGCCGCGATGGCGTGGACCGCGTCGCGGCATTTCAGGGCCTGCTGGGTGATGGTGCCGGTCATGCGGATTCCATGGGTGGGCTCAGACCAGGACGAGGTCGTCGCGATGGACGACGTTTTCGCCGTAGGTGTAACCGAGGATGGCTTCGATCTCGCGCGAATGACGCCGCGCGATGCGGCGGATATCGACCGCCGAGTACTGGCTGACACCACGCGCGATGCGCTGGTCGCCGGCTTCGCCGCGCAGCACCAGCTCGACCATGTCGCCCCGACGGAAGTCGCCCTCGGCCGTGGCCACGCCGCCCGGCAACAGCGAGGCGCCCTTCTGCCCCATCGCGTTAGCCGCACCGGCATCGACCACGATCGCGCCGGCCTCCACCGGCACGTTGCGCAGCCAGTACTTGCGTGCCGCCAGCCGATTCTGCGCCGGGCGAAAGCGCGTGCCGAGCAACGCACCACGCGACAGCGCCGACAGCGTCGCCGCTTGCGTGCCGTTGAACAGGAAGGTCTCGATGCCGGCCGCCGCCGCCTTGGCCGCCGCTTCCAGCTTGGTGTGCATGCCGCCGGTGCCGACACCGCTGCCGGCGCCGCCGGCCATGGCGAAGAACGCCGGCGTCAGCGCCTCCACGTCGAGGATCGGCTGCGCGTCGGCGTGCGTGCGCGGGTTGGCGGTGTAGAAACCGTCGATGTCGGTGGCGATGAACAGCGCATCGGCGTCGATCAGCGCGGCGACGACCGCGGCCAGGTTGTCGTTGTCGCCGAGCTTGAGCTCGTCGACGGAGACGGTGTCGTTCTCGTTGATCACCGGCAACGCGCCCAGCGCCAGCAGTTCCTGCAGCGTGGCGCGTGCGTTGAGGTAGCGGCGGCGGTTGCGCAGGTCGTCATGGGTCAGCAGCACCTGCGCCACCGGACGGTCGAAGAAGCGCTGCCACAGCGCGATCAACTGCGCCTGCCCCAGCGCTGCCAGCGCCTGCCGTTCCGCCATCGCCACGCCGGCCTGCGGTTTGCGATGCAGCAGGCCGCGTCCCGCCGCCACCGCGCCGGACGACACGATCACCACCTCGCGTCCGGCGGCGATGCTGGACGACACGAACTGCGCCAGGTTCAGCGCGTGGCGCGGACTGAGTCCCTCGCCCTCGGCCGCCAGCAGGCTGCTGCCCACCTTGAGCACGGCGCGACGCCAGGCCGGCAACGGTTGTTCGGAGAACGGCGGCGGCGTGGCGAGGGTCATCGGGTCAGCTCAGCGTGTGTTCCACTCGTGGACGGTGAGGTCGGAGGTGCCGGTCAGCGCCAGGGGATCGCGCGCTGCGATCGCTTGCGCCTCGTCCAGCGACGCGACGTTGACGAGCACGTAGGCGCCACCGGTCCTGTCGCTGAAGCCGCCGGTCATTTCCAGTTGCCCGGCAGCGCGCAGCTCGTCGAGGAACGCGAGATGCGGCGCGATCACCGCCTCATCGAATGACGGACGACGCATCGCCATGACGAGGTAGCGCGTCACAGCGCGTCCCAGCGGGCGAGCAGTTCGTCCAGGCGCAGGTCCGCGGCCGCACCGGGCGACACGCGCGCGGCGAGGCTGCCTTCCGGTGTGCGGCCCTGCCCTGCGCTGTCGGCGGAGGCCGCTGCGGCCTTGTAGGCTTCGCGGAACGGCACGCCCGCGACCGCCGCCTCGACCGCGACATCGGTGGCATACATGCCGGAGTCGATGCCGGCGCGCAGCCGGTCCTCGCGCCATTCCAGATTCGCCAGCAACGCAGGCAGCAGCTCCAGCGCCGGCAGGCCGCGCCCGAAGCCGTGGAAGATCGCGCCCTTGCTGGCCTGCAGGTCGCGGTGGTATCCGGACGGCAGCGACAGCAGCTGTTCGATCTCGCTGCGTGCCGCGGAGACGCTGGCATGCGTCGCGCGCATCAGCTCGATGACGTCGGGATTGCGCTTGTTCGGCATGATCGAACTGCCGGTGGTGTACTGCGCCGGCAGCGAGACGAAGCCGAATTCCGCGCTGGTGAACAGCGACAGATCCCAGGCGATGCGGCGCAGGTCCAGGGTGGCGCCGCCCAGCGCTTCCAGTGCGGCCAGCTCGAACTTGCCGCGCGACAGCTGCGCGTAGATCGGGCTGACCTGCATGCGCGCGAAGCCGAGCGCGGTGGTCGTGTGTTCGCGGTCGAGCTTGAGGTTGACGCCGTAGCCGGCGGCCGTGCCGAGCGGATTGGCGTCGACCAGCTTCAGCGTGTCGCGCGCACGCGTGGTGTTGTCGATGAAGGCCTCGGCCCAGCCCGCCCACCACATGCCGGCCGATGACACGACCGCCCGCTGGATATGCGTGTAGCCGGGGATCGGCAGGTCGCGCTCGGCCTGGGCACGGTCGAGCGCGACCTTGGCGATCTCGCGCGACAGCACGGCCACGCGCGCCAGCTTCCCCTTCAACCACAGGCGTGTGGCGACCAGGATCTGGTCGTTGCGGCTGCGGCCGGTGTGGATCTTGCGGCCGGCATCGCCGAGGCGCTCGGTCAGGCGCGCCTCGATGGCGGAGTGGCCGTCTTCGAAGCGTTCGTCCAGCACAAAGTCGCCGCGACGGAAGTCGTCGGCCAGCGTCGCCAGCTCGCGCTTCAGTCCGGCCAGTTCGTCGCCCGACAGGATGCCGGCGCGCTGAAGGCCTTCGGCATGCGCGGCGCTGGCCTGGATGTCGTGCAGGAAGAACTCGCGGTCGAGCACCACGTCATCGCCGGCGAGGAAGCGCTGGATTTCCGCGTCCACCGCCACGCCGGGCTTCTGCCACAACAGGTCGCTCATGCCACCGTCTCCTGCGGAATGCTGTCCAGCTCGTCGAAGCCGAACGCCAGATTGAGGTTCTGCATCGCCTGCGTCGCCGCGCCCTTGAGCAGGTTGTCGAGGGTGGCGACCACGACCAGGCGCTTGCCGCCGGGCGCCAGCGTGAAACCGCCGATCTCCACGCCGTGCCGGCCGGCGATCCGGCTGACCCACGGCGCTTCGTCGAGAATGTGGACCAGCGGCTCGGTGGCGTAGCGTTCGCGATACAGCGCGCGGACGTCGTCGATCTTCATCGCCTGCTGCAACCACAGGTTGACCGTCATGGTGATGCCGCGGAAATGCGGCGCCACATGCGGCATGAACTCGACCGGCACGCGGAGCTGCCGGCTGACCTCGCGCTCGTGCATGTGGTCGGTCAGCGCGTACGGCATCAGGTTGTCGCGCAGCAGCTCGGTGTTGTTCTTGTCGGAAGGCGACGTGCCCGCACCGGAATAGCCCGACACGCCGAAGCACTGCGGCGGCCCCGCCAGGCGATCGAGCGGCGGCGCGATGGCCAGCTGCATGGCAGTGGCGTAGCAGCCCGGATTGCTGATGCGCTTCTCGCCGGCATATTTCTGACGGGTCAGTTCGGGCAGGCCGTAGTACCAGTGCTCGTCAAAGCGGTAATCCGCGGACAGGTCGACCACGACGGTGTCGGGCGCCTGTGCGTCGATGGCAGCGACCAGCTCGGCGGCCTTGCCGTTGGGCAGCGCCAGGATCACGGCGTCCGCGCCCTTGCCACCGACCTGGTCGTGGCTGAGGTTCTCGTAGCGCAGGTCGCCGACGAACCCGGCGATATGGTCGCTGACCTTCTGCCCCGCCAACTCGCGCGAGGACACGAAGGCCAGTTCAAGCTGCGGATGGCGGGCGATCAGGCGGATCAGCTCCGCACCGGTATGGCCGCGGGCGCCGACGATGCCGACGGTCCTCTTGCTGCTCATGGGGAATCCTGTTCGTGCTGCGCCAGCTTGGCCTGCAAGTCGCGTTTCACTGCGGGCCATTCGCTGTCGACAATGGAGAAAATGACGGTATCGCGCGGTGAACCGTCGGCATGACGCTTGTGGTTGCGCAGCACGCCGTCCTGTTTGGCGCCCAGGCGTGCGATGGCGGCGCGCGAGCGCTGGTTGAACCAGCTGGTCTCGAATACCACGCTGATGCAAGCGAGCGTTTCGAACGCATGCGTGAGCAACAGCAGCTTGGTTTCGGTATTGATGGCGGTGCGCTGCACGTCCGGCGCATACCAGGTGTAGCCGATGCTGAGCTTGGGCACGTCCGCTTCCATGCCGTAGTAGCGGGTGCTTCCGACTACGCGACCGTTCGCATCCAGCACCACGAAAGGCAGCACACGACCCTCGCCCTGCGCCGCCAGCACCGCATCGACGTAGTTCGCCGCCTCATCGGCCTTCGGCACGCTGGTGAACCACAAGGCGGCCAGCGCGTCACCCGCCAACGCTGCGCGCACGCCGTCGACGTGATCGCGCGACATCGGCACCAGGCGCGCATGGCGGCCCGTCAGGACGGGAACCTGTTGCCAGTCGGCGGGAAGCGCATCGGCGGCCATGTCAGTCCTTCAGCGTCGGCAGCCGCGTGCGGCAATGCGCGACGCAGCGTTCGATGTCGCCGAAATCCTCGATGCCGTACCAGAACACCTTCCACTTCTCCTGCTTGTAGCAGCCGTCGGATTCGGCGTAGTAGAAGATGTTGACCTGATTGTTGTGGCGCGAGCGCCAGAACAGCTGCGGATTCTCCTCGCGCATCACGTGCCAGACCGCGCGACCCAGGCCCTCGCCCTGCGCGTCGTCCAGCACGGCGAACTTGTCGAGGTAGGCGAATCCTTCTTCCTGCGTGAGAATCAGCGCGGTGCGGTAGTTCTCGCTGATGTAGACGCGGTACGGCGTGGTGCGCTCGAAATAGTCCGGCAGCAGCGTGCGGCCGAAGCTGGATTCGATCAGCGTCTTGAGGCGCGGCAGGTCCACGCCGTCCCAGCCGTTGCCGAAGCGCAGCACGCGCTCGCCGCGGCGCACCAGCGTGCCGGAACCGCGATGGGTGAACAGCTCCTTGGCCAGCTCGGCAGGCTTGGTGATCGACACCGACGAGGTCAGCGGCAGGCGGTCCAGCAGGTCCTTGATCTGTTCGATCTTCACCCGCATGCCGCCGTTGATCCACGGCTGCGCCATCAGTTCGTCGTACTCGGTGGACAGGTTGATCGAATCGATCACCCTGCCCTCTGCGTCGAGCAGGCCACCGGTGCCGGTCAGGAAGATGATCTTGTACGGCTGCAGCACCTGCACCAGCTCGTTGGCGGCGAAGTCGGCGTTGATGTTGAGGATCTGGCCGCCGATGGTTTCGCCCATGCTGGCGATCACCGGAATCGAGCCGGCCTTCAGGCTGGCCTCGATCGGCGACTGGTTGATGCGGGTGACGTCGCCGACCAATCCGTAGGTGGCCTGGTCCTTGTACTCGGCCTCGAACACGCCGGAGACAATCGAGGTGGCGCGCGCCCCCAGCTGTTGAAGCGCCTCCACCAGCGCCAGGTTCTGCTGCAGGAACACCTTGCGCACGATCGCCAGCACCTCGGGCGTGGTCACGCGCAGGCCGTTGACGGTCTGCTTGGTGATGCCGGCGGCGGTCATCTCTTCATCCAGCTGCGGGCCCGCACCGTGCACGACGATCGGCGTCAGGCCGACTTCCTGCAGGAAGGTCAGCGAGGACGTCAGCGCTTCCAGGTCGTCGCGCAGCACCGCGCCGCCGACCTTGACCACGGCGAAGCGCTTGGCGTCCAGCTGTGAGAAGCGCTTGACGTACTGCGAGATCTCCTTCGCGCTGCCCATGCTGGACAGCAGGCGGATGATGGTCTGGCGGGTTTGCTTGTTCGATTCCATGTCTTCTTGCTTGTGTAGGGCGGGCCTGGGCCCGCCGCCTCATCGGGTGTGCACGGCGGGCCAAGGCCCGCCCCATGGGATTACTGGAGGATCCTGACCACGCTGTCGGCATATCGCTGCAACTGATCCAGCGGCACCCACTCATCGGCGGTATGCGCCTGCGCGATATCGCCGGGACCGTAGACGAAGGCCGTCAGGCCAGCGGCCGAGAACAGCGAAGCCTCGGTCCAGAAGTCCACCGCGTTGCCGATCGGCAACCCGAGTTCGTCGGCGAGATCACGCGCGGCCAGGCGACGCTCTTCAGCACGCGCGACATCGCCCGACGGCAGCGACGGGCCGCGGAAGGTCTCCTCGTACTCGGCCAGCGCATCGGCATTGGCGAAGCCGCGGAACGTGGCATGCAACTGGTCCAGGTCCTGCGACGGCAACGGTCGGAAGCCGAACCGGACTTCCGCGCTGGGCGCGATCATGTTGGCCTTGATGCCGCCCTCGACCCGTCCGATGTTGAAGCGCAGCCCAGTCAATCCGCCGAAGCGCAGGTGATGCTGGTCCTGCACGAAATCCAGCGCGGTCGTGCCCCAGCGCATCGCGTTGTGCAGCGCGCTCAGCGACAGCGCGTTCTCGGCCGACGCATGGCCCGCCTGTCCCTTGAACGCCATGCGCACCGCGCTGATACCGCGGTGCGCGAGCACCGCTTCGCAGCGGGTCGGCTCGGCGATGATCGCCTCGCCGAAACCATGGTCGCGCGCCAGGAAGGCGGCGATGCAGCGCGCATCGTTCGCTTCCTCGTCGGTCGTGAACAGAAAAGCCGCATCGCCCTGCGTCACTTGTGCCGCCGCGACCAGCGCGGCCGCCGCGCCCTTGATGTCGCACGCGCCCAGGCCGATGGCCCGATCGCCCTCGATGCGCAGCACGTGCGGACTGGCGCTCCACGCCGGCGACGACGGCACCGTATCCAGGTGCACGTTGAACACCCGCTTCGGCTGTCCGCGCACGGCGAAGAACGACACCGCGCCGGCGCCGTGGTCGGTCACCTCGATGCGGAAGTCCGGCAGCTGCGCGCGCAGGTAGTCGAAGATCCCGTCCGTGCCGATGTCGCGCGGCGGGTTGCGGGTATCGAACGACACCAGTGCCTCGAGATGGCGCAGGGTGCTGGAGAGCAGATCGGTCATGCGGGTGTCCTGTCTGCGATCAGCTGCGGTTGATCTCTGCCCACAGGGTCGAGCTCATGCCGAACAGCTTGATAAAGCCTTCGGCCTCTTCCACGCCCCAGTCGGCCGACTGCGCGTACGTCGCGCCCTTGGCGTTGAGGATGTGCGGCGACTTCACCGCCACCGCGTCGACGCGGCCGCCGCGTGTTTCCAGTACGACTTCGCCGTTGACCGTGGACTGCGAGGACTGCAGGAAGGCTTCCAGATCGGCCTTCAGCGGATCGTGGTAGAAGCCTTCGTACACCAGCTCCACCCACTTGCGCGCGACGTCGGGCTTGAAGCGGTTCTGCTGCTTGGTCAGCACCGTCTCTTCCAGCGCGCGGTGCGCGGCCAGCAGCGAGATCAAGCCCGGCGCTTCGTACACGATGCGGCCCTTCAGGCCGATCACGGTGTCGCCGGTGTATACGCCACGGCCCACGCCGTAGGGTGCGAACAGCGCGTTCAACTTTGCCAGCAGCGCAGCGCCGGCGACTGACTGGCCGTCCAGGCTGACTGCTTCGCCGTGCTTGAAGCCGATCGTCACCCGCAGCGGTTCCACCGGCCATTCGGCGCGCGGTGCGCACCAGCCGCGCGCGCCTTCACCGGGCGCGGACCATGTGTCGATCTCACCGCCGGACATGGTCAGGCCCAGCAGGTTCTCGTTGATGGTGTAGCTCTTCTGCTTGGCGCGCACGCCGAATCCACGTTCTTCCAGGTAGGCCTGTTCGTAGGCGCGCGTCTGCGTGTGTTCCTTCTGGATCTCGCGGATCGGCGCCACGATGCGGTAGTCGCCCTGCGACTTCACCGCCAGGTCGAAGCGCACCTGGTCGTTGCCCATGCCGGTGCAGCCGTGTGCGATGGCATTGGTGCCCAGCTCGGCGGCACGCTTCAGCGCCGCGTCGACGATCAGGTAACGGTCGGACACCAGCAGCGGGTACTGGCCCTGGTAACCCTCGCCCGCCCACACGAACGGCTTGACGAAGCCGTCCCAGATGGCGGGACCGCCATCGACGGTGACGTGGCTGGCCACGCCCAGTTCGGCGGCGCGCTGCTCGATGAAGGCGCGCTCTTCCGCGTCCACGCCACCGGTATCGGCGAACACGGTGTGCACGTTCCAGCCGCGCTCCTTCAGGTAGGGCACGCAGAAGCTGGTGTCGAGGCCGCCGGAAAAGGCGAGGACGATGTCTTTGGATTCGTGGGGAGTGGTCATTGTGGTGTTCTCGTAGGGCGGGCCTCGGCCCGCCGTGATGACGTGGTGTCTGAATAGAAGCGGCGGGCCAGGACCCGTCTACTTGATCAATGCCGCCATGATGGCCTTCTGCACGTGCAGGCGGTTCTCGGCTTCGTCGATGGCGATGCACTGCGGCGAGTCCATCACGCCATCGGTGGCCTTGACGTTGCGGCGCAGCGGCAGGCAGTGGCTGAAGACGCCGTTGTTGGTCAACGCCATCTTCCGCTCGTCGACGATGAAGTGCTGGTACTGGTCGCGGATCGGCTTCTCCGGCTCCCAGTTGCCGAAGAACGGCAGCGCGCCCCAGCTCTTCGCGTACACCACGTCGGCGCCGGCGTAGGCGCTGTCGATGTCGTGGCTGACCTTGAGCGAACCGCCACTCTCGGCGACATTCTGTTCGGCCCAGCCCATGTAGCGCTCATCGAGCACGTAGTCCGGCGTGGGGCACAGCAGGGTCACGTCCATGCCCATGCGCGTGGCGATGGTCAGCGCCGAGTTGGCGACGGCGGTGTTCAACGGCTTGGGGTGGTAGGTCCAGGTGAGCACGTACTTCTTGCCGCGCAGGTCGGACGTGCCGAAGTGTTCCTGCAGTGCCAGCGCATGCGCCAGTTCCTGGCAGGGATGGGTGATCGTCTCCATGTTGATCACCGGCACCGGCGAATACTTGGCGAACGACTTCAGCACGATGTCTTCGCGGTCGTACGCCCAGTCGACGAACTTCGGGAACGCACGCACGCCGATCAGGTCCACGTAGCGGCCGAGCACCTTCGCCACCTCGGCGATGTGCTCCTCGGTGTCGCCGTCCATCACCGTGCCCAGGTTGAACTCGATCGGCCACGCGTCCTTGCCCGGCTGCAGCACCACCGCATGGCCGCCCAACTGGAACGCGCCCAGTTCGAAGCTGGTGCGGGTGCGCATGGACGGGTTGAAGAACACCAGCGCGATGGACTTGCCCTTCAGCGCGTCGCCCAGCTTGTTCTGCTTGTAGAGGGCGGCCTGCGTCAGCAACGCGTCGAGGTCGCTGCGGCTCCAGTCCTGCGTGTTCAAGAAGTGCTTCATTACGGCATCCTGGTTTCGGGAATGTGGCAAAACGGGCTTCAGAAACGAAAAAACCCAGCCTCTGGCTGGGTTCCGGTGAACAAGCGACGACGTCCGGGGTACCCAGCTAGATGCAGGATTCCGGTCGACGGGCACGCGACGTCATGCTCGAGGCCTGGCGGGCCGCGCTGTCAGCATGGGCGTGTGCGTTCATCTTCATGGGCGCGAATGCTCGCATGTGCTGCGGCGCAGCGCAAGGACGGATTCGGTTGCGTGTGCAACCGTGCACGGAATCAGGGGCCGCTGGCGGTGGGCTGGGCCGGCGCCACATAGGGCGCCACGGAAATGCGGATGCGCAGGCGGTTGCCTGGATCTTCGGCGAGTCGCGAGCGGTACTTCACGCCCTTGTAGATGTAGTCCACGTCGTACGCGATGGGGCGCTGGAACTCGCGCTCGATGGGCACGACGCGGCAATTGACCTTGACCGCGGGCAGCGTCACCGGAAGCGACTGCGCCGGCTCCTCTTCGCCACCGAACCAGCCCCGCACCGAGCTGACCATCCGGCTCCAGCGACCCTCGTCCTTTGCTTCCGGTGCAGCGGCTTCGGCCCTGGAGGCGGGCACTTCATCGCAACGCTGTTCAGTGCGCGTCGCCCGCAGTGTCTGATACACCGGCTCCACGCCCAGCACCTGCGCGTAGTCCAGACGCACGTTCTCCGCCGGGATCACCCGCTCCTGCGCCACGGCGGGCGCGGCAAGCAGGCAGCAGGACAGGAAGAAGGCGGTGCGGAGGCGGGGCATGTGGCCTGCAAGCGGTATCCAGGGGGCCCAGTGTAAGAACCACGCCTTGAGTGAGGCTGAACATCGGCCGCCCGGGACCTTGCCGGGCCCTCGCACGTGGCGCAGGCGTTAGAATTCCACGGCTCTCTCCTGCCCTGTCCCCATGACCCTGCGCCTGCACAACAACCTCACCCGCCGGGTCGAGGACTTCGCACCCCTTGGCCCGATCCCCACGATGTACGTCTGCGGGCCTACCGTTTACAACTACGTCCACATCGGCAACGCGCGCGGCCCGGTCGTGTTCGGCGTGCTGGCGGCCCTGCTGCGCCGCCGCCACGGTGCGCTGCGCTACGCCCGCAACATCACCGACGTGGACGACAAGATCAACGCCGCGGCCAAGGAACTGGGCGTGGCGATCTCCGCCATCACCGACCGCTATGCGGCGGCCTACCGCGAGGACATGGCCGGGCTGGGCGTGACCGGCGAGTTCGCGCCGGACATCGAACCGGCGGCGACCGACCATATTCCGCACATCGTCGCGATGATCGAGCAGTTGATCGCGGGCAGGCATGCCTACGTGGCGGAAAGCCACGTGCTGTTCGCGGTAGGCAGCTTCGCCGACTACGGCAAGCTCTCCGGCCGCGACCCGGAGGAAATGCTGGCCGGCGCCCGCGTGGAAGTCGCCCCATACAAGCGCGACCCGGGGGATTTCGTGCTGTGGAAGCCGTCCACGCCCGACCTGCCGGGCTGGGAGTCGCCCTGGGGCATGGGTCGCCCGGGCTGGCATATCGAATGCTCGGCGATGGCGGCCGCCCACCTTGGCGAGACCATCGACATCCATGCCGGCGGCGTGGACCTGCAGTTCCCGCACCACGAGAACGAAGTGGCGCAGAGCGAGTGCGCACACAAGCACGCAGACGGCTCGCACAAGACCTTCGCGCGCTTCTGGCTGCACAACGGCATGCTCAACTTCGGCGGCGCCAAGATGAGCAAGTCGCTGGGCAACATCGAGAAGGTCCACGACCTGCTGCAAAAGCACCCGCCCGAAGCGCTGCGCTACGCCCTGCTGTCGGCGCACTACCGGCAGCCGCTGGACTGGTCGGAATCCCTGGTCGAGCAGTCGAAGAACACGCTGGACCGACTGTACGGCACGTTGCGCGACCTGGGCGATGTCAGCGCGACGCCGTCGACACCGCAGGCGATCGAAGACGCGCTCGACGACGACCTCAACACGCCGCAGGCGCTGGCCGAGATCGCCCGCATCGCCGCCGAGGCCCGCAAGGCATCGAGTCCGGGCGACAGGCTCAGGCTGAAGGGCGAACTGCTGGGCGCCGGTGTGGTCCTGGGATTGCTGCAGCAAGCACCTGCCGAGTGGTTTGGCCGCGGCACGTCTTCCGATGACGATGCCCGCATCCAGGCCCTGATCGACGAACGCGCGGCGGCGAAGAAAGCACGCGACTTCGCCCGTTCCGACGCCATCCGCGACCAGCTGGCAGCCGAAGGCATCGTGCTGGAAGACACGCCGCAGGGCGTGCGCTGGAAGCGCGCGTGATCCGATCTTTCCTTCTCCCGCCGGGAGAAGGTGGCGCGAAGCGCCGGATGAGGGTTCGGCGCGATCAGGACGCCGGAACCTCGACGGACGCCGTCGCACCCTCACCCGCCCCCCTCTCCCGGAGGGAGAGGGGCTCATGATGCAGATATTCCAACCCCGATGACCGACACGATCTTCCCGCTCGAACCCTCCGCCGCCGATGCACAGGCGGCCATCAAGGACGAATTCGCCTTCTTCAGCGATTGGTCCGAACGCTACCAGTACCTGATCGACCTGGGCCGCAAGCTGCCCGCCTTCCCCGATGAGTGGAAGCGCGAGGAACACCGCCTGCTCGGCTGCCAGTCGATGGTCTGGATCGTGCCCGAAGGCGATGCGGCGAAGCTGGATTTCCATGCCGTCAGTGACTCGGCCATCGTGTCCGGACTGATCTTCCTGGCCCTGCGCGTCTACGCGGGCCGTCCGGCAGCGGAAATCCTGGCCACGTCACCCGACTACATCGCCGACATCGGCCTGGCCAAGCACCTCTCGCCCACCCGCAGCAACGGCCTGGCCTCGCTGCTGGCCTTCATCCGCGAGACGGCCGCCCACGCGAAGTGAGCGCCACCGGCACACCCTCCGCGTTCTCGCTGCTCCGCAACCGCGGCTATGCGGCGGTGCTGGCGTACCGCATCTGCGCGCTGTTGTCCTACCAGATCGTCGCCGTCACGGTCGGCTGGCATATCTACGAGCTGACCCGCGACACCTTCTCGCTGGGCCTGGTCGGCCTGGCGGAAGTGCTGCCGTTCTTCTGCGTCGCGCCGTTCGCCGGCTATCTGGTCGACCACCTGCCGCGACGCCGTGTCGGCATCGTTGCCTGCGGTGCACTGGCGACGACGGCGGTGATCCTGGTCGCGGTATCTGCTGGCTGGCTTCCCTTCGACGGCACCTGGCCGATCTACGCCGCGATCGCGCTGACCGGCATGGCGCGCTCGTTCCTCAGCCCGGTCTACAACGCGTTGTTCGCGAAGGTGCTGCCGCGCGAGGATTTCGTCCGTGCGGCGGGACTGGGCAGCGTGATCTTCCAGGCGGCCCTGGTCACGGGGCCGGCCGTGGGCGGCCTGCTGGTCGGCTTCGGCGGCAAGACGCTGTCGTACGCGATGGCGGTGGTATTCGCGCTGGTGGCGGCGGTCGTGCTGGCGCGCCTGCGGGTCGAAGAACCGGGGCCGCCCGCGGTCAGCCTGCCGGTGTTCGCCAGCATCGCGCAGGGTGCGCGCTTCGTCATGGGCAACCAGATCATGCTGGGCGCGATGGCGCTGGACATGTTCTCGGTGCTGCTCGGCGGCGTGGTGGCCATGCTGCCTGCCTTCATCCACGACATCCTGCACTACGGGCCGGAAGGTCTCGGCATCCTGCGCGCCATGCCGGCCGCGGGCTCGGTGTGCGTCGGCCTGTGGCTGGCGCGCCAGCCGCTGCAGAAGAACGCCGGCCGCGTGCTGCTGTTCGCGGTGGCCGGCTTCGGCCTCAGCGTCATCGCGTTCGGGCTGTCTCGCAGCTTCTGGCTGTCGGCCGTCATCCTGCTGTCCTACGGCATGTGCGATGGCGTCTCGGTCGTGGTGCGCTCGACCATCCTGCAGCTGTCCACGCCGGATGAAATGCGCGGCCGCGTGTCGTCGATCAACGGCATCTTCGTCAGCTCATCGAACGAACTCGGCGCGTTCTACGCCGGCACGATGGCCAGGCTGCTGGGGCTGGTGCCGGCGGTGATTCTCGGCGGTTTCGCGATCCTGTCGGTGGCCGGTGTAACCGCCTGGAAAGCGCCGAAGTTGCGACGGCTGGACCTGCGCGACCTGCAATAGCACAGCCGAAGACCGCCACGAAAAAGCCCCGCCGAAGCGGGGCTTTCTGTTTGCCTGCGGAAACGGCGGGACTCAGTCGCCCTGCTGCTTCTGCATGTGCTCCCAACGCTCCTGGGCATCGATGGTGCGTTCGGCGGTGAGGCGCGCTTCCAGGCGGTCCAGCCCGATCTCTTCACCGGTATCGACGCAGTAACCGTAGTCTCCGCCTTCCAGGCGCTTGAGCGTGCTGTCGATCTTGCCGATCAGCTTGCGGTAGCGGTCGCGGGTACGCAGTTCCAGCGAGTTCTCGGTCTCGCGGGTCGCGCGCTCGGCTTCATCGCCGATGTCGCGGACTTCGTCCTTGAGGTTCTCGATGGTCTGCTTGGATTCCTCGACCAGGTCGGCACGCCAGTTGAGCAGGCGCTGGCGGAAGTACTCGAGCTGCAGGGTGCTCATGTACTCCTCGTCGGACGAGGGCTTGTAGCCGGTCGGCACGATCGGACGACCGGTGGCTTCATCGGTCTTGTAAGGCACTTCTTTCACCTTGCCGCGCACGACCGGCGCGGAGGGCCGGGCGGCCACGGCGACCGCAACCTTGCCCACGGGACGGGCAACGGCGGGACGGGGGGTCACGGGGGCTTCGGCGGCAGTGGCTTTGGCGTTCTTCGTAGTTGATTTCGGGACTGGCACGGGCTTCGGGGGGGACGGAACCTTGGCGGCGGGCGCCGGGGCCTGGGCAGCCGCCTTGGGGGCGGGTGCAGGCACGGGAGTCTTGGTCGCAGCCGCAGTGGGGGCGGACTTTGCCGGAACCGGCTTGGCGGCCGGTTTCGGTGCGGGCTTGGGAGCGGGCTTCGTGGCCTTCACCGGCGCCGCCTTGACGGCAGGCGCCTTGGCAACCGGGGCGGGTGCCGGCTTCTTGGCGACGGCGGGCTTGGTGACCTTGGCGACCGCTTTCTTGACCGGCGCCGCCTTCTTCGCCGCAGGCTTGGCGACCGGCTTCTTCGCCGGTGCCGCCTTCTTGGCGACGGCCTTCTTGGCCGCAGGCTTCGGCTTCGGGACCGCTTTCTTGGCCACCGGCTTGGGGGCCGGCTTCTTGGCGACAGCCTTCTTCGCGACAGGCTTCTTGGCAACGGTCTGAGCGGGTTTCTTGGCGGCCTTGACGGCCTTCTTCGCAGGTTTCTTCGCAGCCACGAACAGCGCTTCCTTGTTCTTCCCGAGCGTCGGGAAAGCGCGCTTTTATAGCCTACCCGCGGGGCAGCGGCAACCCGACGCGGTATCATCCAGTCATGTTCGCCCGCCTGCTCATCCTGTTGTTGAAGGGCTACAAGCAGTTCATCAGCCCGCTGCTGGGCCCGCGCTGCCGGTTCGTTCCCTCCTGCTCGGAGTACGCCATGGAGGCGATCGGCCGGTTCGGACCGCTGAGAGGCGGCTGGCTGGCGATTCGCCGGATCGGCCGCTGCCATCCCCTGCACCCGGGCGGGCACGATCCTGTACCGTCGTGCGGGCATGACCACCCCTCTTCCCCCTGCCCCTCCAGGAATCCCTGATGCCCGCTACCGTCATCGTCAACGCCCGTCTGGTCAACGAAGGACGCGTCACCGAGGGTGACTTGCGGATCGAGAACGGGCGCATCGCCCGCATCGCCGCCGAGATCCGCCCACAGGGCGAGGAAACCGTCATCGATGCCGCCGGCCGCTGGCTGTTGCCGGGCATGATCGACGACCAGGTGCACTTCCGCGAACCCGGCATGCCGCACAAGGGCGACATGGCCACCGAATCGGCCGCGGCCGTGGCGGGTGGCCTGACCACCTTCATGGACATGCCCAACACCAGCCCGCCGACGCTCGACGCGGCCGCGCTGGAAGACAAGTACCAGCGCGCCAAGGGCCGCGCCTGGGGCAACTACGGCTTCTACATGGGCGCCAGCAACGACAACCTGGAGGCGATCCGCACGCTCGACCCCAAGACGGCGCCGGGCATCAAGGTGTTCATGGGCGCGTCCACCGGCAACATGCTGGTCGACAACCCGGAAACGCTGGACGCGATCTTCCGCGAGGCACCCACGCCGATCATCACGCATTGCGAAGACACGCCGATGATCGACGCCAACCTGGCGGCGTTCCAGGCCAAGTACGGCGACGCGCTGTCGGCCGAGCACCACCCCGACATCCGCAGCCGCGAGGCGTGCATCAAGTCGACGCAACTGGCGATGTCGCTGGCGCGCAAGCACGGCACCCGCCTGCACGTGCTGCACATCTCCACCGCCGACGAACTGGCGCTGTTCACGCCCGGCCCGCTGATCGCCGCCGACGGTAAGCGCAAGCAGATCACCGCGGAGACCTGCATCCACTTCCTGCGCTTCGATCGCGCCGACTACGCCGCGCTGGGCAACCTGATCAAGTGCAACCCCGCGATCAAGGACGCCAGCGATCGCGAGGCATTGATCAAGGCGCTGGTGGACGACATCGTCGACGTGCTGGCCACCGACCATGCGCCGCACACGCTGGAAGAAAAGGAAAAGCCCTACGTGCAGGCGCCGTCCGGCCTGCCGCTGGTGCAGTACGCGCTGGTCGCCGCGCTGGAACTCGTGCACGAGCAGCGCATGGATGTCACCCGCGTCGTGCAGAAGTTCGCCCACGCCCCGGCACAGTTGTTCGACGTCAAGGAACGCGGCTACCTGCGCGAAGGCTATTTCGCCGATCTGGTGCTGATCGACGATGAGGCGTTCACCGTCAAGCGCGAGGACGTACTGTCCAAGGTGGGCTGGTCGCCGTTCGAAGGCCGCAGCTTCCGTTCGCGCATCGGCGCCACCTGGGTCAACGGCCGCATGGTCTGGAACGGTGAACACCTCGTCGGCACGCCGAATGGCCAGCGCCTGGAGTTCACACGTTGAAGCTGGCGGTTGCGGCGCTGTTCGCCGCGGTCTGTGCCGGATGGATTCCGCTGGTCGCGGCGCAGGACACGGTAGCCGCAGCCCCGGTGTCGCAGGAAGAACGCGTCGTCTTGCCCACCAGGGTGTCGCAGGGCGCGCTGGTGTTCGGCAAGGTGCCGCCGGGCAGCCAGGTGCGCTATCGGGAACGCGTCCTGCGCGCCACCGGCTACGGCACCGTCGTTTTCGGCGTAGGTCGTGACGAAGCAGGTCCACTGAAGGTCGACATCACCACCCCTTCGGGTCGCGTCGAATCCATCAGCATTGCGGTGACTCCGCGCGACTGGCCGGTCGAACGCGTCAACGGCGTGCCGGCCAAGACCGTCAACCCGCCACCCGAGATCGCTGCGCGCATCAAGCGGGAACAGGCCCAGGTCACCGCCGCGCGCGATCGCGACGACGAGCGCGCCGACTTCGCCCTGCCCTTCCAATGGCCCGTGCAGGGTCGCATCAGCGGCCGCTTCGGCAACGCACGGGTCTACAACGGCCAACCCGGCGCGGGTCATTCCGGCATGGATATCGCAGCGCCGAATGGCACGCCGGTGAAAGCACCGGCCGGTGGCGTGGTGACCTTTGCCTCGTCCGACCTATACCTGACCGGCGGCACGCTGTTGCTCGACCATGGCCACGGCGTCAGTTCCAACTTCCTTCATCTGTCGCGCATCGACGTAAAGGTCGGGGATCGCGTCGAGGCCGGGCAGGTGATCGGCGCGGTTGGCGCGACCGGGCGAGCGACCGGGCCTCATTTGCATTGGGGGATGAACTGGTTCGATACGCGCATCGACCCGCTGCTCGTCCTGGAACGCGGGAAGTAACCGGGCACCAGGGGCGGAGGGAGCGCGTTGCGCGCCTGCTCGACGCCGGACGAACCGTCCGGAGAAAGCGGCTAGTCGTTGCTACCGCTCACGCGAGCCACGGCATCGTGCGGATGCAGGCTTTCGTAGTGCGCCACGGTCGCATCGTAACGGGCAATGCGAGGGTCGGACGCAAGTACCGACGCCACGCGCCGCGCCGCGTCCTCGCAGAACATCAGGTTCTCCGCATTGAGACGCGCAAAGGCCTGTTCGTCCACGCGCTTCACGGCCGTCTGCACGGGCGTGCCGAGCACCGCTTCGATCGCATCGACCAGGGCCAGCAACGGCAGCTCATCGAACTGCGGGCGCAAATCGACGCGGATACTGGCGCGGCTGCGCTGCGCATGCGGCGTGGCCGCGAGGCCCCGCTCTGACCCGAGCCAGTCACGCACCACATCGACCGACAGCGGATGTGCCGCTTCGAAATCACCGGCGAAGCGTTCCGCATTGGCTTGGCGCGACAGTGCGGCGGACGCCGGACACGTGCTGGAGTACTCAACCGAGAACGACAGCGCGAGATTCAGGTGTCCGTCGACAAGCGTGGCTTCGATTTCCACCGGGTAGCGCTTCCAACCGGTGTAGTCGCTCTCCAGCGCCTTGCGCTGCAGGAGTGCGTCATAGCGGATCTTCAGGCGTGCGTTGGTCGCCAGGCCCGCCTGCGCCGCCACGCCGTCCTGCAGCAGGTGGCGCAGGCCAGCGGGCGTGATCGCCTCGCACGCCAGTCCATCCTGCAGTTGCAGGTACAGCCGCGACATATGGATACCGCGCGCGTCTGGATTGGCCAGATTCACCGACAGATCGATGCTGGCGGCGACCTGCAATTGCCCACCCTGCCCGTCCGCGATGCGCACCGGCAGCGCAATGTTCTCCATGCCTACCCAGTCCAGTGGACGCGCCAGTGGCACGCGTTGGTGGGCGACATCAGGGAGGTCGGCGCGGGGCGCCAAAGGAAGCGAGGGGGCCATCGTCATGCACGGGGGAATGGATGCCGCGCATTGTACGCCCTGCCCCGAATCCCCAGATGAAACAGTCCGTTACGCACCTTTCCTGCGGCTATCGCAGCGATACGCGACGCCTTCAGTCACCGCGTGCCGCGCGCCAACCGGCGAACAGGATCAGCGGGCGCGCTGGCAGCGGTGCCGTTTCGCCCTGCCTGGCGAGACGACCGAGGCGCGCATGCGCATAGGTCGCCAGGATGCGGCGTTCGCGGGCGCCGCGTCGCGGATCGCCCCAGCGTCGAACCAGCTCAGCGGCCCAACTGCGCAGCGCCGATCCTTCACCGGTTTGTTGCTGGTGGGTAGGCACGGAGGCCACCCCAATCTCTGCCAGACGCCCCGCCAGCACTTGCGCCACGATGGCATCAGCGGTGGGCGCGTGACCCAGCACATCCGCTTCCACCGCCACCACGGCCTCGCCAAAACCGATCAGGGCCGCGACGGCCGCGTCACCCGTGGCCGCCGACTCTCGTGCGATGACCAATGCCGGCAGCGCGTCGGCGAGTAGCGACCACGACGCCTGTACCGGCTCCAGCCGCCTGCCAAGAGGATGACGCGAACGTTGCGCGCCCCAGCCGTGCAGTTCCTCCCGCCACCATGCGAGCTTGGCATCCGCAGGCAACGGATCACCCGTGATGTTCAGCGTGTCCTCGAACTCCTGCAGCAGGGCGAACCACGCCACCGCGATATCGCGACGTGCGGGCGCGACGAAGACCTCGGCCACCGACCACTCGGGCCAGCGGACACGCCATTTTCCCAGGAAGCTGTCGAGAGCGGCGGAATCGGACATCGAAATCGGCAAGGTGTGGGAGCGACGTCAGTCGCGATGGAGGTTGCAGGAAATACGAATCGGCGCCCGAGACATGCGTGACCGCCAAACCGCTCGCGACTTACGTCGCTCCCACGGAGGAACGCATGGCCGGCCATGCGGCCGGCTCGATGAGCTCACTCGCGGTCTCGCACATCACATCCGCGCCCCACTCCGCGGGCACTTCGTGCGTCTGCCGGTAACCCCATAGCGCTGCGATCGATGGCATGCCGGCCGCACGCGACGCCTGGATGTCGCGTTCGTCGTCGCCCACGTAGACGCAATCGGCGATGGCGATGCCGATGCGTTCTGCGGCGACCTGCAGCGGCAGCGGATGTGGCTTCTTCTCGGCCAGCGTGTCGCCGCCGATCAGCACCGCGCAGCGATCGCTCCACCTCAGTTGCGGCAGGATGTCGCGCGCCAGGTACTCCGGCTTGTTGGTGACGATGCCCCAGACGCTGCCCGCCGCCTCCAACGCACCGAGCATCTCCGCCACGCCGTCGAACAGCACGCTGTGGCGGCCGAGCTCTTCCTGGTAGATCGTCAGGAACTCCGGCACCAGCGCTTCGCGTGGGCCTTGCTCCATGTCGGGGAATGCCGCCGCCAGCATGGCGCGCGATCCTTTCGACACATGCGGACGCAAACCCTCGATGGTCATCGGACCGATGCCGCGCGCCACCCGCATGCGGTTGGCGGTGGCCAGCATGTCCGGCGCGCTGTCGAGCAGCGTGCCATCCAGATCGAACAGCGCCGCGCGCGGAAAGCCCGTCGACGTCACGGCTTCACCGCGCTGGCGAGGTAGTTCACGTCGGTACGCGAAGTCAGGCGTGCGCGCTGGCGCCACGGCTCGTAGGCCAAGCCGGTGACGTCCTGCACCTGGAAGCCGGCGTCACGCAGCCACGCGGCCAGTTCGGAAGGACGGATGAATTCCTTGTAATGATGCGTACCCTTCGGCAGCAGGCGCGCGATGTACTCGGCGCCCACGATGGCCAGCGCGAACGCGGCCGGCGTGCGGTTCAATGTGGACAGGAACAGCCGGCCGCCCGGCTTCAGCAGCGTGTGGCAGGCGCGGATGATCGATGCCGGATCCGGCACGTGTTCCAGCATCTCCATGCAGGTGACCACGTCGAAGCTGCCCGGCCGTTCTTCGGCCAGCGACTCGACCGAGCGCAGTTGATAGTCGACCTGCACGCCCGATTCGAGCTTGTGCAGCCGACCGACCTTCACCAGTTCCGGCGCCAGGTCGATCGCGGTAACCAGCGCCCCTTCGCGCGCCAGTGCCTCGCTCAACAGGCCGCCACCGCAACCGACGTCCAGTGCGGCGGCATTCGCCAGCGCCGCGCGTTCGCGCACGTACTGCAGGCGGACGGGATTCAGTGCGTGCAGGGCCTTCTGCGGACCATCCGGGTCCCACCAGCGGTTGGCCAACGCACCGAACTTGTCGAGCTCGGCCTGGGTGAAATTGTCGTCGCGGGGCGAAGTCGTGGTCGTCATGTCGCCATTGTAAGGCGGACCCGACGACAGCGCCGGATCAGGACAGGCGAATACCCGCGATCCGCTCACGCCACTGCCGCGCATTGGCGATGACGCCATCGATGTCGATCTCGACCAGCACGCGCTGCTGCAGCTTCGGCCGGCCGGCGATCCAGACATCGCTGACCTGCTGGCGACCGGTCGCGTAGATCAGTTGCGACACCACGTGATGCAGCGGCTGGGTTTCCAGCGCAGACAGGTCGACGCAGACCAGGTCGGCTTCCTTGCCCGGCTCGATCGAGCCGATGCGGTCGTCGAACCCGATCGCCTTCGCGCCGCCCAGCGTGGCCGCTCGCAACGCACTGAACGCATCCAGCGCTGCCGCGTCCTGCGCGACCGCCTTGGCCAGCAACGCGGCCGTGCGGGTTTCGCTGAACATGTCGAGGTCGTTGTTGCTGGCGCAGCCATCGGTGCCGACGGCCAGCGTCACGCCCGCGCGCTCCAGCGCGCACGCCGGGCAGAAGCCCGAGGCCAGCTTGAGGTTCGATTCCGGGCAATGCACCACGCTGACGCCACGTTCGGCGCACAGGTGGATTTCCGCCTCGGTCAGTTGGGTCATGTGGATGGCGATCAGGCGGTCGTTGACCAGCCCCAGCCGGTCCAGCCGCGCGATCGGGCGCTGGCCGTACTTCTCCAGCGACTGCTCCACTTCCTGCGCGGTCTCGTGCAGGTGCAGGTGCACCGGCACGTCAAGCTGGTCCGACAGCATGCGCACGCGTTCGAAATTCGCGTCGTTCACCGTGTACGGCGCATGCGGCGCGAACGCGGTGGCGATCAGCGCGTCGTCGCGCCACTGGTCGTGCACTTCGCCGGCCTTCTCGAAGTACTCATCATCAGAAGCAGCCCACGCCGTCGGGAAATCGATCACCGGCAGGCCGACGCGCGCACGGAAACCGTGGTGCTTGTAGGTGGCCGCCTGTACGTCCGGGAAGAAGTAGTTCTCGTTGACGCAGGTGGTACCGCCGCGCAGCATCTCGGCGATCGCCAGGGTGATGCCATCGGCCACGAAATCGGGGCCGATCACCGCGCCCTCGATCGGCCAGATGTGCTCCTGCAGCCATACCTTCAGCGGCAGGTCGTCGGCCACGCCGCGCAGCAGCGTCATCGGGTTGTGCGTATGCGCATTGACCAGGCCGGGGATCAGCGCCGCGTCGGGGCGCGACACGGTTTCGCGCGGCAGGAAACGCTGGCGCGCCTCCGCCACCGGCAGGACAGCGACGATGCGACCGCCGCTGACGGCGACCGCATGGCTTTCCAGCACCACCCCGTGCGGGACGACGGGCACCACGAAACCGGCTTCGATCAACAGGTCGCAGGCTTCGGGGATGCGGTCGTTCATGGGACCTCGGCTCAGAATCCCAGCGTATAGGTCAGGCCGATGGCGCCGGCGCCGAACAGCAGCCAGCACAGCAGCATCAGCGCCAGCGCGCGTCCGTAAGTGAGCCGCGGCACGCTGGGGAACAGCCACGGCAGCGTCGCATTCCAGCACAGCATCACGCCCAGCCCGGCCAGCAGCACACCAACCGCCCAGATGCCCAGGTAGAGCGCGAGCTGCTCCATCACTTGACGCGGCTGACGTATTCGCCGGTGCGGGTGTCGACCTTGATGATCTCTTCCTGGCCGACGAACAGCGGCACGCGCACGACGGCGCCGGTCTCCAGCGTGGCCGGCTTGCCGCCCGTGCCGGCGGTATCGCCCTTCACGCCCGGGTCGGTCTCGGTGATCTGCAGCTCGACGAAGTTCGGCGGGGTCACCTGGATCGGGTTGCCGTTCCACAGCGTCACCACGCAGTCTTCCTCGCCCTTCAGCCACTTCTCGGCGCCACCCATGCCGGCTTTGTCGGCCTGCACCTGCTCGAAGGTTTCCTGCTGCATGAAGTGCCAGTACTCGCCGTCGGAGTACAGGTACTGCATGTCGGTATCCACCACGTCCGCCGCCTCGACCGAGTCGGTGCTCTTCATGGTGATTTCCTGCACGCGGCCGCTCTTGATCAGGCGGTACTTCACGCGCGTGAAAGCCTGGCCCTTGCCCGGCTTGACGTACTCGGTGTCGCTGATGATCGCCGGCTCGTTGTGGATCAGGATCTTCATCCCGTTCTTGACGTCGTTCATGCCGTAACTGGCCATGCGTGTGCTCCTGAGGGTAAGGCGTGCCCGCCGCGCAGGGCGGCCGGCCGGATAGAATGGGGAACCCGCCGGACCCGGCGGGTGCTTGTTTCCAGACCCGACATGATAACCGCAGCCCCCGACCCCCGACAGCC